>JAZDID010000090.1:0-4116 GCA_043805315.1 Nanobdellota archaeon | reverse complement strand
TTATCGCCCAAATGGGCGGATTTCTCAATCGCAAAAGCGACGGAAATCCAGGCTGGCAATCACTCTGGGAAGGATGGAAATTCTTCCTCACACTCAAACAAGGAGCAGCACTTGCTAAAAAATGTGGGCAAGGATGAGGGGTTGGCCCCGTCGGGGTGGTCGCGTAGGGTATTTTCTCGCAGGAAAATGCCCGTCTGCGTCAAGGTGGCGTGCAATTGCATCTAGATAAGAACAACACCACGAAGTTGCTCACCCCTTGACTTTCCAAAACCGCAAACTATATAAAATCCCTGCCAGCACAGCCAGCAACAGCAGAAAAATCTACTCATATGCATTGACAGCAAAAGGTGATATCATGAAATTCAAGCAGATCGAGAACCTTCCCTTGAACAAGGCGATTGAGAAGTACATCAAGGCAAACAAGGACTTCGAGACCCCGGAGGACTTTATCGCGAGCCTGGTCAGGGAGCGGCTGAAAGACCAGCTCGAGCAGGACCAACAGGAAAAGATCGCCAAGAAAAAGGAAGACCTCTACTGAGAAATGCACTGCCAGGGACAAGTGCTGCCTGATATTCTCTTTTTCATATTGAAATAAGATTCATAAGCTTTTTAAACCCTCATCGTATTTCCACTCGAAAGACATCTCATTTCAAAAATCAGGGGGGCAAGCCAGAATGGAAAAGACAACGCACAGGAAAAAAATACTCCAGAACACGCAGAAAAAAGAGCAGAAAAAAAGTTCGCCATTGAACAGCACGAATCTGACTTTTATCATCGGCATTGCAGTCATCATTCTCGCTGCAGGCATCATCGCCTATAACCAGCAGCAGATCAGCAGCACGCTGAAAGAGATCGGCGGGGAAAGCCAGGCATCCTTGAACGCCAAAGGGTCAGAGGCAATTAGCCCAGGGAAAAACTATGGAGACAAGTATGGCACAGTCAAGCTCGACTTCTATGTCATGAGCCAGTGCCCGTACGGCACACAAGTTGAGGACGCTATCTATCCTGTGCTCAAGAAATTGGGTGACAGCGTCCAGTTCAACCTCAATTTCATCGCGAATGAGAATGCAACAACTGGGAGTTTTGAGTCATTGCATGGCGAGCCAGAAGTCAAGGGAGACATTGCCCAGCTCTGCGCCATGAAATACAACCCTGCAGCATACATGGACATGATTGTCTGCCAGAACAAGAACGCAGCAGGGATTCCGGGGAACTGGGAAAGCTGCGCAAAGGACAACGGATTGGATGTCGAGAAGATCAAGGCATGCTATACTGGAGATGAAGGGAAAACACTGCTCTCTGTATCCATACAGAAGAGCGACGCCATCAGTGCAACAGGATCTCCGACTATCTATATCAATGACCAGCCCTACCAAAGCGGCAGGGACAGCCTCTCATTCCAGCGAGCCATCTGCGCAAACCTCCCAGGCCATCCTGAATGCAAAGACCTGCCAGCATGCGCAGCAGACACAGACTGCATTGCAGAGCCGACAAAGATCGGCAGCTGTACTAATCCGAACACCAAAGAGGCAACATGCACGTATACTGCTGATGCCAAAGTCACGGTCACTGTCTTAAATGACCAGGCATGCGCAAGCTGCGACACCTCACAACTACTGACTGCCATAAAACGGCTGTTCAAGAACACAGACGTCCGGCAGGTTGACATCTCGTCTCCAGAAGGAAAAGAGCTCATCAAGACCTATAAAGTCACGGTTGTGCCGGCCTATCTTTTGGACGCGAATGTCATCAATTCCTTCAGCTGGACAGCGAACCCCCAGCTGGCGAGCGCTTTTGAAAAAATTGAAGATACTTACAAGATTAAGGATGCAGCCACCGGCGCAAGCCATTATGTGGACGAGAATATCAGGAAAGAATTCCTTGCATCAATCGGAGTCACTCCAGGAGACAACACGCCCCAGATCGACTTCTTTGTCATGAGCTACTGCCCCTATGGCAACCAGGCAGAAGAGGCTATCGAGCCAGTCTACCAATCATTGAAAGGCAAGGCAGACTTCATCCCCCACTATGTCTGGTACGGCAACTACAAGGGCGGAGGGAGCACGTACTGCATTGACAAGGACAGCACCTACTGCTCTATGCACGGCATCCAGGAAGCGCACCAGGACATCAGGGAATTATGCGTTGCCCGCGATTATGGCATGGACTCCTGGTTCTCATTTGCCATTGCGATGAACAAGCAATGCACTAGCCAGAATGCTGACTCGTGCTGGGAAAACGTGGCAAAGAGCCTGAAACTCGACACCACGAAGATCAAGAAATGCCAAGACACTGACGGCATAAGTCTCGCGCAGAAAGACAAGGCATTGGGAGACAAGCTCGGCGTGCAGGGCTCGCCCGACATCTTCATCGAAGGAGAAGGGTTCTCAGGCGCAAGAACAGCGGCAGGCTACCAAACAGCGCTCTGCAAGGCTTTCGATACAGCACCAGCTGAGTGCGCGCAAGCATTGCAAGAGCCAGCGTCAGCTGCGGCAGTGCCTAGCCAGGGCGGATGCGGGTAGAGAACTTTTTGATTTTTTTTCATTGAGAAATATTTCAAAGATAGCCTAAACTCTTCAAGTACTGTTTTAGATCCTTATATTCTCTGTCCCTGTCAAGAATGCAAATCAACTTAACGAATGGCTTATCGACCAGATAAATCACTCTTTTCTCTTTCTTGTTATCTTCAAATCGTATCCTAAATAAAAAAAGGTTGAATCCATGAATTCGCTTGTTGCGAAAAGGGTTTATCTTTACAAGACGCAACCTGGCTTCAAGAATTCTCCTTGCTTCTGCGCTGAGTTCGTCCACTTGCTTCAAGAAGAAATGGGATGGCTTAAGCTCATACTCCATAGTCTACCTTCGTTTCAGCTTTTTAAAAAGATCTTCCTCAGTGCCATAGAGATTCTTCTTTTCTGCGACAGTTATGAGTTTCTTGACTAGCGCAAACTCTTCCTTTGAAATGTCCGGCTCCTCGAACAACCGTTCTCTCATCAGCTCTTTGATGAGTTCCTGTATGCTCCCGAAACCGTGCTTGTCAGCATATGTCTGGGCTGAATCAACCATCTTCTCAGGCAACCGGATGTTTATCTGCGAGTTCATGCTACCAATAGATACCATTCGGTATTTAAATATTTCGGTTTTTCAGGTCAATTATTTGAAGGTTATCCGCCTGCCTGCGCCCGTTTCCCTGCTGACCAGTGCAGCTAGCCTGGATTCGTACTCCTTTATGCCCTTCGAGGTGATGCGCAGAACCATGGCTGCATAAAGATGCTGATGTTTAAAAGCCCTGCGGAGGGATGTCCAGTGGGAATTTTGACAGTTGACACGTATATAATAGAAAAAAGTGCGCGTCTATTACTCGCCGATAGCTATCTTGATGATGGCAGGATCATACATCTGATAACTGAGATATGCATTGCCCATCATCATATACCCTGACATGCGGGCTTGCGCTCGAAGATACTCATTTTTACTGGATTTTTTCTCACGGATAGGATGTACTATTGCACCGACAACACCCAATGATAATCCTCCTGTGCCAGCGTGCGCTATTGTGTTCTCATCAACGCCCAGGAGAACAAGGGCGCCAACTCCTAGAAGATCAACTCCTAAGCCGCCTAAAACTCCCATCATGACAGCTGCAGGAGCATTATACCGTTCATCTTCAGGCAGAGTTAGTGTATTGACTGTGCGCTCGAATTTCTTTTTCTCCTTTTTCGGAATGGTAAGAAGAACTGTTCCAGGAGTAGCAATGCCTTCTGGAAAGAGATATGTTGCGTAGTCTCTATCTTCCTTCACGTACGATTTGACACCGAGCGTATACTTACCAGAAAAGGCTGCATCGATAACTTTCTTATCAAGAAGCTTGTAAGGATCTGGTTCCCTGCACCGCCCGCAGATTGTATCAAGATCATCCATATACATCACTAAAAAATAGAAACAAATTGTATTACTTAAATCTATCGATTTCACGACATTGTCTAGTTAACGAATGATTTATATATAACTTCTTCAAATATTTCGCTTGGTGAGATCATGGAATGTATTTTTTGCAAATCGGTAGATGTTGTGAAGAATGGAAAAAGAAAAAGAAAGGTTCGGACGAAACAAAGT
>JAZDID010000089.1:0-7782 GCA_043805315.1 Nanobdellota archaeon | reverse complement strand
AAGGTTTTTGAGCGAATCAAGGTAATTTCAGGGGCGTATTCAATCAAGCGAACACAGTGAGCTCCTCAAAAAGCGTAGCTTTTTGGGACACCAGAAATCTGCGATTTCTTAGTGCATCTAGAATAAATATCAAGGGGCAATTTTCGTTTCGTTCGTTGTAGGAGAGAATTCCGTAGTTCTATCATTTGAGCGAAGAGGAACATCAAGAGCCCGCTTGACTGATCCGGAAAAGGGAGTGAGAAAGAAACACCTTTCTGATGATCCGCGAGAATATCCCGCTTGAAATAACCGAAACCCTTAAAAACCTTTCCCTCAAAAAAGGGCTATTTTCGAAAACTTTATAAAGGGATAACGTTTCTCCTATTTAAATTTAGTGTTGTTATGTTTTTTTGATAAAATTCATCAGCATCGCATGTCGCGTTGGGGGAGAAGATGGTATTTGTCAAGAAATGTCCTGAATGTGGAGGCATCAATCTCTTCTGGAACAAGGAGAAGGGGGAGATTATCTGCAAAGACTGCGGCCTTGTCGTGGAAGAGAAGATGGTCGACTTTGACCAGGAATGGCGCGAGTTTGATTCAGATGCAGCTGCACGCAAGCGGCGTACCGGCGCTCCAATGTCCTACACCCAGTTCGACCAGGGATTGGGGACTGATGTTGGCAGGAAAGCTGACCTCTATCAGCTCGGCGGCAAAAACAAGAACAAGTTCTTTAGGCTGCGGAAGTGGCAGCAGAGGATTTCCACTGCGATTGAAAGGAACCTGAAGCTCGCGCTTGCTGAATTGAAGCGGGTCTCCTCGTATCTCAAGCTTCCGTCTTCTGTGGAAGAAGAGGCATCCCGGATCTATACATTGGCTGTCCAGAAAGGCCTTGTCCGGGGAAGAAGCATGGAATCTGTCGTGGCAGGCGCGCTCTACGCTGCCTGCAGGCGCCATGATGTCCCGAGGACATTGGACGAGCTCAGCGAAGCCTCTGGCATCGAGAAGAAGGAGATTGGCCGGACATACCGGTTCATCACGAGAGAATTAGGCATCAAGATCCTGCCGAGCAATCCTGCTGACTACATCGCACGGTTCGCCTCTGCGTTGAAATTGAATGCAGAGACACAATCACGGAGCGTCGAGATCATCGAGAATGCGCAGAGTGTCGAGCTGACTTCTGGAAGAGGCCCGACAGGCATTGCTGCTGCAGCATTGTACGTCGCTGCCCTGATCAACGGCGAGAAGCGCACGCAGCGCGAGGTCGCGGATGTGGCCGGCGTCACAGAGGTCACGATCAGGAACAGGTACAAGGAGCTGCTGGACAAGCTGAACCTCGAGAAGGAGATCAAGAAGACCAAGAAGAAGCGCTACAGCTGAGAGAGAATTTTTTTTCTATCTGTTTATTTTTCGCAAATCTTTTAAATCCACTGAATATCCGGCATCTCTCCATGGAAATGAAACCAAAGAAAAGAAAGAAAAAGCTGAGGGAGGCGCCTCTCAACATATTTCCGGCGAACGCCGATACGGATTACTTGTCGATAGCCATAGCCTCTTCAGCTGAGCCATCCCTCTTGGCTAGGTGCGCAAATGAGCATAGAGGCAGGACGCTTGAGGAGGCAGTCAATAACGGGCTGTCTGAGATCCTGGAGCTTCGCGATTACATTGTTTATCTTCCGAAAAAAAACGGCTACTGCACAGAGGACGAGATGGTCAGGTTCTACAGAAGGTATGGCATCAGGCAAGAAATGAAGGATGAATTCTATCGCCTCTTTGAGGATGACAAGAGGATGCGTAGGGAAATGTCAGAGGCAAAACTTGTTATGCTTGCCAGCTATATGCCTCCGAAAATATTCGCGTACTTCATCAGTGCATTGCATATCTCCTTGCTTGAGCTCCAGCCGAGACCACCACAGCCGGACAAGAGGGTGCAGCGTGTAAAAGAAGCCATCTGCACCTATGCGAGAAGCAATGGCTACACTGGCGAGAAAAAGTACATGCAATTCTATCAGCAGCATGGCCTTATTCCCTCTCTCCGGCAGGAACTCCTTGAATTCTCTGAGATAGACAGGAAGAAAAAGAGGATAGCCAACGGCCTCCTGCATCAGCTCTATGCAGCGATCCCTCATGAGCTCTATAATCTCATTGCAGCCCAGGCAGGGGTCAGGACTTTCAGCTCATGAAACAGGACAGCGCAGGTGTTTGCCCGGCAGAGCAAGGAGAAAAAACATGCTCGGTGATGAATCCTCGTAATGCATATGCGAAATTTAGGTCTACCTATTTAATACTCTGCTTGAGATGAAAATAGTTTACTTCTTAAAAGGAGTTAAAATCGAAACCCTTATAAAGGGGTGGCCTTCACTCAACACTTTTTCGGATTTCGCAGACATGATTGTCAAAAGATTGTCAAAAAAAATTGTATACAAGCAGAAAAATGGACCTCAAGACTGATAAAAGAACGCGACGGGAAAACCGGCGGCGGGATACGCTGCTGCGTGCCATGAACCCGGACAAGATCCCTGGTTCCCTGGATCAGCAGCTTTCCTGCGAAGGGCAAAGCCCTCTTGCACGGCTCCACAACCACTATCTTGCCCGCTCATTAGAGCAGGGGAATGATGATCAGAGGACAAGGATCACTGGCCTGAGAGAGATGATCATCGGCTATGCCAAGAGCAATGGCCAGAAGACAGAGAAGGAATGGGTTGATTTCTATAGAAAGAATGACCTTCCTCCCTGTGTCCGGGAGCAGCTCTTAGAGCTCCAGATTATCCAGCAGAGGTTCTCCTCAAAATGCGATGGCCCCCTGTATACTCTCTTCAGGGATATGCCTGAATTCCTGTATGACACCCTTGCACAGAAGCTGAAGATCACCCGTTTCTATATCCAGAAGACTTCTCCAGAGCCCCTGCTTATCGCGCCAATGGAGGAAGAATATTCTCCTGCAGAGCCTGACGACTATTTCCTGGGGTAAAACCTGTAGTGTACGCTGTCAAAATCGGCTATCCTGCCCTCCCTGACGCTGATCCCTTCTGCGGCGAGCATCTGCACTCTCGCAGTCAAAAAAAGCCTGGTCAGGGAACGAAGCATGGAATCTATCAGCGCAGGCGCCCTCTACGCAGCGTGCATGCTGCATGACATTCCTCACATTCTCGACGAGCTTTCCGAGTCCTCAGGCATAGAAAAGAAGGAGATCAAGAAGACCAAGAAGAAGTATGACTAGGAAAAGAATCAATGCAGGGTCTTTGCGGATTCATCTGGTCTGTAGCATTGAGGAACCCAGTCGAACTTGAATTCTTTCGGATAAATGAGGAAATCATACGTGCTCATCTCAGGAAAAGTTTCCTGGAACGCGTCCATCTCCTTATAGAACTGGGCATTGTCGTCTACGATGAACTCTATCTCCAATGGCCAGCTCCCGACGCAGAAGATGAAGAACCCGATATGCGGCCTCTGCAGGCAATATTCCTGGATCCTCATCCTTACCTTCTTATTGAACGTCGAGAAGGAAATCATCGCCTTGAAGAACTGCTTGCCAAGAAGAGCAAGGTCAAGAGATGTTGTATAGCCAAGGATGATTTTTTTCTTCTCAAGCTCCCGCATCCGGTAAATGGCTATCCTTGGCGTTGTGCCAATCTTTTCAGCTATCAAAGTCGCGTTCATCCTGCCGTTGTTCGCGATTGTCTTCATGATCTCGAAATCCATCTTGTCGATGTGCGCTTCTGAGGTTTCACCTCCGAAAAAAACGAGTTTTGTGCCGCTCTTTTTCTTTTGGGAAAGCCAGTCCTTGCTCTTGATGCCGACGACAAGAGTCGTATTGATCTCCTGGTCCCGCACATGCTTGCCAAAAAGGTCAAAGAAGGGCATCATCAATTCATCATACTGGTTTATGCTTCTTGCAAAGATGCAGAAGTTGAGATCCCATTTGCCTTTGCAGCTGACAACCCAGTAAATGTATTCGTGTCGGGTGAGCCATCTGATGATTTCTTCATGCACGTCCTTGGTCATGAATTGGTATCTGATGTACACCTTGAAGACAGAATAGCCAAATCTTGCAGGATTGGTCATGGTGACGAATTTTATTAATATCCCCTTTTTCTGGAGCGTATTGACTCTGTAGTTCGCCGTTTCCTTTCCTATGTGCACCTTCTTCGCAAGTTGTACAGTTGACATCCTTGCATTCCTGTCAAGTTCTGCAAGGATCCGAAGGTCGGTCTCATCAAGATTTTCCATAATAATACACATAATATTACATTTATTATATAAATTTTGTCATTATTTTTCAATTATTAATAGAAAACTTAATATATTAGAATTACTATTATAACTACTTATTGATGATAACAATAAATAATAACAAGAGATGCGACAATGGAAAAAGAACAACATACATCAAAAGGGGATCTTGTAAGGCGAGTTAAAGAGTACCAAAAATCCTATGACTCATTGTCAAACAGAGAGAAAGCGACTTGTATTATCTTAGCTGGAGGAGCAGGTCTCCTGTTTGGTGCTGTTGGACGACTAGAAGACAATGTTCCTGAAAAGTACAAAGTAGCAGAATATACGATTGTTATGGCTGGCCTTTATGGATCCAGATTCCTTAACATGATGTATCGAAGGGGAAGTTATTTCACTGATTCTCACATTGATCAATTCAAGGATTGGGGAAATGCATTGAAGTATTTTTCAATAGGATATGGCTTGGGAAGTTTCATAAGAGACTGCACTCATGGACGATGATGGCGAAATGAAGAACAACAAGAGGTGCGACAATGGCGAACGAACAATCAGAAGTAAAAGATGCAACTAACCAGAGAGATGTTCAACTACACGTGATAGATCTTGAACATACCATTGCAAACATGAAGAACAAAGAAGCTGATCTTACATTCCAGCTCAAAGCAGTCCATTGGGGATTGAAAGGCGCAGCCGCAGCAGTAGGTGTAGGTGCAGGAATTATGTCCGGACTCTATGGCGATCCATCCACAATATACAGCAAGAACCATCAAAGCCTCGCTTTTTGGGATACGTTGATGGGAATGTATGGATACGTTCTCCTTCATTTTAGTGCGTCATTGACCAGTGGAAAGGAATCATCTGGCCTCGATTATGTGACCAGCTTAGCGATTGACACAGCTAAATACCTCCCTTTTGGATATGGCATCGGGTGCATATTGAAGAACCACCATCTTATGTAATGAATGAATCAAGAAAGGCAAGAAATCCACAAATGGAAAACAACCTAGAAGTATGAGGATAAACTATTGAAGAGAGAAGGACACGAGTTATCTTTCCAACTCATGAAACTTCCAAAATGTCTAGGAGAATGAATACAGGATCTTGTCGAAATCTTCAATGGAATTGTTGCGGATCCTAATCCCTTCCTTCTCTAGCATGCGGATCTTCTCCTTGGTCCCGCTGGCGAATCCTCCGACCGTTCCGTCGCTCTTGACAACCCGATGGCAGGGAACTTCAGGGGCATACGGGTTCGTGTGCATGGCCTGACCGACTGCACGGTATGCTCTTGTCCCCAATGCGTGCGCGAGGTCCTTGTACGTGGTCACCTTTCCTTTCGGGACTTTCCGCAGGAGCGCATAGCACCGCTCGTTGAATGATGTTTTGTTATGCGCTGTTCTTTTATCATGCGCTGTTCTGCTGTCATTATGCGCGGTTCCTTTATTCTGCCTTATTCTGCTCATCGCATATCCTCTCCACAAGCGTGATGAACCTTTTCTCACTTATATTCTTTTTGTATTCCTTCAAAATGCGCCTGGTCTCCTCGCCGTCACTGGAGAGATGAAGCCCCTTTTTGTGCAATGCCTCTCTGATGGCCTTCGAGTTCAGGTACTGGATGAACTGGTTGACATTGGCGGGCTTTTCCGTATGCCTGCATTTCTCGAAATCAATCATGACCGGCTCCTTTTTTTTCGTGATGATGATGTGCTTGTAGGGCATGGTCATCTCTTCCTTGTTGATTCCCAATGTATCCATGACAAAAAGCTGCCCGAGAATTTTCGTGATGATCTTTTTCATATCCTTTTTTTCCCATGTCCCTTCCCTGATGAACTCGCCGATGCGCTTTCCGTCGATAAATTCCATACGCAGCTCGTTGTTTTCATAGGAGATGACTCCCGGTCCGATGCCGTGCCTGTTCAGCTTTTTCAGGAACTGTGCCTCGATCTCAAGCCGGTTCTGTGCCGCTGATGCAGGGTTCACAGTCTTGACGCAGGTCACTTTCCCATTGTTCCTCTCGAGGTAGACGATCCCCCGCTTCCCTTTCGCCAGAAATTCACGAGCCATGGTATCCATTGTTTTGTTTGTATTGATTGTGCTATATATTGATTATAAAATAATTTATGCCTTGCAATTCATATCTTGCTGATCTTGTACACGTAGAGTGTCTCGAAGTCCAGCTTCTCTTCGCCGACCTTCTCATATGCATATCTGTTCTCCATAAGGGCGCGCTCGATGACCTTCTTCTTCGAGAGCGTGCTGAAGAGCAGGAGGATGATGCCGTCCTCCTGCAAAAATTGTTTAGCCTCTGCAAGAAAGCGGAGAATGAGTTCGTAGCCTTTCTTCCCGCCGTCGAGCGCGATGTCCCTGTCCTTGGGATACTCAGGAAGATAAGGCGGGTTGAAGATGATGCAGTCGAACTTCCTTGTCTTCGGGATGCCGGAGAACAGGTCTGACTCGAAGACAATGATCTTGTCCAGCTTCTCCTTTTTCAAGAGCGCGACTGCCTGCGTATCAATATCGACGGCGAACACAGTCCTGACCTCTTTTTTCCCTGCAGTTGCCTTTGCCAGGATGCCAGTGCCGGTGCCCATATCAAGAACATCGCCGAACGCGTATTTCAGCACTGCCTTCTCCAGCAGGCAGGAGTCTTCTCGGGGTTCGTAGACCATGCAATGGGATGAATATTCTTTCCTTTTAAACCTTTTTCGGTTCCTTTGCTTAATTCCTGAAAATTAAACCACTTTTTAGTGAAAAATAAATAGTTTTTTAAACCTGTATCTTTTCCTATCTGCCCATGCATGACCTGCAGCCCCAAGACACCTGGGATAAAATGAGTTATCCAGCACTCGAGTATATCCTTACGCAAAACGCTTTTGTCAAGGACCATTTCCACTTGTTCAGCTCCCGCCCGTCGAAAACTGCGCAGGTGTTTTCTGTCTGGTCTGAAAAAAGGCGTGGCCTCCTTGTTGTTGCTGAGAGCTATACCGGGCTGAAAGAAGTGAACAGGATTGACCTCTACTATGAGCTGAGCATGCTGAAGGACGGGAAAGAATTGGACGATCAGAGCCACCAGTATGTCATGGAGCTCTTGCGAGAGTCGAGCCACGTGGCCTGTCTAGATGAACAGAGACGATGTGTCGCGAAAAGCGTGCGCAGGGATTGCCGCATTGACTTTGTTGATCACCTGCAAAAGCTCGAGCAGTCAGGCCTGCGCACGAACTCTCCGTGGCAGTTTCCTGAGTACCATTCGCTTTGGCTTGTCAACTTTGCAGAATCAGTAGTTGGCGAATTTGCAGGATATGATTATAAAAAAATTATACAGGAGCGGATTAAAGAGTTGCCGAAAGAGGTCCAGATGATGATTGGCTGGACCGGCTAGTTTATTTTCAAATAAGATTTTGACATATTTTAACGCGGATTAAGATTTCAATATGCTGTGTTGCATAATTCGCTAGTTTTTTATTAGCACATATGCTTTCTTGCCTATGAATTTCTTTGCGGACATGATCATCGCGCCGTTTCCAATTGGCTTTACTGTTTCTTCATAGATTTCTGCGATGTTGTCTTCAAGAA
>JAZDID010000088.1:0-16032 GCA_043805315.1 Nanobdellota archaeon | reverse complement strand
ACCATCATATATTGCTACGCATCATTCAAAGGAGGATTCATGACAATAACGTGCTCTGGCTCATCAAAACGATTCTCAATAATTACCATGCGAAGGAGAGAGGGAAAGGCATGCCATTGGGAAATCTGACAAGCCAGTTTTTTGCTAACGTGTACCTGCATGAAATGGACCAATACATCAAAAACTCCTTGAAAGCCAAACAGTACATACGATACGTTGATGACTTCGTGATACTTCACCAGGATGAGGAGAAATTGAAGGAATTCCTCTCTTCCATCAACAGCTTCTTGCAAGAGAATCTCAAACTTGAACTGCACCCGGAAAAATCGCAAATCAGGGAGATATGGAAAAGTGTCCGCTTTCTCGGCTTAAGAATTTTCACAAGCCATAAGCTATTAGCCAAGCGAAACATGAGAAAATTCCAGAAAAAACTTCACCTGATGTGTGCGCAGTATGCAAAAAAGGAAATTGAGTATGATGCAGTATATGATTTCCTCGAAGGATGGGTTGCATATAGCAAAACAGCAGATACATACAACCTGCGAAAGAGATTGGTGAGCCCATTAGAAAGGGTATTTGGAGGAGATATCTCGGTTAAAGAATACAACAGGCATTTAAAAGAAATGAATAAATATCGAATTCTGCACCGGCATATTACAACTTGAAAAAAATAAAATAACATGCCAGGAAAGCATACTTGAAATACTGCTGTCATTACTCATGAATCATACTGCATAGCATCCTCTTCCAATAACTATTTAAACCCCTGGAAAAACTCTGCTGTATCCTGATAAAATCATATCCACGAAGGTGACCCTATGGCAGGAGAGAAGAATGTGGCGACAAAGGAAGAGCAGACCGGCTTCCATAAGGGAGCATTGAGCACATTGGCAAAAGAGCGGCAGGAGATGCTGAAAATCCTGCAGATCGTCGAGCAGCTTATGCAGATGCACATCTCTGCGCTGAAAGAGCTCGGCGTTGATTTGGAGAAAGAGGCAGAGGACCTTGCAAAGAAAGGAGGCGCAGGAAAACCGAAAAAGCCGATCGAGGACATGATCAAGTAAATCCTGTTTTTCTGGAACATGAAGGTCACCACGGTCATCTTCGATTATGACAACACGCTTGAGGAATGGCTGCCCTATGAGGCAGAAGTGGATGTCCTTATAGCAAAAAAGCTCGCGAAAAAATACAAGATTTCTGAGCGGGATTTCCTGCGGGAGTTCAACACCATCAAGAAAGCGCGGCTGCACCAAAAAGCCAGTCCTGAAGAGTACAGCAGGATTCTCTGGATCACTGAAACGCTCGCCCGGCTCGACATTAAGGGAGATTACACCTACATCGATGAAGTGGTTGAGTATTATTGGAAGATGATCATGAAGAAGACAAAGCTCTTCCCCAACTCCAAGAAAGTGCTCGAGACCCTGAAAAAGAAGAAATACACGCTTGTCCTGCTCAGCGACTCTGACGGCCATCGCGGCATCAAAGTGGAGCGGGTGAAGAAGATCGGCATCCACAAATACTTTGACCTTGTCTTCACAAGCGACGACTCAGGCGTGAACAAGCCGGACAAGAAAAACTACGAGATGATCTGCCAGAAATTAGGCGTGCAGCCCCGGGAGTGCATGATGGTCGGCGACGTGCCGATGAAAGACCTGTCCAGCCCGAAAAAGATGGGCATGACAACTGTCTGGTTCCAAGGAACACTGCCGACGATGACGACCTATCCCTACGTTGACTATACTATCACTGACATCATCGAGCTCCTGGACATCCTGGAAAAGATCGGCTACAGGGATGGGAAGCACTAAAGGGCAATTCTGAAAAATCAGATTAATCTGAAAAATTCATACTTATTCAGTGGTAAAACGAAATATTTATAAAAATAAGGGGCTTCTCGACAATAAACAGCCAACTGTATCGAGAATTCGGGGGCGATATGGCATACAAACTACTTCCCAGGATATTTGAAGAAACAACCGGCAGGCCATTTGAGACTCTTGAATCTATGATCTCTGAAGAGCGGCTTGGGCTCTTTGACGGTTTCATACGCAGGCACTCTTCCCCCTTTGAAACACGATTCATCTTCTATTGCATGAAACATTGCTTTGAGACAAATGAAGGCCAGGTCCGGATTGTCACAGGAAAGCCCGCAGCAGCCCATTCAGCCAATGTGGGTCTTTCTGCGCTGGAACAAGACTGGGGTCCTCTCATGGCCACCAACCTCTGCGGAGGATTTCTCCATGATGACATCGAGACAAAGGTTGATACTGAATATGAGATCTTGCCTGCTCCCAAGATTGAAGAGCTGATACTTTCTGATCAGATTAGGAGACCAAGGTTGGGAGATCCCAAAAGTGCATTCCCGGCAGAAGAAAAGCTTCCTGAGGAGGTGGTCAAGGAGCGGAAGATCAAAACGATCCTGCGGCGCAAGTACATCAGCCAGCTTGAAAGCGATTTGTTCGGATTTTTAAGAGAAAACAGCATCCATGGAAAAAAGGCGTATAAGCAGGCAGGCCACATCATCAACATTGCAAAAAAGCTTTCCCGCTATGGCTCAACCGACCAATCCTATCCAGGATATCTCAAAGGCATATTCACTACCGAGAGAACCACTAGAGGAATCACGACCACAGATCCCGAATATATCAGCGCGATCAGCAGGAAAATGGAGGACAGGATAGACAACATCAAGTGCATGAACACCCCTCTCACTGATACCCATATTGATGCCTCTCCCGCATTCATAACAACACTCTGGGAATTCTATGATCCTGAAGACATGAGCAGGTTTGACGCCTATCGGGAAACAATCAGAGAGATGCTCAATATCGTGAAACAAAATGGAGGAGAGGGTTTTTCAGGCCAAAAGCAGCTGTATGAATGCGCGAAAAACGTGCTTGTCCTGCTCTTTTCACGGGCGCATTTCGGCAGGAAACAGTACAAGTACAAAGAACAGCTCATGCAGGTTGAGCAGACACTCATAGAAGAAACTGCGGAAGCGCTTGATAAGCACAGGCAGCTCCTCAAGGCAGCCTACATCTTGCCTCCTTTCGATGACCATCTGCGCTCAGTACTCCAGGAATATCATGCAAAAGGAGGCTTCACCGGCATAAGTGAAAGGAAATCCACGGAAGAAAGGAGCGCTGAAGACCCTGCTTTTCTCGAGCTTGACGGAACACTCCCTAAATATGTCCAGATGATGAAAAAAGACAAAAAGGCCATAGAAGAGATGAAGAAAGTCGCGCAGAGTGAAGACGTGCAATTCCAGGATTGCTCTGTTCTCCTCGAGTTCACAAACTGCTTCAAGGATCCTGATTTCATACCGAACATTGAACGGAAAATCATCTACGACCCTCATCGAGGGATGTATGTTCCCACAGGAGAAAGAATTACGTGGTGATGATAGAAAAAATAATCAGGAAAGAAAATGAACAGCGCATAACAAAACAATGCACCTCTTCCCTCTCTTCATGAAACCTGAACTCCAGAAGGAGATGAACGAACTCGAGGTGGGAATCAAGAGCATGGAAAATCTGAAGGAAGCGAGATTAACCTTTCATGAGCTCAGCAGAGATTATGATCCGCATAAGATAAAGGAAATGAACACAATGATCCGCAAGGATATCGCGCTGCGCGGCGAGAATTTCAGGTATTACATCTTTGAACTGTTGGTTCCAACCTTAAGAACTGCAATTCTTGAATTGACTGGGAAGAGACTTCTCCTCTCTCCGACATTAGAGATACAATATCGCTGTGATAGATGCGAGACCGCACTGGCGCCAATCGAATCCCGACAGGAAAAATATACTCTCGAGCAGAGGATCTTCGAAGATATCAGTAGGAAAGGAACTGATTCCCCATACTTCAAAAGTTGCGACAAGTGTTCAGTCCCTAAGCATCCTGTCCCTATGGACGTAGCAATGGTGACCAATATCCTCAATGCCCAGATTGAGAGGCAGGATTATCCAATCGAGTCCATCAGAGCAAATACAAAGCACGGGCAAGAGCTGGCCTTCAAGTTTATCGACCGGCTTTCCAATCCCTCCAATGTCCAGCCTATTCGGGCTCCATATGTCGATCCTATCTGGGACCTCTTTCGGGTTATGATCCCGACATTTCCTCTCGAAAAAAGCGACTTTGATATACTCTATCATCTTTATCGTTACATCTGCTTCGAGATGCAGAATCCCCATAGGCAGGAGTTCAATAGAAAGATGGAAGTACTATTGAAGAGCGAGGCAAAAAAATCAGGAATTCCCTGGAAAGAGATGAAAGATATTTTTGAGGAACATTGGAAGCTTCCGAACTCGTCAGGCAGGTTTTTCAACTCAGAAGGAGATCTGATATTAGATGGCTCAGAACAGATTCTTGAAGGGATTGCAGAAGAGGAGACATACAAAGCCCAAAATATCAGGGATTGGTTTTTCTGCCCTGTAGAAATCCAGCTTGTCCCTTGGAACTCCTATCGCGAGAATTATGAGGGACCGGCAAGCCACCCCAACTACAAGAGAAAACAAATAGAGCGTGCAAAAAAGGAATGGGAACCTTATCAGTGGGGTGCATATTGGTTCCTCATAGACACACATCTCTTTGACAGGAGCATCCTCCACCATCCCTGATCATGGCTCAAGAAGAGTTCATAAGAGAATATTGCCATAAACAAGAAATTGAATTCAAAAAAAATTATTAAAGAAAGAAATATCGTCATTTTTCATGCATACCTTTATAAAACAAAAAAGATTACCAAATACCAGAAAAGGAACAACACATGAAAGCAATACATGACCCCCTAGAAGATCGTATGGGTATGAGCGAAGAAGGAAAGGAAGATGCTGAAAGAAAGATAGAGACCTGTACAATCAACTTTCCCCACAAAGATAAAAAAACACTCGAGCTTACCTTAAGATTTTATCCGACAAACCAGATTCTCTGCTCATATGTCAGCAAGAATGGTGAACGGCTGGCTGGAACAAGAACCGTCTTGCTTAACTGGGAATTCAACTTTGACGAGGTCATGGGTTTATTCAGCAGGATTTACCTCGAATTCGAGCCCGACTATTACTCCAAAAATCCAGTATGTTCTGATCTTAAAAAAGATGAAGAGAAAATACGCGACGTATATAAACAGATCAGTCAGTTCAAACAATGGTTTATCGACATGAGGAAGATCACTCCAATGACTGAGATCCAATATTTTGGCAGCGGAGGAGAAATCATCATTAGAGAAATTGGAAAAGATAGAAAAGGAATGCTCTATCATTATAATCCTTCCTATGGATGCATAGACCCTGTCGTCCATCGTTTGGCCAATTCCTTACAAGAACTCACTCTCGACGATGTCAGGAACATGGTTGGATATGCCTACACATTAAAATTTTCGCGCGAGAGTTCAGATAAAGAACTTGTGGATTTCAGGGTCAAGAAAAAACTTCAGGAAGAAGATTCTGCCATCTGTATATTCCATAATAACTTAGTCACCTCTCTTCGGGAAAAGAGAGAGGGAGTTTAATTTTTTGCAGCAGGTACCAGCGACTTTCTATTCGTTGACAACCTTCAGCCGTCTCGCTTTCGGGATAAAATTCAACAACCGATCATTGACAAGCTTTGCGCAGCCATAGAAATCATTCTTGTGCCTGATAAGAAAGAAACCCTTTTCCAGTCCTGCTTCAGTACCTTTAATTTCCACATCAAATCCTTTGATATACTCGTCAAACTGCTTTTTGTCAAGCTCCAGGATATTTTTCGCTGCCTGTTTTCCGATGATCTGGGAGCCCTCGATGGAAAGCCGTAGCTCATCATTGTACAGAGTGCCGAAATACATGCCGAGCGTGTCAATGCGGAGGCGGGAGGTGTCAACACCTGCTAGGTCCTTGGTGATGATGTAGATCTTGTCCTTGTTATTCAGGAAAAAGGCATAGTCGAGCTTTTCTGAGAATCCATATTGGGAAAATAACAACTTTCGTATTCCTTTGACCTCCTTTGCGTTCAACGGCTTCAATGTGTGCATCAGACACCCCAGACCACATTCTGCTTTCGGTAGATATCAGCGATCTCCCTCAATGTGCTCTTCTCTGATTCTGTCAGGTACTTCACGAGTTTCTTGATTTTGCGGAAATGTTCTTCCGGTATGACTGAGTAGAGGATGTCGCCTTCATTGATCTGCCTGCCTGCAGTCGCGTCAGGGATAGAGATCGCGCACTGCTTCCCCTTCTCCACCTTGTTCAGGCTTTCCTTCTCAGACTGCATGCTCTTCACTGTCCCGATATTCTTCCCGTCTTTCATGAGCCCGGTCCCTTGCTTCAGGACTCCGGACAGGACTTCGATGCCGACAATGCAGGGATTGCTCTGCCGGAATATGCAATTCCTCAAGACCTCTATCTTCGCAGGCCGCACGAGTAGGTCGAGCTCTTTTGCCTCCAATACTTTCTTCTCTTGTTCCATCCACGAGAGGTACTCGTCAATGAGCTTGTAGATGATGTTGTGCGTGATGACCTTCACCTTTTCAGTGGATTCAGCCTGCGGGATGTTGAATCCCAGGATGACAGCGCTCAACGGATCCTTCTCGTAATTCGATTCTGCCTCAGAGATGTCTTTCTTTGATATCTCTCCGACAGATGCTTTCCGTATGCTGATCCCCTTCTCCTTGAGCAGGTTTGACAGCGCTTCAAGGCTTCCTAAATTATCTCCCTTGATGATGATGCCATCCCTCTCAGTCCTGATCAATACCTCTTCCACCTCTTTCTGGACAGCCTCTTTCACCTCTGCAAGCGATTCCTCTGTCGCTGAGATGACTGGCATGCCTGCGATGACCTCTTTCAATTCAGGTGCTGAGACCTTGACACCGACTGCAGCGACGACTTCCTTGACATGCCGGTACTTTGCCTTCTTGTCCCGCATCTCCTCCAGCGGATTCGGAAGCAGGATTGCGCGGACCTTCGAGACCAGAGGGGCTTCAATGCCGCCGATGACAATGGTGTCATTCACGTGCAATGTGCCGTCAAAGATAATGATGTCGAGCGTTGTTCCCAATCCCTTTTCTTCTTTGACTTCAAGAATGGTCCCTTTGGCAGGCCCCTGCACTTCCAGCTTGAGGTTGTCCTCCAAGTATTTCTGGCTCAAGCCGGTCAGAACCATCAGGAGCTCGGGAATGCCCACATTCTGCTTTGCGCTCACCGGAATGATAGCGACCTGGGTGAGAAAATCTGTCCGGTCAAAACGCTCTGCCTGCATCTGGAATTTCGCATGGAGATCTCCGACGATCTGGTAGAGCTTGGTTTCCAATATCTCCTGGAACCGGGCATCCTGGCCAGCAAGATCTGCCAGGAACTGCTCGCTCTTCTTCCGGTAGCCGGGCAGGAGATCGATCTTGTTCGCGGCAATGACAAACGGAGTCTTGTATGACCTCAAGATCTCTATCGCTTCCAGAGTCTGGGGCTTGAAGCCCTCATTGATGTCAATGACCACGATGGCAATGTCTGCAAGATTGCCTCCCCGCTTTCTCAGAGAGGTGAAGGCTGCATGGCCAGGAGTGTCGATGAACAAGAGTCCGGGAATAGTAAAGTCCATGTGCAGCTTCTCGAGCAGAGCGCCGCACTTCTTCTTGATGACTGCCAAGGGGATGATGCTCGCGCCGATGGCCTGGGTGATCTGGCCAGGCTCTGTCGCGAGGATATTCGTGCCTCTAATCGCATCCAATATCGAGGACTTGCCATGATCGACATGCCCTAATACGCTGATGATAGGGCTGCGGAGGTTTTGCATGCAAAACGAAAAGAGAAGATTATTTTTAAATCAGACGGTTTTCGAGCAGAGGACTCGAGTTCAACAGAACGAGAGAGTTGTAGAGAGTTTTTTCTGAGCATTTCCAGATACTGAATTGTTACGTCTGGAATACCTTCTGTCTTTACTGAGGAAATGGCATTGTTCGTACTTGTGACTTTATCTCCTCTCTGGTTTTCCTTAAAGCATCTATTCCTGCTTGTTCAAGGTTTTCTTGGCTTGGCCAGTATTGTGTTTTGTTTGACAGCAAGAGATATGTTGGCCACGATTCTTTGGGACAGAAGACAACTATTTTTTCGACAGCATCGAGCATTATTTCTTCCAACTGCTTCGATCGTTGATGAGAAATATCAATACCATCTTCCAACATGATATCTTTGACCGACTGTGGAACAGGATTGTGATTATATGTTTCAGCATGTAAACCGGCGCTTATGGCATGATGATTCGGAGAATAATACGCATTAAAATAGGCTTCTGCAATTTGGCTCCGACCGCGATTTCCCATACAGACAAATAATACTCTCATATCAAAAAAGAAATCGTTGATGATATATAAAAATATCGTAATTTGTTCGATGCCTTTTGGATCTTTCAAGTATTATGTTTCTGCGTGTATGAATTTTCGTTTAGATGATCTTTTCAATCTCATCCATCCGCTTCCTCGCGTCAACAGACTGCAAGAACATCTTCCAGAACAGCCGGATCCATTACATCGACCATGAAATCGACCTAGAAGAGCGGTTGGAGATCAGGAACGCGAATGAATGGATTATGGAACACATCAGTGTCCAAGTTCCGATTACTATTTAAACATGCGATCCCTCCGCCAGCGCCATGTCAAGGCCCATCATTGAAGGCAACGCCACCATCAGGATTTCAGAAGAGTCAAAGATCTCCAAAAAACTGCCAGTCTTCTACAATCCAATCATGAAGTTCAACAGGGACATCTCTGTCCTCCTGCTTGATGCCATCCCAGGAAAAGAAATTTCAATTGCAGACCCGCTCGCAGCTTCAGGCATCCGGAGCATCAGGTTCCTGCTCGAGCTCAAGAAAGGAAAGATACACAACATCCTGCTCAATGACATAGACCCTGATTTCAGAAGGACACTCAAGGAAAATTTCCAGTTGAACAGGCTCGACCTTGCCAAGCTCGAGAAAAAAGGCATCGTCGAAGTCATGAACACTGACGCAAACCTTGCCCTATTGCACTCCCACTGCTTTGATTACATCGATATTGACCCGTTCGGCACGCCCAACCCGTTCCTGGACAGCGCTGTCAAGAGGATTGCCCATGAAGGCATCCTGGCAGTGACTGCGACAGACACCTCAGTGCTTTGTGGTACTTATGAGAACGCATGCAAGAGGAAATACTGGGCAGTTCCGTTGCATAACGAGCTCATGCACGAGATTGGCTTACGGATTCTCATCAGGAAAGTGCAGCTCGTCGGCTGCCAGTTCGAGAAAGCCCTGATTCCCATATTCTCATACAGCAAGGACCATTATGTGCGGGCATTCCTGCAATGCAGGAGGGGAAAAAAAGAAGCAGATACTGTATTAAAACAGCATCTAACATTTACCTTTGATAAGAAAAAGGCAGGGCCAGTCTGGACAGGACAGTTATGGGATCCGACACTCGTAAAGAAAATGGTCAAAAGGAATACTGATGTTGCAGTAAAGAAATTCTTGAACATTATCGAAGATGAGTCAAAAATTCCCACTGTGGGTTTTTATGACATCCATGCGCAATGCAAGCGAAACAGGATAAAGGACATTCCGAAAACGCACCTGGTGATGGACAGGATCAGGAAAGCAGGATATGCAGTTTCACGCACGCATTTTTCTGACCTTGGCATTCGGAGCGATATGGCAGGAAAGGATTTTATAAAACTGCTGAAGAAAACATGAGTCTTTTTATCCAATCGCCCTTCTCACATCCGATATCGTCGCTGACTGCACGCCCTTGACCTTGGCGACCTCTTCTGCCACCGGGTCAGGCGAGCCTTTCTTCTCATCCATGACAAACGTCACTTTCAGCTTCTTGAGGCCGAAGGCAATCGGCTCGATCTCCACCTTCCTGTCCCCTGGGCCGTGCATCCGGTCAATAATCTTATTCGCGGCATCTTCCAGCTTTTTCAGGTCCACAGAAGGAGACTCAGGCATGATGCTCAATGTCACGATCGCGTTTGCCAATTCTTTCACCTCGAGAAAAACATTCAGTTCGGCCCGGTGAAGCCGCAGCTCGGGCAGGTGTACCGCGCCACGATCATCCTGCACTTCTTGCACCGCGTTATCTCATACTCGCCGCATTTTGGGCAGGGAAAGATCACGCTGCCACGGTCGTTCGCGAGGTTCCTCTTGCAGGATATGCATTCCCTGATAGCCATGATTCCACGAGAAAAAGGTGCGGTTTAAAAAGGTTGCGCTTTGCCGGCGCTATATTGAAAAACGTTCTTAGGAGCATAGTTACCAGTATAGTGCGCATACTTATCCAATACTTTTTATACCCTCTTTTTCAGGCGAGCGCAGGTGATCATGCATCTTTCCTCCACTTTCTACTGACTGCTCTTTTATTCCAAGACAGGAAGCGATAAGCCCTTGAAACAACGGGCTGGGATGCAGCAGGCTTGACTTCAGCTCAGGATGGGCCTGCGTCGCAACAAAGAACTTGTGCTCTGGAAGCTCAATGTACTCGACTAGTTTCTGATCAGGGCTCATGCCAGAAAAGACCATGCCGTGCTTCTGCAGGATTTCATGGAATGCAGGATTCACCTCAAACCTGTGCCTGTGGCGTTCAGAAACCTCGACACTTTTATAGAGCGTGTGGAGCTTTGTGCTCTCTTGCATGATCGCTGGCCAGGCTCCCAGGCGCATGGTCCCTCCTTTTTTTGTCACGCTCTTCTGATTTGGAAGGATATCAATGACTGGATAGGGAGTATCAACTTCGTTCTCTGTGGTGTTCGCTCCAGGAAGAGCGCACACGTTCCTTGCGAACTCGATCACAGCCATCTGCAGGCCATAACAGAGGCCGAGGAATGGAATGTCATTTTCTCTGCAGTGCTTGATCGCAAGAATCTTGCCCTCGACTCCCCTGCCACCGAACCCGCCCGGCACGATAACACCATCGACCTGAGCCAATAATTCCGGGATTTTGTCCTGGTGCGTAGTCTCTATCCACTTTATCTTCACGCGAGTATTGAGGTTTGCTCCTGCATGCATCAATGCCTCTTTCACGCTCGCATAGCTGTCCCCGAGTTTCGTGCACTTGCCGCACATACCGATGACGATCTCCTTTTCAGCGTCATGGTAATTCTTTATCAACTTCGCCCATTTCTCGATATTCCTGGTCTTCCGCTGGATCTTGAAGTGGTCTGCGATGATCTTCCCGACTCCCTGCTCTTCGAACATGAGCGGGATCTTGTACACATCATCCACATCAAGCCCGGTGATCACGCATTCTTCAGGCACTCCGCAGAAGCTGGATATCTTCTTCTTGATGTCTTCAGTGATGTACTCAGATGACCTTCCGATGATCATGTTCGGCTGGATGCCTTTCTCTCTCAAGAGGTTCACGCTCTGCTGGGTCGGCTTGCTCTTCTGCTCATGCACGCCAGCAGGGATGGGAATATAGGTCAGGTGCACGAAATACACATTCTCGTCTCCCAGGTCTGTCTTGAGCTGCCTGACTGCCTCCAGGAAGAGCTCGTTCTCGATATCTCCGACAGTTCCTCCGACCTCGATCATGAGGATGTCTGCCTGCTCTTCTTCGGCAATGCGCAAGTACCAGTGCTTGATCAGCTCAGTGACATGCGGGATGAGCTGGACAGTCTTTCCCAAATAATCGCCTCTGCGCTCTTTTTCCCTGACCCTCTCAAACACCTTGCCCATGGTCAGGTTCCACTCCTGCCTGCAGCTGATGTTCAGGAAGCGCTCATAATGGCCGAAATCCATATCCACCTCTCCGCCATCTTCCAGGACAAAGACCTCGCCGTGCTCAACAGGATTCATGGTGCCAGGATCGACATTCAGGTAGCCATCGCATTTGAGAGGTATAATCTTATGGCTGCCGCCCAAGAGAAAGCCGATAGAAGCTGCTGCGATGCCCTTGCCAAGCCCTGAAAGCACTCCCCCAGTAACCACGATGACTTTAGGCTTTGGCATACAGGCAAAGCATTCACTGGTTATTTATGTTTTATGGTTGTGGGAGATATAGGTTAGAACATGATTTATTCTATAGCTGAGAATTCAAGACAAGCCTTTCACTATCTCAATATGGTACACGTTCGCCACATCGCTCATGTCAGTGCTCTGGCAGAAGTTGTACAAACGTGTATATATTTTCTGGCTCGAGCTTTCTCCTCTCTTGAGCTCGAAGAGCAGAACTTCATCAAATGGCGATGATTGCACACTGCCGTTCATCTGGCGGGCTGGATAATCATAGTATGTTCTCTGTGCAAGGATCTTGACCTCTTTCCTGCCATACGCAGCCACTTCAAACAGCTGGCGCTTGCTCGAAGAGGTGTAGAAGTCATCGTAAAGAGACTTGTCCGCGTCCAGGCCTTGCTCGCTGTACCACACATTCAGATTGCGCCGCGGCTCCACTCCCTCTTTATCATTCAAGCAGGCAACAATCGGAGGGAGCTCAACGCTCTTTACCAGATAATGGTTGTTTTCCATAGTGATCGTCTGCAAGGTGATGATGCTTGATGTAGAACCTTTGAACAAAGAGTTTTCAGGAACGCTGGCAACAGCTTCCTTCTCTACCCTGACAGCGCCCCTGCTGTTCATCACGATGACTGCGATGATGACTGCGAGCGGAAGAAAGATGCCGAATAGGACTTTACGGTTCATTTTTCTGCTTCTGGATTTTCTTCGAAAGGTACCAGCCTGCAAGGATCATGAGGATAGCAGAGATCGCGAGCACAAGCAGCGTCCCGTTCTTTCTCAGATCGAATGCATCGATGATGAATCCCACAGTGAAGATGTAGAGCGAGACTGCAACCAGGTAGAGAATGGGATGCCATTTCCGCTTCATGGCATAGAGGATGATGGATATGACTAGGCCAATCCAGAATACGCCGTATCCGAGGTAAGGGTACCATGCCATCAGATATCCCTCTCCCGCAGCCAGTCTGCTGCGAAGAACAGTATGATAACCAGGCAGATGAGGACGATCGTCTTGACCTCTTTCGACAGGTCAAAGAGGTATTGGTAAGCGAAGTACGATATCGTGATGAACAGGAAGATGATGCCGAGCACGTAAAAGATATACTGGGTTTTCATGCGTAACGGCTACTTTGATGGAAGAGGTTTAAAAATGTTTCGATACTCCCAAAGCAGGCTAAGTCAACTCCATCGTGATTCTGAATCTGCCCACCCGCCTCCCCCCTCCACCACCCAGTGTAGTGCACAAGAATGTTTGCCTCTGTTAAACGTGACAATCAGAAAACCAAAACGTACTTCCTTTAGCCCTCAAAGCGAAAGATTTATAATTCTATGAAATGAAGGAAGACACGTGGCTGAAACTCCTGAGATCCCACCAGTGAATGCTCAAGCTTCAACAGTCCAGGCAGAGGAATTTGGATTCTGGGACAAGCTGAAATACCTCTTCTCCAATGCATCAATATTTTTCGAGAAGATAAAGCGAGAGAAGGACATCAGCAATGCACTTATGCTGTACAGCATCATAGTGGTGTTCGTATTAGGCGCCTCATACTTGTCTGGGATATTCCTCAACTCAATGGTTCCCTATGGCGTTGGAAATTTGTATTCACCTCTGTCCTATTCTATAGGCGGAATGAAAGAGGGCATTTTCTACCTCGTCTGGTTCTTCATCGCCATTGCGACAACTTTCCTCAACTCAGGGCTGATCAGTGCTGCAGTAGTGGGGTTCAAAGGCAAAGCCAAGTATGCGCAGACCTACCAAGCCTATACATACAGCATGATTCCGTTCATCTTCTTAAGCTTGATTCCATTCATCGGTTGGCTCTCGATCATCTTTTCATTCATCATCATGTCGTTCGGCATCTCCAAGCTGCACAACATCTCAAGAGGAAAGGCAGTCGTGGCGTGCCTGATCCCTGTGTTCTTGTACATGCTGCTGATAGGCCTTTTCGTGATATTCCTTTTAGGATTATTGAGAGGCTGGAACTGATTTCAGAAGCTGATTACTCTTCCTGCTTTGTGAACACGATCTTCTTTCCCTTGTGCAGTATGACTGAGTGCTCTGCCTGGCTCACGATCCCGCCTGCGCGCTCTGGCAACGGAGGGTACTCGGTGATGATCTCTGCCTGGCTCAGTTCTCTCAGGCCGAAGTTGGTCTTGCCAATGCCATGCTTTCTTGAAAGCCAGCGCGTCGTGAACGGCAATCCCTGATAGGTTTCAATATCCCGCAATAAGTCACGGGCAAACTGGCTCCGGATCGGCTTTTTCTGGGAAAAGGAAAAGACTGTCGGGTTTGAGGACTCGAATATCATTCCCTGGCCTGTTGTCGCGAAAGGCTCGACAGCGAATACCATGTCATCCTCCAATGCAGTTTCGTCGCCAGTGTCAAAGTTCGGAATGGTTGGCACAGTATGGACTTCAAATCTTCCTAAGCCATGACCTGAGAGGTTCTTGATCGGCGAAAAACCGTATGAGGAAATCGTTTCCTGGATTGTCTTGCCGATCTCTCCTAACGCGACACCGACCTCAATCATCTTCAGCGCATGCTGCAATGCCTCTTGGGATGCCCTTATGAGATTGTCGTGATTTCCCAGGTTGACGCTAATGGCCGTATCTGCGATATAGCCGTCGATATGCACGCCGATGTCCAGCTTGACCAGCTCGCCTTCCTTGAACACAGAAGTGTCATCCTGCAATGGGCAGAAGTGCGCTGCGATATTGTTGATGGAAATCTGTGCCGGAAAGGCAATGCCGCCACCCAATGCCTTGATCTTCTCTTCGACCTTGTCGCAGACATCGACGTATGATGCGCCTGGTTTGATGAGATTTTTTCCATATCGTAATGATTCTGAGACAATCTTGCCTGCTTTGATGTAGGAATCGAGCTCTTCTTTGTCCATAGGACTACAAAAATGAACCTGATGTATTTAAAATTTTCCTAAATAGAATCTCTTTTTCTCTCCATCAAACCGTTCAATAGCATACCGCAGCATCGTCCTCGGCATCTTCTGGCAATGCTTCTTGAGGAAACGTTCTTCAGCAGCCAGGTCTCTCTTACCGACTTCGCGCAGCATCCAGCCAACTGCCTTGTGGATGAGGTCATGCTTGTCATGCAGCAAGATCTCAGCAATCCGGAATGTCTCTGCAAACCTATTCTCTCGGATGAAGGCATACGTAGAAACAATCGCGATGCGCTTCTCCCAGAGATGAGATGAATGTGCGAGTTTGTCGAGCAACCTCGTGTCTTTGTCAAGCAAGTACCTGCCGAGGATGTTCGGCGCTGTCAAGTCGACCAAGTCCCAGTTGTTGACGTATTTTGTATTCTTCAGGTAAAACTCCACAATCTCTTCTCTTTCAGGTTTGTCTGCTTTCTTGAATCTCTCGATCAGGATGAGCAAGGCGGTGAGCCTATGCTCGTGAATCTTGCTTTTCAGGAGCTTTTCAATATCTTTTACTCTCAGATGCGTGTATTTTCTTGCGACAGCCCGCTGCGCTGGAACAGTGACTCCAAGAAAGACATCTCCCTCGCCATATTGGCCTTTGCCGGTCTTGAAGAAGCTGGAGAGAATCTTTGCCTTGGCAGGATTTCTCAGAGTTTCAAGTTCATCTATCAAACCGTGAACCATAGGAAGAATGAATGAGGCAGGTGTTATAAGTGTTTCCTTTCACAGCTCGATGAGAATGATGCTCGCGACTCCCAGTCCCATTCCGATCTTGTTCAGCAAGGACAGGTTCTCCTTGAATAGTATGACTCCTGCCAAGACAACAAGAATCATGTTCATAATAGTAAATATAGAGACTGCCTTGGAGAGGAACTCGTACTTGAGAGAAAACGCCCAGAATACTGTGCCGAGAGAATATATGAGCAAACCGGCTGCGAAAAGCAGGCTCTTGTTCTCAACTGACCAACGCTTGAACAGGATATCTGCAAAAACCTCAAGGAGGACTGCGATGCAAATCAGACTGAAGAAGAGCGTTTTGAGCATAGTTGCGGAAAGCATATCTCTCCTTTCAATCACGTATTAATAAATATTTCGAGTCAGCAGCTGACAGACAGCACCTTCTTCTTGATCTCGTCCCGCGTCTTCC
>JAZDID010000087.1:0-9440 GCA_043805315.1 Nanobdellota archaeon | reverse complement strand
AGCATGGCTTTCCAAGAAATCAAGTGGACAAAGTTGAGACAGTATTAGACGCGCTTGTGAAACAGCATATCTGCTGCAAGAAAAAGAAAGAGCACGGCTGGAAGTATTACCTGAATATGGACAGGTTTGACAAGATCAAAGAGATCATCAAAGAAAAAGGAAGGAACTCAATCATCCCTCTGCTTTTGATGCTCTAAACGTGTTGGTATATGGGACGTTCTTGACTACCTTGTGAGGTTTCGAATTCACTTATAACCCAAGAAGTTTCTTGAGGACATGAGTCCTATTCTCTAGCTCAATGAGCTTTAGCGTAGAACCAACGATGAGCAACTGGTATACCTTCACATCCGCTGGCTTGCTGCAGACAAAGCGGATTTCTTTCTTCCTCATGAGCAGCCAGCTGAAAAAACCTTTCAGCATACCAAGTATGAAAAAGAATGGCAATATTCTTCGATTTCTCATCTTTAAGTAATCCCTGTTGAGACCTGTTTTATTATTCTTTACCAGATTCTTGTGTCTTTTGAACAGAGACAAGGTGAATTCCAAAGCGGCCTTTACCCCGAAGTGTTTGAAAAAGAAATACGTCGTATTCCTGAAGAAGTAATAGAAAAAAGTGTTCAGATTATACCTGACGATGTCTCTGCATCCTCCTTTTTTTGCAGTGTTATGGTAAGTGACTGCATCAGGCTCGCAAATCAGTTTTCCTTTTCTCATCAAGGTATAGCATACGTCAGTCTCTTCCCTGTAGGCATTCCCATTAAAGTTTTTATCAAATCCTTTAACTGCATAGAGCACTTTTCTCCTAAAAGACATATTTCCTCCGACGAGGAATGGCACACTCCTCCGCGTCAGATATTTACGGTCGCTGTAATTTCTAATCTTATAATGATGATAAATATGGCCGTTTCTCACGCAAGCAGGCCTTCTCACCGGCCTTGCAAGAAATTTTACCTTTCTTCCCACTTCGACAACTGGACCTCCAACTCCAACAACTTCCTCATTGCTGTACTGCTTTGCAAGATGATGAAGCCAGTGCCTGTGGGCATAGCAATCATCATCTAAAAAGGCGATGATGTCACTGCTCGCAGTCTTTATCCCGAGGTTGCGTGACTTGACAATCCCTGCGTGTTGCTGGTTCCTGAGAATGACGAGTTTTGTTTTCGTAAAGAAGAGACTTTTCAGATTCATGAATAGGTCAGAGAATTCTTTTTCAAAATAGTCAATAGTATTCTCCTCTCCTGTGGAAGAGTCGTCTACAACAATAATCTCTTTTGCAGGGTAAGATTGGCAGAGTAATGAGGCTAGGCACTTCTTCAAATAGGCCTTTCTATTCCTTGTACAAACTACCACGGAGATTGACAGTTTCTTTTGCATATGCTTGCTTCCCATTCGATATTTAAATAACTTTCTTTTTCATCTGATCAAAACCAGTAACCTTAAAAACTCCAAACCTTTCTCTTTGCGCATGATCCAGGTCAAGTTCTCCAAGGATGACGTGCTGAATTTTGTCAAGCTCAACGGCCCATCTGTGCCGAATGACATCAAGAAGAAATTAGGATCTGACACCATGATCATCGGCGCCATGCTCTCTGAACTTGTGGGCGAGAAAAAACTTAAGGTCTCCAACACAAAAGTGGGAGGCAGCCCTGCCTACTATGCTCCAGGACAGGAATCACGGCTACAGAACATAGCCAAGTACCTGAACGAGAAGGACCAGCGGGCCTACGAGCTCCTGCGCGGCAGAGCAATCCTCAGGGATTATAGCCTGAGCCCGTTGATGCGCGTGGCGATGCGGAGCATCAGGGACTTCGCCATTCCTGTCGAAGTAAGCGTCGGAGGCCAGAGAGAGATCTTCTGGAAATGGTACCTCTTATCAAATCAGCAGGCAGAAACCATGATAAAGCAGCAGCTACACGTGCCTGAAAAAAAGCTTGTTCCAAAAGAAGAAAAGCCTGTCCAGGATGTGCTGGCGAAAAAAGAGGTGGTTCAAAAGCAAGAGCACATAAAGCCGCAGCAGCCGGATGTTGCAGACAAGCCAGCAGTCCTGGAAAAGAAAGCGCCAGAGCAGAAAACACTTGTGCAAAAAGAATTGCTGCCAACAAAAGAAGAGCCGGCAAAAGAAAAAGCAAAGCAAAAACCGAGAAAGGAAAAGACAAGCCTGTTCTTGGAGCAGGTCAACGCGTTCTTTGCACAGAACCTCATCGAAATCATCGAAACCAACATCATCAAGAAATCCTCAGAAATCGACTTTATCATCACCGTCCCTTCTGCTATCGGCAAGGCCCAGTATTACTGCAAAGCCAAGAGCAAGAAAAGCATCACTGAAGGAGACCTTTCCACTGCCTATGTCACTGGAGAGAGCAAGAAGCTTCCTGTGCTTTTCCTCTCTAATGGCACGCTGAGCAAGCGGGCGAAAGAGATGCTCGCCAAGGAATTCAAGCGCATGAATGTGCAGGAGATCAGGTAATGCCTGGGACGAGAAGCACAACATCAACCACGGCAAGCCCAAGGAACAGTACAGTATCAAGAAATCCTCCTGACTTCACTCTTCCGCGAATTCTTTTTCCCACAGGATAGAACAGCTGTATGCCGGAGTGATTGCACGCATCCAAGGCCAGATGCGAGAGATACGAGACTGAAAAGATAAGCCAATACGCAGGGATGACAAGATAGCAGAGCAGCGAGAACAGAAATACAAACCAGAGAGAATGGAACAGTCCTCTGTGCTCTGAAATTGCTCCGATGACTTTTACTCTCTTACCCAATATCGACCCTGCATAATCAATGTCAGGGAGCAGCGAGCCCAGGGCTGCAAATAAGAAGAGGAATACAGCGTCTAACAGTGAAGGTGCTGCTTTCAGCTTCAAGAACAGGATTCCAATAAGCACACCAAAGGCAAGATGGGTGTGGCCGCGCATCAGTCCTCGAAATCTTCGAGCTCATCAATGGACACGATATCTTCAGCATTCTCGTCTTTCTTCTTCCCTTTGTCTGCCTCTTTCACTGCAGCCATGAGCGCGGCATAGGAGTCATCGTCAGAAACAGCCTTTCCCTGGTCTGTCTTTGGAGCCTCTTTTTCAGCATTGATCGCTTGGCCTGGCTCTTTTTCCTTCTGCTGCAATGCGCGCAACTCTTCCTCAGGATCAGGGTGCGGGAAGACAAGGTTAGCAACAAGCTCTATGCTGTCAAAATTCGGGTTCTTGTTGATCCTGCCGCTGATTTTCACAAAGCTGCCCAGCAGGTCTGTCTTGTGCTTCTCAAAAAGCTCTGGGCTTGTGCGGAACTGCTTGACCTCCTCGTCAGGAAGATCCAGCAAGCGTTGGGCCTGCCGCTTCCACAATACTGTACGTATCGTCCCTGTGCCATCATCAAGGAACAGGTTGAGCACATACGAGAAATCCGGGGAGACCTTGCCGTGCTGTGGACACACGAGCGTCTCGTCTTTCCTGGTCATGCGCTTCTGGCATTCCGGGCATACCTCGAAGAACCTGAGGTCAAAGACCTGGACAATCGTGGCAAGCACGTCGACATCAGTGTCTGTCTCTGCGAGAGCGGAGATCTGCTTGCGCACAGATTCCCTGTCGATAATGTTGATCGTGACGTCTTTCGGGTTCAGGATGAGCTTGCTGTTCTGGTTCAGCTGGATCTCTTTCCTGCCATTGTTCTCGCGCACATAGCCAGAAAGTATCTTGACAATGTCGCCTTCCTTGAGCTTGTCAAAGACATCTGCCTGCTCATTCCACAAGACTATCCTGATGACTCCTGTTTCGTCAGCCATGATGAACGAGGCGACCTTGCCTTCCCTGCCATCCTTGGCAAATTCGCGCAGCTCATACTTCCGCAGGACTTTTCCAGAGACCTCGACATTGCGCATGCCTGCGAGGACATTCTTGACCTGCAAAGGGCCAGAAAGCTGGATGAGCTTGACTCCCAACTCGTTGGCGATGATATGCGCGGCGCCTTCTTCAGAAATCAATCCTGACAATGTGTCAAGCTTCTGCCTAATCTTCTGTTTTATGTCTTCATCAGTTAGGCTTGTTGCCTCCTTGATCTTTGCAATAATCTCAGGCAATGGCATGCTTATCATGGCAATCACACTCCCCCCACACTGCACGTGAACACTAGAGAGCAGATTCCCTGTTTGTTTATATAGTTTGCGGTGAAAAACAAGAAGATTTTCCAGCATTACTGGACGAGTTTCGGCTGGACTGTCTTGAGCTCATTGCCATTCCTATCTACTGCAGTCAGTGCGATGTACACAGTTGGCATCGGGATCTGCGGCTTATAGATGTAATAGTAGGTGATGCTCACTTTTGGAGGCTCTTCCTTTTCCACATAATAAAACTTATCCGGCTCGAGCTGCTCAATAGGGAGAGTGGTCTTTTCAGGATCTTTCAATGCTATGGAAACTGTAGTGGAAAGGTCAGCCAACTCAGCCAATGTCTCTCCGATGTACAGGTTGTAATGGTCGATCTCTTCACCCGCAGGCTTGGCCCAAGAGAGGATGATCGCAGAAGGATCTGCTGATGACCTTTCTACTTCATACTGAAGTTCAGAAGGAGGGATCGTGTCCTCTAAAGAGACGGAAAAGCGAATCTTCACTGGCTTTTCAATGAGTTTCTGCTCTTCAATTGTCTTCACAAAAGAGTTTTTCTGCTCAACACAGAGGCTGTACATTGTTTTTTTAGGCGTGCATATGGGCTTGTGCTGCGGATTGTCGGTGATGAAAGTCAATTCTGTCTCAGAATTCTTGTATGCCTTTGTGAACTTCTTGCTGTTCTTCCCTATCATGTACTGTATGAGCAGCTGCGCTGTCCGCTGGCTTTCCGGAGTAGCTGCAGTGTAGGCTACTGGATACGGCATTTCAACCCTTCGATGGTTCTCAAAAATATCCTCAGGGTTCTGCAGGCTGAAATAATTATCAAGAAGCATGATCTGCATATCCTTCTCTCCCTGCAGATTATCCAATGTTATCTCGCACACACATTCCTTCTGGCCGTTCTCCAGGCAGTCAAGGTATTTCTCTGCGAACTCATAGAACAAAGGAGCTTCGCAATACCGCGTCATATTAAGATCAGGGTTCTGCTGGTTGAATGCAGTTATCTTTTCTGCAAGGAACTCTTCAGGACCAGAACCATCATAGCTGTCGATGATATTTGTCGAGACAAACCCTGCAATCGTCTTGTAGTCATCCAGGTTGTACTTGTACTCTGCCTTAAAATTCGGAGGGATCGAATACGTGCCAAGCTGGTCAGTATAAATCTCAGGCAAACCTATCACCTGGCCGCCGAACGCGCGATAGTGGCTCATTACCTTCTCAACAAACAAAGGATCAGCGCCATCACAATCCGCAGTATTATACCCGCGGACAGCACATTCCCATTCTATATATGTCTTCCCAGGCTCGCTGCACACGCCGTCGGCGCAGCATCGGGTTTGGCCTGTTTTTTTCCTCGGGAACGGCTGAGCCTTTTCGCAATGGCCTTCCTTGAATTTCTGCGTCAATATGAAGGTGCCGCACAGGATATTCAATTGCGGGTCAAACCAATCATCTGTCTCCACAATCCCTTTCTTCACGCAATAGTTCTTCCATGAACCGCCAGTAACCTGCATGAGCCCTTTTGCCCCTGTTCCTGATGCAGCAGTCGCTTCTCCTTTTGATTCCTGATACATGATTGCCTTGATCAGGTTCTCCTCAACATCAAACCTTTGAGAAGCTGCAGTGATCAATGACTGGTAGCTGTTGATCCTGTCAACCGCATCCTTGATCAATTTGGTTGCCGGCTCTGCAGATTGGCCAGTTACTACCTGCGTGGTCGCAGGCTGAGCAGGCTGACCTGTCTCAGTTCCTGAATTCTGAGCTTGTTCAGTTTGCACTTGGCTGAGCTCCTGCTCGTCTTCCAACACTTTAAGGTTCTGCAGCACGCCTGGTTCAATCTTCTCGCAGTAGCCTTGGATCTCCGGGCTCTGTTTTGAGATCTTCTTCTCAACAATCTCGCCTGCACAGCTGGCCCCCTCTGGCTTGAGCAAAGCGAGCTGGCTGTCTGAGTAGAAGCAGAACGGGTTTTTCGCACTGTCCTTGCCATGGTCGCTTGAAGTGTAAATCTTCAGGTCAAGGTGAGCGCCTTGGGAATAGCCAGTATTGCCTGAAATCCCCACAGTATCTCCTTTCTTGACGTTCTGACCTGGCTGCACCCTGATCTCTTTCAGATGGCTGTACCTCGAGTAAAGAGTATCTGCATGCTTGATGATCACATTGTTTCCGTAATTGCTGCACTTTCCAGAGCACTTGTCAATTGGCTTGCAGGCAGTTCCGCTTGTTCCTGAAGCGACGCTGCACGCGCAATTTCCTACCCATTCTCCGCATAACGATTCCACTGCACCATCTGCCACAGCAAGCACTGGTGTCCCTTCAGGAACTGCGATGTCAATGCCGTCATGGTAATCTGTCTTGCCGTCCAAATCACGATCTCCATAACAGGAGATGATCACCGGATTGGCTTGCTGTACAGGAAACCGCAATGCACCGCCGAAATCAGAAAGCTTTGCCTGACCAGTGTCTTCGACAAGTATAGGAATGGTGAGATCCTGGCGGGAAAAGCCCTGGACAGTCAGAATGTTTGTCTTCTGGATCCGCTCGCCTCCAGGAACACCCAAATCAACAGAGTTCTTTTCCTGCACAAGCTGGTAATCATAGTTCTCCACTGGCAATCCCGGGTACTGACGCAAGTAGGTGTTCAGGCGATCATTGAAATACAACTTCAAATTCTTGTCAGCTTCTGGAATGCACTTTTTGCCTTTCATGTTCCAGAGCTGATACACATAAGAGCCGCACTCATTCACAACACTCGCATCTGCATTCGAGTACATGCCTCCCTGTTCTCCGAGCTGCAAAATCGCGTAAGGCAATGCGTATTTCGCGCTGTAATCAAGGAACAATAATGCTTTCTCTGCCTGGTATTTCGCCTTGATGGTCTCGAGCTGGACAGTGCCGATAGACGTCCGCTTGTCAACACTTTCTGGATGCGCATAGAATACGATGAACAATATGACTGCGAACAAGAAACCAATGCCTGTCCATAAGGAAAGGCCGAGGGCTTTTTTGTTCTGCTTTAGTGGATTCATGTTTTCACCATCAGCTTGCAATAATGATCGTGAACACCGTCTTGATCTCGACAGTGATGACAGAGCCGTCCAGCGACGGAAGATATGTTGTCAGCGGAACGATCTTGTGGCTTCCTGATATCCTCGTTATGACAGGTGAGAGCCCAAGAACAGGCGCGCCAGGGATTCCCAGAGTTTCAATCTTCGGGCCGATGTCAAAGAGCTCTCCTTGAGAGGAGGTCGCCGTCATCTTGATATTGCTTAATTCAGGAATCTGGATAAAACGCTCTTGGATTTCTTTTGCGAGCCTTTCCTTCATTTCTAAAGAGTATTGGCTGAGGATGACCCTGTCTGCAAGAGTAACCTCACTGTCCTGGATAATTGGCGTGCTGAAGAAATAGACATAATTCCTCTGCGCATGGATCATCAAGGTTTTTTCCAGGCTCTGAAGCTGGTTGTCTGTTTTCTCCCAATTCCCGATGCCAAACAAGAGCAGAAAGCCGAGAGCAACTAATAATAATCCCCATAAGAACTCAGTGAAATCGCTCGGCGTGGTCATCGCCTTCTTATCCCTGAAGATGTCTCGTGTCATGGTGAAAGCTCGATATGCAGGATGCCCTGCCTCAGATTCCCTTCTTTATCCTTGTAGATGACATAATACGGTGTCCTTTTCTGCGGAATGTCTTGTGCAGCATTTCTGAGCGTGACCATATCTGCCTTGGTCTGCACATCCTCGAGCACGACCCTGATTCCTTTCCGGGTGCTCGCAAAACAACTGTCCAGCTGTTTCTCAGCCATCATGTTCAGGTCGATGACAGGATACTCCCGTGTAATGCTCTTGTCCTGGAGTGCAAAGCAGGTAAACACCCGTTCTGCAGAGAGCTCGCGCTCAGCTGCCTCGTCGATGTACAAGTAGGAATTCGAGTAATAATTCGTGGCTGCAATGAGAAGGAAGGTGATTGGGAGCAAGAACAAGCCATAGAAGAGGTAATAGACAGTTTTTGCTCCTGAAGAGCTCTGGGCTTTCTTGTACAACCTTTTCATGATCACATCTCGCGTTTCATGCTGTTACTGCTTGTAATAGTCCTGGATAGACACCATGATAGTGTCTGCGATGCGCTGCTGCACAGACAAGGCACCCTTGCTCTTGCCTCCGAGCTCAATGAGCACTGCAGGACTATTCTTCTCAAATACTGCGAATTCTCCTTCATGGCTAGGCGCTTTGATGATGCTCTGGGATTCTGCATAGATGGTGTTGAAGTTGAGGGTGAATTTGTTCGCGAGGATCTGTGCTAGTTTCTTGCTCTTTCTCATGATGATCTCATCCTTGTCTGAATAATAGAGATTGACCTTGTCCTCATTTAGCGCGCCATAGGTGATAGAGATGGTGAGGGCATTCGCATCAGCAGGCCCGGGTTCCTGCACTCCTTCAATGCGCAATGCCTGTTTCAGGTATTCACCTATGGCATTCGCTTCAGGGCTTGCCTGTATGAGTATCTTCTGCTCAGCCAAGTTTCCCGCAGTGTCGATATCATCGACAGGCTCTGCCACATACTGCGTTGTCTTGTGCATGTACACTGCTGTGGTGTCTTTGAAAAAATTCAGGTTCAAGAACAGGAAGAGCTCGTTGAATGAGGCATAATCCCTGTGCTGGGAATACGGGTAGTGCGGCGTCAAAGAGCCAGTCCTCGTGCCAGGAGAGTATACTTGGACAAGATTGTTGTTCGCCTCAAACACGTACTGCTCAAAAAAATTAGGATATGTGATGTCTGCCTGTGACTGTTTTGGCAGGCTGTATAAAGTATCAACCATGAGCGCAGAATCCTTGGCAAGAAACGCCTGGTTGCGCTTTGTCGGATTGCCCACTGCATAGACAATCGCGAAGAAGATGCCGAAGACCAGGAAAAAGACGATCACAGTCTCAAACACTGCAAACAGGGGGCTCGAACCTCTTTTTGACATAGAATCCTCTCTATTGCAGTGTGTTTTTATGTTTTGCGGATTTGTATCCTCACTCTATGGTGTTGTAATAGACGCAGAGCGGATACGAGCCATCATACTGCTCGATCTCAATCAATTCCTTGCCATCGAACCCGAGGTATTCCTTGCCATCCTTCTCCTGCATCTGCAGCGCGAAATCCTGCGGACTTCCACTCTTGTCAGGATCCTGCACATTGACCATGCAGAGCTGGAATGGGATATCAAAGGCTTCCTCTACTTTTGGCTCGAGCTTGTCATTTTTCAGCGTGATTCTTGTTCCTGCATAGAGCTTTTCTTCAAAGAGAACGTCCTCCTTTTTCTCAAATGAGACCTTCCACGCCTTTTTTATTTCAGGA
>JAZDID010000086.1:0-4457 GCA_043805315.1 Nanobdellota archaeon | reverse complement strand
CACCTTATTATTGCTAATTTTATAGACGAGAAAGTATATAAATCTTTCTATCTCTCAACGAGAAAAATAAAATAGAGAACTAATAATTATCGGACAGCCTGCTTGGGGCGGTTGGGATTTTTATTTGACGTCGAAATATTTCCGAAAATTCACAGCAATATTTATATACAATATTATTCTATCTTTTTTACAAAAGAGAACACTGCTATGACCAAAAACAAATCTGCCTCATAGGGATTCGCTGTAACAAGCGACCAGGCCAGCTGCCCGACAAGTGGCTGGCTTGGAGGACTCCTGGAGGCAACATGAAAACAAAGAAAGACAGGCGACACAGCGGATATGTCACCCCTCAAGCAACAGTTTCTCCAAAAGACCAAAAAGAGTTTTTTATCAATCCCATCTACGATGAATGGAATAATTATCGAGATGGCTTTCGTGACTGGTTTCGAGATTCTACCTTAATTAAAAGAATCTGGAAAAACCATTTTTGGGAAGAAATGGTTGAGAAAAGAATAAAAATGAACAAGAAACAAAAAAGGCTTTTACAAAGACGCAAAGCAATGAAAAGGAGTTGATAGTGGATAGCAAGGCATAAAAACAATCACCTGTTTCCCCTTCTGTGAAGGTCACTGAACATATTGCCCAAAGGACTGGTCCCCTCATCAGTTTCGAGCTCGTACCTCCAAAACGGGGTGGCGGCATCGATAATCGGATGGCACTCATCGATGCCCTGACTGAATTTCATCCGCCCTATATTGATGTGACCAGCCATTCATCAGAGCTCATCTACGATGAGACGTCCCAAGGCATCAGGAAACGAACAGTGAGGAAGCGGCCAGGGACAACAGGCCTTCTCGCCCTTATCCAACAGGGAAAAAAGATCGACGCCGTTGCGCATGCCCTCTGCAAGGGATTCACCAGGGAAGAGACAGAGGATTTTCTCATTGAGCTGAGCTATTTTCAGGTGGAAAACGTTCTGGCATTAGGAGGGGATGGGTCGTATAACAAGCAAGACATGCCAGGGAGAACAAGAAATGAGCATGCAGTTGACCTGGTACGCCAAATAGTTGCCATGAACCAAGGGGTCTATCTCGATAACCTGGTCACTGCCGAAAAGACGAACTTTTGCATCGGCGTCGCAGGATATCCTGAAAAGCACCGTGCCGCGCCCAACCTGCGGCAGGACGTCCGCTTCCTCCTGGACAAAATCGACGCCGGAGCGTCATACGTTGTCACCCAGATGTTCTTTGACAATGCTGCCTTCTTTCACTTTCGCGACGTTTATGCTCTTGAAGCAAGGGAGCGCAGCAAAGGGCGCATCCTCCAACACTATGCCCGAGAAGTCCAGCACACGGGTTCAGAAACTGTCCTCGCCGCCCATGCCGACGAGTTGAGCACCATCCTAGACCAATACCTTGCGATTCCCATCATCCCTGGGCTGCGCATACTCACGAGCAAAAAACAGTTGACCAGCCTTCCTGACGACTTCTCCATCACTATTCCGCCAGCACTCTACGAGGCAGCGATGGCTGAAGATCCAGACAAAGTCATTCATGTCGGCGTGGGCTGGGCTCTTGAGCAGGTCACGGAACTGTTCAAGAAAGGATCACCCAACGTGCATTTTTTCGTCATGGAGAACGCAAAACCCATCCAGCTCTTCAAGGAAGCATTCACCTACTCCTAACGTATGCCCCTTCATGCACGCACTCCTAAAGATTTTTAAACTCTAGAGTAGTCACTTTTTCCATGCCACTGCAACTCTTGCCTGGAAATTATCGCATCATCAAAGAAGACAGCCCTGTTGCTGTGCTGACCTTGCTCGATGATCTCCCCCTTGCTGACGAACCAATCGCCCTCTTTGGCCAGGCAATGACAGAGAATCTCGGCATCACCAGAGTCATCGCAAACCTCCTCATGAATCCCACCATCCGCTACCTTATTGTCTGCGGCAGGGATGTCAACGGCCACTACCCTGGACTTGCACTCACCTCGCTGTATGCACACGGGTATGACCTTAGCCCAGAGGGAATGGTGATGGTGAAAGACGCACGGACCATCCATCCAGAAACAAGAGAAGCCATTGCAGCAGCTGATCCGCGCCTCCCCATACAAGAAGAAACCATGGACGATGTCATGAGTCGCTTCAGGGAACAGATCACGCTGGTCAACTGCATTGGCGAGAGAGATGTTGCAAGAATTCATGCGACGATTGAGCACTGCTTGCACCAAGAGCCAAAACCACCACTCCAACCCTACGAAGTCCAACTGAAGAAACGGGAGGATAGCCGCATTGCCATCACTGATGCTGTTGCAGTCCACGCCTTGATGAGGATTCGCGATTACAAAATACACAACAGAAAACCATACACCACTGCTTAAACATCAACAACACACAGCACACAACACCGTACAACACAATACAACAATCTACAACCAACGACTGGGGGAGAAACCATGTTCACCTTTGAAAAAGAACAAGCATATGTGACTATTGACGGCATCACCTTTGGGGGCCAGCCCGGAGAATACCCGACTGTGCTCTTCGGGGGAGTGCGCACCCTCACGCAGGAGAATCGCGACGACATCTCCAGGGAATTGCAATGCCAGGCAGAGCTTTCGGAACGCTTCGGCATCCCCTGCTCGGTCGATCTCTTCATCAGAAAGAAAGAGCACATCGCACAACGGCTGGACTTTGTCGCCCAGGCAATACCTGGACCCTTCCTTCTCGACCTTCCCTTCGCGCAGCTTGACCTCAAGCGGGCAACCCTTGCCTATGCTGTCCAGGCAGGACTTCAAGGACGCATCATCTACAACTCCATCAATGCCAAGACAACTGCTGAAGAAGCAGCCATGATCAACGAGTACGGCATACGCTCAGCAGTCCTCCTCGCGCTCGACATGAGCAACATGTCCACGGATGGCTCGCTCCACCTCCTGGAGCGCCATCTCCTCCCCGCAGCAGCGCAGGCAGGGATCGAGCACATTCTGGTTGACCCAGGCACGCTCCCTTTTGACAATGACAATGTCGCAGGCAATGTGCTGCGTTCTCTTATGAAAATCAAGCTCGAGACCGGCCTTCCTGTCGGCTGTGCCATGATCAACCTTGTGGAATCATGGACCTATTTCACTGCACATGCGCGAGGAGAAGCATATACAGGAGCAGTAACATCGCTTAACGCAGCTGTCCAGCTTGCTGGCGCTGATTTTCTCATCTACGGCCCTGTCGGGTTTGCAGAGCGCATATTCCCCAGCGTGGCTATGATGGACAAGCTCATCTCAGAGGCCAATACAGGATATTTTGGTATCCACCCCAAGACCCCGAACCATCCCCGATTCAAGGCATGAGCAAGACATGATCGAAACAACAGTTGTCGGAAGCTACCCTGCACGCGTGCAGGAGCGTGAACTTGATGCTGCATATGAGGCAGCGCACTCTGGGAAACGAGGTCCTTTGCCTGATCCCTTCCAATCCGCAATCAGAGATGCCGTTGATGATCAGGTGTGTGCAGGAATAGACATCATCTCTGCAGGCCAGGTCAGGAGCGACATGATAGCAGAATTCACGCGAAAAATCGCGCGCATACGGGACCGGCATGAAGAAAAGATCGTCATGGACAACATACAGTTCACCGGACCAATCACCCTCGCCGATCTGGTATACGCCAAATGCCACATGCCGCACCACAAAAAAATCAAGGGGACGATCACTGGGCCTTACACCCTCGCGAAGTCCTGCACCCTCGCCGAAGACGCAGGCTATGCATCTATCAAGGAACTCGCCTTTGACTTTGCGCAGGTGCTCAACCAAGAGGCGCGCGCATTAGCTGGCGTCGTCAGCGTCATCCAGATTGATGAGCCCTTCTTCTCCCAAGAGTTTCCCCAGTATGGAAAAGATCTCATCACATTCGTCAGGGAAGGAATCGCAACGCCCATCGCCCTTCATGTGTGCGGCGATGTTGCAGAGATATTCCCACAACTCGCCTTGTTTCCCGTCGACATTCTTGACCATGAATTTTCTACGCATCCTGCGCTCCTCGACACTATCCGCGCAACTGATTGCGGCCAGCGTATTGGCTATGGCTGCGTGAATTCATTCTCGCTCGACCTGGAAACTCCAGACGAGATTGCGCGAAAGGTTGAACAGGCAATGCAGCTGCTTGGAGAGGAGCGTATCATCATGGACCCTGACTGCGGGCTTCGGAACCTGCCGCGAGATATTGCGTTCAAAAAGCTTGAACACATGGTCATCGCACGAAACCTCATCTATGGCATTGCGACAGAAGAATCGCAGCGGCGCCCCCTCACGAGCGCAGATTGGGATCCGCGAGGATACTTTTACATTCTCGTCGATAAAAGGCGGAGTCGCATCCGCGTAGAGCATTACGATTATGAGCACACGCTGAGTGCAGTCATCCAGGGAACTGCTGCAGAATCCCTTCTGCACAAGATTCTTGACA
>JAZDID010000085.1:0-4033 GCA_043805315.1 Nanobdellota archaeon | reverse complement strand
CCCCCTTCGATGAATCCGACCGAGCAAGCAGTGAGTCATGTGCATTAACATCTTATTTCTCACCTTTTCTTCTTCTTGTGCACTTCACCGTGCTTCTCCACGAGCTTGTCCACGATGTCCTCTGGCCAGTTCGCCCGTACGAGCTCCTGCTTGATATGGTCTTCGCGGTCTCCTTTCTTGAGCCTGTGCATGATGTATTCTTCAAGTGCGTCGATGAGCTGGTCAAAATCGTTCATGCTCTGGATGGATTTCGGCGGGACTTCATTCTTCGGCATATTTGCCGGCATGTCTGGCGTGAACGACTCATCCTCGAGTTCCCGATAGTCCGGAGGCCTGTCCAGGATCTCCTCAATCTCTTTGGACGGATGCTTCTTGAACCGGTCAAAATAGATGACAGTCAGGGCGATGATCGGAATGAGGATAAGGGCAAAGAGGATGTTGGGAAATCCCCGTTCCATCTTTCCGTTCACGAACGTATTGCCCATATCCATGGAAGCTGCCAAGACTTCATAGCTGACCTCTTTTTTCGTGTCAAGATTGTCAAAATGCCAGACCACCAGCGGATCATCAAGAATGAGCTCATAATCAGGAGTCAGCAGTTTCACCTTTGAGATATCAACTGCAGATTCCTTCGCAATATGCTCGAACACTGCAATGTCAGAAAACGACCTTGCTCCAAAAAGGAAATCCTTAAACGTGCCTTTCTTAGCCTCGATAGTGACTCGGTAGACCGTATGCTCTTCATCAAACCCGTCAAGATTCACGCGTTGCACGATCTCCCTGGTCTTCGTGATATCCAGGTACTGGGAGATCTCTTTGACATTCTCGACCTCTACAGCAATATTCATCGTGAGGCGCTTCTTGCGCTGGTATTCCTTGAGGATCTTTTCCACAGTCATGCCTGCTTCAGGGCTGGTGATATCTGTGATCGCGCCCAAAGAAGGGACTGCGATGTCCTTCACTTCCTCTCCTACAGGGATAATGAGCGTCTTCACCACGAGAAGGTCTGAAGAGTTCTTGCTTGACTTGACAATAAGGTCAGGCGTTTGCAGAAAGACATCAGTCAAGCTCTTCTCCTTCATGATCTGATTGACTGCGAAAACAAGCTCAGCCGTGCCGATATTGTCCTCACGCAACGAAACCTCTGCTTCGCAGACCGTAGTGAGATTGCAGTCCACAGTCGTATTGTGGGAAATGATATCGATCTTGTCAATCCCGATGACCGCCTCAGGATTTGTCACCGATGCCTTGATCCGAACAGGGTATGCTTTGTTGATTTCCATGCGCAGAGGAACATCAAAACTGATCGCGACTGAATTGTTCAGGATGATCGTGTTCTCTTTCTCCACAAGGAATCCTGTCTCATCAAGACCAGTCACGGGTCCATCTGCACCATAGCCGTAGGTGACATCTGCTTTCTTGGGTGTCAGGCCTGCATCAGCATTGAATTTCTCAACCTCCTGCTCATCAGCCACGAGGATATGAACGACATAGGTTGCATTATCGAGAGCATTGAACGCCTTGACATGGCAGCTCGCATTCCCGCTGAACCCGTTCGCAGGGGAAAAATAAAGGATATTCTTGTCCAGCACGCAGTCCACCTGGTTCGCGTTCTTTTTGACCACGAGATAGCTCAATTTTCCCGCATACTCGTACGGATCATATTGCGAAAGGTCCTCGCTCTCAGTCGCATTTGAGCCAGACACGATACCCTTGAACAGATCCTTAACAGCTGCTTCAAACCCTTGGCTGACCACCTTGACTGTCAGGGGAACACGGGTGACATACTCTTTGCCATTGAGGTTCTTTTCAGCAACCAGCACAGTATATAGATATGTGGCTTTCTGATCCTCGCGCAGCCTGAATGACTTTTCTATGCTGCCCAGGTCCGGAGCTGCGGTATAATTCTGGATCACAAGAGTGCCTTTCAGCACTGAAATGTTTATGGATGACAAGAGCTGGTTCAGGACAAAATAATGTATCTCCACACTGAATTCCCTGTTCACCGGCACTGTCGAGGGAAAGTCGATGAGCAGGTAGCCATTGCCTGCAGTGGTGAAATTCTGCAGCTCAGCAGCAACACAGCTTGACCAAAGAAATACGAACAGCACACCCACACAGACAATGCTCCCTCTTTTTGCCATCAGGAAGAATCTAGCTGAGCAGTATTTAAATATTTAATGCATTTTCAAAGAGGACAGTGAGAAGCCGGCTCGCACGTGTTGGTGAATGTGCTAGCCTCTTCCCCTTCTAGCCACCTCCTGTTATGGAATGTCCCCACCCTCCGCCCCCTACCACCACCCATGGTAGTGTATCAGAAATAGATGCGTCAGGAGAACAGAACGATCAGAAAAACACGGTGAACTCGACGTTGTCTGAGAGTAGCAATATTTAAAAACACCGCTCTTCAAAAGGAAGCCATGAACTTCAGACGGGTTTCAGAACAGTTCGCATTCGGCATGGAAGATCTCATTCTCGTCTTCATCATCCTGCTGAACATCCTGGACTTCTTTGAGATCATCCCTGACTATCTCGATTACATCAAAAAGATCATCGAATGGTCTGTCCTCGGCTACCTCCTGTACAAGGTGAGCCTTGCAAAGCTCTTCTTCGGCAAAAAATCGCCAAAGCTCGACATCCTCCTCATCTTCGGCTACATCTTCCTCATGTTCAAGAGCATCATCGGCTGGGCCAACTCCTCCATCGCAGACTCGACAACGCCAGTCATCAGGGAGATACTCGGCTATATCGTCAGCCACCAGTCTGCATTGACCTATGGGACCTTTGTCCTGGGAAGCATCATCCTCATCTGCTCAGCTCTTTATGCAGCTGTCTCCTTCCAGTTCAAGTCGCCGAGCGTGATCAGCATCTTCCACTCCATCGGCTATCCAAAAAAGAGCCTCCCCGACTATGCAGTCCGGTTTATCAAAGCATTTCTCATTCTCATCGCGTTTTTTGTCATCGTCTTCAACCTCTTGTTTGAATGGCTTGCGATTGCAGTGGACGCGCCGCTCGCGATCATCGCACTCTTTGTCTACATCCTCTTCTTTGTCAGGCACAAGTCAAAATTCCACCCGGAATCCTTCCTGTATAAGATAGGCGACTTTGGCGAGAGCTTCTATGAGAACGTGATCAGGCACTTCATCTACAAAGATACGTTATTGCTGGGCATCAGCGGCATGCTCGTCCTCCACCTCCTGGCTGACTTCGGCAACTACATCCTGCCCTATATCATCCAGCTCAGGGATGTGTACTATTATTATGCACTGGAGATCCCGCATGAGACGATCTACCTGCTGATTTCGAGAGATATCCTCGGAAAGACTGCTGCTGACGCTTTCCTGGTCATCTCCACCTATCTCCTGAATCTCATTGCCATTGTCATGCTGCTCGTCATCCCTGCAGTGCTCTGGTACTATATCTATTCTGACAGGATCATCCGTGTCAAACGCTGGCATCTCTGCATCTTCTTCCTGAGCCTTCCTGCACTCATCCTCATGCCGTCTTTTGGCATTGTCTCATTGACTGCGGCAGATATGGTGGGCGTGGACATCATCCCGCATTCGATATTCCTAAGCCAGTACCCGCTTGAATGGCTTGTATGTATTGCAGCACTTCTCGGCGTGGCAAGCCTCGCGCTTTCTGTTTACACCAGCATCAAGAAGACATTGGCAGTGCTCATGATTGCATTTTCCCAGCTCTTCTTCGGCTATTACCTCTACCAGTACTTCAGCACTGTCCTCACCTATCATGCAGAGCTCATCACCAATTTCATCAGCGGACAGCAGGTCTTCCTTGCGGTCATGTTCATCATCCTTCTCCTGGTGCAAATATTCTTTTATGTGGGAGGGTTCATTATCTTCGAGTACGAGATCATCAAGAAGCTGAAGAAGTACGTGGAGTTCTGAAGATTTTGTATAGCTCCTTTACTGATTCCGCACGCCACCATCACGGCGGCAGACGCTCATTCTCCGCCATGCTACGAATGAGCTATCGGGCACCCCGTAGGGGGCAACCCCCGCCCGATCTGCGC
>JAZDID010000084.1:0-8805 GCA_043805315.1 Nanobdellota archaeon | reverse complement strand
GAGGATTTCATTGTCAGGGGAAAAAGTTGGTACGGCGGTGATGATTTTATCGGTATCTGGCCAACCTGGCCTTCTCTGCATCAAGGTCAATTTGAGTGTTGGTGTAGCTGCCGGTGATGTCCTGGCTGCTCTCGGTGAAGCTGGTGACCTTGCCTATCTGCTTAAGCTGGCTGGCGACTGCCTCGTACTTGTCTGTCCTGACCTTGAGGTCATAGGTGCCGGTCTTATATTGTTTCTTCCCTGTTCCTGAGCTGTAGACGTTCTGGTTGAGCAGGAAGGATTCTGTCGACGTCACTATGCTCTTGAGCTCGTCCTCTGCATTCTGGAAATCGCCCTGCTCGACCTGCGTGCTCAGGCGTGCGGTCTTGGTGATCTTGCGCTCCTGGACCTCGGGCGCGAAGTCAGAATTGGATGAAGAAGGGTAATAACTTCCTTGTGCAGACTCGCCCTGATACATGCCTGCATTGCTGTAACTCCGATCACCGACGATGTTCTTCGGGCTCAATGTTCCTAGCGAACAGCCATTGAACAGCAGGACCACAATGATGATGGCGAATATCAGCACGATGAGCCAATTCTCTTTTATCTTCAGAAGCTGGTCTTTAATCCCCATGCGAATCCCTCTTTTTTTCTCTATAAGATGATTTTGGTTATGATGAGGGTTCTTGCAGGTTTCACTTAATAAATATTGCTGTTTTCAGCAGCATTCAGCTCGAAATCTCCTCTGCCCGTCCCTTCTTCACGAGGAGGTCTGCGATATACTCTGGCAGATTGGTGACTTCATCCTCGTCAAATGGCCCGTACACTTCCAGTTCCTTACCCACAAACCTTGGCACCGGGTGGATGAAGCGGATCATCTTCCTTGTCACAATCTCTTCTGAGGCTGGCGCGTCTGTATTCGGTTGTTCTGAAACTTCTGGTGTCATACTCTTTTCCTCATGGTCTTCTTGTGCGAGTACTGCCTGACGCTCATCCTCGTGCGCTCCTATCTTGCCATGCTCTTCTGGAGCTTTCTTGCTTGCCTCTGGTCTGTTGGAAGGCTTTGCAGGAGCAATCGTTGGCTTTCCAGGATATTCCGGCATTCGCACGCTGATGAGGTTGTCAAGGATTGATTTCCTGTTCAGAGAGAGCAGGTGCTCGAGCTCTGCGAAGAACTGTTTTTCCTCGTCGAGCATGGCGCCTGTTCCGAGGAGTTCAGAGCCTGTCCGCACCTTGTCCAGGCAGATCTTGATGATCTTGTTCTCCCGCTTCTCGAACAGTTCCTTGAGTATCTTGCGGATGTTCTGCATCTGGATCCTGGTCTTGTCGCGCTCTTTTGCCGCGAAGAGCTCCATCTGGCCAGGCTCTTGCTCGAGGATAGCAGTCTTCTCCTTTAAATACGTGAGGACCTCTGAGAAGAAATCAGGCTCGAGTTTCTGCAGCTCTTCCCTGCTCTTCTCCCTGCGGAGGATATCGAACAAGGTCTCGTAGGTGATCTTGATCTCAGCCATGCGGAGAAGGAAGCAGGAGGCATTTTTAAACGTTGTGACTTGTTTCTGCCTCTCTTGGCTCTTGGAAATGCAGCCACGTCAACTCGTACGTGTTGGTGAATGTGCCCACCTAGCCTCATCTTTTTCTGATTGTCCCCACTCACCTCCCCGCCTTCTTTTCCTGATTGTCCCCACTCCCCACCCCCCTCCACCACCCTTGAAATGGCATCAATAAGTATACATTTGGAAAACAACGATCAGGACAACACAACGACCTCATCCGGGAACGCAAACATTTTAAATGCGCTGGCGTATCCCCTTCTTTATGGCAGAAGAGAAGACAATCCTGCGTTTTGAGGAACTGCGTTTTAAGAAAGAGGCCAGAGGAGTGAAGGCACTATTCCTCGGCAACTATCATTTCCTCATCAGCACCGAAGACCTCCAGAGTATCGGAGCGTATAGTGTCGGAACGCATTCTTTGGCTTTCCAGGCTTCTGAAAAGCGCGCCAGGAACAAGTTCAACATTCTTCTGGAGAAAGGGTTCGGGAACTTGATCAGCCCGAACAAGAGAAATACCGTGTACATTCACAGGAATTCCGGGATACCGCTCATGGGCACCAACACCTTCGGCATCGTGGACAGGGACACGAATGTCATCGAGATCAAGCCCATGACGGGCTGCAACCTGAACTGCACGTTCTGCTCTGTCGATGAAGGGCTGCACGGCAGGAAAACCAGGGATTTTCTCGTCGAGGCAGGCTATCTTGTCCAGGAATTCGAAAAGGTTTCCCGAGACAAGAAGCATCCTGTCGAGGCGCATATCGGCGGCCAGTGCGATTCAACGCTCTATCCCCAACTTCAGGAGCTCATCTCCGGATTGAGAGAAATAAAGAATGTCCGGGAGATATCCATCGACACGAATGGCGTCCTGCTCAATGAGAACCTGGTGGATGCGCTCAAGAAAAGGGGATTGACCAGGATCGGCCTCTCGATACACTCGCTTGACCCGCAGAAAGCACGGGTGCTTGCAGGAACAGCATATAACGTCCGGCACATGACCTCAATTGCGAAGTACATCAGCAAGAAGATGCAGCTCGTCCTGACTCCTGTCCTTGTCCCTGGCGTCAATGAGGAGGATATCGAAGAGCTCATCCTGTTCTCCAAGGAGCTTGGCTGCCCGATCGGGATCCAGAACTATCTCGAGTACAGCCACGGTAGAAGACCGGTGGATCAGATGGCTATGCAGGAGTTCAATGAACTGCTGGAATTATGGGAAAAAAAGTTTGATGTTGACCTGCATCTCAGAGGAATCTTCTCTTTTTTCGCTGACAGGACCTTGGAGAAGCCGTTCAGGAAAGGCCAACGGGTTCCTGTGAAAATCCTCTTTCAGGGAAAATACGACGACGAGCTCATCTGCGCAGCAAAAGACCGGCTGGTCACTGCCCTCTTGCCACCCGCTAGTGCCAGGAAAAGGCTTTCTCCTGGGAACACGATTATTGTGAAGATTGTCCGTGACAAGCACAATATCTTCAAGGCAGTCCTTGCGAAATGAGCTGTAGAGAATGCATGAACTCAGAAGGTGTGCATTGTTGCGCTGTAGTGTATGCGCTAGCGCCATTTCTTATTTTTTCCTTCCGATGAGGATGTTGAAGAAGTCCTCGATCGCGTTGGCGATCCTGGTCAGGAGGCTCTCCTTGGATTTCGTCGCATTGCTGTTGTCGCCGCTGCCAGAGCTGTTGTTGTCATCCCAGGTCGTGTTGATTTGTGTGGTGTTCTCAATGATCGGCGTGGTGGCATTTGGCGCGTCAAGGACAGTAATGGTCTTGCTCGCCTCGAAATTGTACTCCTGGTAGCTGACCTGGGAATTGATCGTGAATTCCTGGTCCAGGAATTCTTTCGGGACTTCGAGCCGGTAAAGGTATGCCTGTTTCTTCTCGAGCGCATCGAGGTCGATGAAGTTTTTGTTCGTGCCGCCGACGATCTGCAACCCTTCAGGAACGCTGTCGCTCACATTGACTCTTGTGGTCTTGAAGTTCTTGAGGTTCTTCACGCTGGTCTTGACCGTGATGTTCTCTCCCCTGATGACCAGGCCATCGCTCACGTCCTGGGTGATCTCGAACACGTCCCCTCCTCCAGGATTCACCGTGAGGATTTTGAAGGTTGAGAAGTTGTATTTCTCTCCTTCGATGGTCTCATAGCTTCCAGTGAAGTCAAAGCGGTATTCAAGCTTCTTGTTGGTTATCGGCGTCGTGAGGTCCTGGTCGATATAGAGCTTAACCTCCTCCTGGTCCAGGTCAGCATCTGAGATCTCAATAGGCGTGCTCAAGAAGGAGCTGGAGAGCGTTCCTTTGATCTTGACAAAGATCTTGCTGTCATCCTTGTTCTCCAGCAGGGCTTTCACCCGCACTTTTGTTCCTGCCTCGACAGATTCTTCAGAGAACCGCACTGTCGGCTCGACCTTGTCTGTCGAGATGGTGAACATGCTCGCAAGCTTTTTCTGGATCTCTTCATCGCGGATGCGGAATTCTCCATAGGTCGAGATATTGTAGCTTCCGGTGGCTGTCCCGCGCAGGTCGATGTCAAAATTGAAGCTGGTCAATGGCAGGAGCTTCATCTGGAATAGCCAGAAATCATTCTCCTGGTTAAGGCTTAATGGTTTTCTGACCAGCTGGAGCTCTTTCGGGATGCTGATCCGTACAAGCACATCCATCGTATCATACATGTCCTCATTCTTGAAGAGCACATTATACGTGGCCAATTCATTGATATTGACTGTCGTAGGGTTTACAGCGCTCGTGAACGAGTAGGGGGTGATGACGGTGAAGGCGAGATCAAGGATGCTCTGGTTGCTCTGCACGCCTTCATAGGAATAGAAGAGGGTTGCCGGAATCTTGAAGCTCTCATAGGTTATGGGCTTGATATTGTATTGGAGGTAGAGCTTCTCATTCGGAGGTAGGGAGCCCAGCCATTCCAGGTAATCATGGTTGAGCAGGAAACCAGTGGTGAATCCTGAGACGCCGTACGTGTCGACTGTCTTCGGAGGCCGCTCTGTATACGCCGCATCTGACGCCCTCCTGTCTCCGGTATTCTTGATCATGATCTTGACCGCAGAAGGCTGGTTGAGGTTCAATGACATGTCTTCTGAAGTCCTGGTCACCTCAAGAGTAGGCCCGATCTTATATACAGAGATCTTCAATCCAGGATACTCGTCGCCGTGCTCGTACTTGAGATGGCCCTGGCTCTCCTTGTCATACCAGTCCGCGTCCTCAAAGCAGTACTTGATCAGGGGTTCGATCTTGCACTCCCCTTCCACCAGTGTGAAGCCCTTGTTGTTCTTCTTCATCAGGAGCCTGTTGTTCGCCTGCTCAATCCCGGTCTCATCAATGCCTGGCCCATTGTCTGTGTTCCGGACTTGCACGAAATAGGAGAGGTAATAGATGTCCTGGTCATAGCCTTCCTCGTCTATCTCAAAGCTGTCTCCTGAATAATGCCATTCAGAATACAGGAGCTGGTCTGCAAGGCCGGAGGGAAGGAACAGCAAGAGGCATACCAGACAGCCAAGCGCGAATCCCTTGTTCATGCATATTCCTCTGCAATACGATGATAAAGATACTCTTTTTCTGGAAGATTAGTGTATTTAAATATTGCGATTTCGAGAACAAATCAATTCGTTGTGATACTATAATACTATTCCTTCCTCTTTCAATACATGCGCCTTTGGTGGCGGTGCTACGCAAATTTTTGCCAAAAATTTGATAAAAAGCATTAGCAGTGGGATATAAAAAGACATGAATTCCTTTTTAATCCCACTTCCATTCAGGTAATCCGTAAAGCTTCATTTCGCACGCCACCACGGCGCAGACTGGACTGGGGATGATTTGCAAACCGCAGGTTTGTAAATTACCACCAATTACTATTGGTGAGTATGCCCTCCGGGCTGTCCAGTAGGACAAAAACTGCATCTTTCGATTTGTGTATAGAATGCAGTTTTTAGCCTGCCTCAAACCAGAGGTTTGTGGCATACCAGAAATCACGGTGATTTCAGGTAGTCTGCCGCCGAAGTGGTGGCGTGCACCTGAAAGAAAATCGTGAATTTGATATTGTTTGCGTAAAGACATTAAAGAATAGAATTATTTTTATAATTTCTTATAACATGATAAAAGAAAAAATAAAAAAAATAAAAAAAATATGTTGTGTTTATTCGACCTTGTTCACAGTGATGTGGTCGAGGTCTGCGACAACAACTTCCATCTCAGTGCCGCTGAGCTTGTAGTCCGCGTACTGCGCAAGCACGTAAGATGCTCCGAGCGTGTCTTGCCAGTCATAGCCTGCAACTAACAAGGCGTTCTTGTCAGCGTACAGCTTGATGACTGCCTTTCCTGGCTCAAAGCCTTCAGCGCAGATTGCCGGGTTCTCCATGAGCTCCATGGCAATGGTGTTGACACAAGGTCCGCCGACAACGATCATGTTGCCCTGGCCAAGCTGGACGTCAGTATCCATGACTGCGATGCCGACTGAAGCCTGGTTGATGGTATAGGCCTGTGTGTCTCCACTTGCTGTGGTCTTTGTTGTCGTGATGGGTCCTGCGGTCACAAACACCTGGACTCCCCTCTGTTGTTTCGGGAAGTCAATGGTCAGGCTCTCTGCCTCTGTTGTTCCAGGCGGATTGTAGTATGTCCAGAAGTCACCGAAAGGCGACAGGGCATACTGGTAGTCATTGTTTGCCTGGTCACTTTTCAAGGCGAGGTACTGTGTCGAATCGACACTGATTCCTATCTGGTTGCTGGTCCTCTTAATTATCTGGATGTTGTTCCGCATGTCTGTGCTTGCCTGGAGTCCACCAGTGGTGTTGTACGGGCCGTTCTCGTCAAAGAGCCTCTGCGGTACAGTGAGGGATACATTGAATCCATCACCTTCTGTGATGTTACCGCTGTGCAGCTGTGCATAGGACAAGTTTCCTGTCAAGTTAAGTAAAGCGCCACCTTGTGTGACGATATTTACTCTTTTCTTGAATGTTACTGTCCCATCTCCATCATGGTCAACGCTGAGGTTGTAGCCGATTCCTGCATCACCACACACATAGACCCGGAAGGTTGCTCCGCCGACAATAAGGTTACCATACGCACCAGTGCAACTTTCCCAACCGCCGTTTTGTGTCAGGTTGGTTGATGCTGCACTGTACGTTACTGTCTTGGAACCTGTCGCGAGGTCGTCCAGCAGGATCTGCTTGTTGGTCTCGTCCACTGAATCAAACTGCAGGATGTGCGTTATTCCTTGGTCGTCATTCCTGTCAGTCACGATAAAGTAGTCGTTCTCTGCAATCCTGTAGGCGCTCCTGTTTGTAATGTTGGTCTCCATGGCAAACAAGTGCTCGGTGTCTGAGCCGAACCAGAACAAACTTCCAGAGTTGTCTACAAACGGAACCGAGTAAACAAGGCCCTCGTTGTTGGTGAACTCCAGGAAGTACGCGTCGTCTCCGCTCGGGTCAAACTTGATGGGCGTTGTTTCCACGTCCATGAGCCCTTCGTACTTGATGTCCCAGGTCGGGTTCAGCATGCCAGCAGACTCGTCCAGGTATTCTTTCAATCCATGGCCTGGAGGGATGTAGATGTCAGAACCTGACGATGCATCCGCCTTGAGCTGGTAGTAGACGCTGTTGATGGCCAGCTTTTCTCCAGAGTCTGGATAGTTGCTTCCTGTGATATAGGATGCCTTTATCTTGATCTCCGCATCCTCTATCGTCTCGCCGCCTATCTTGACACCGCTGCTGAAGCTATCATCTGAGAAGTTCGTGTCAGTCAGCTCCAACTTGTTGGCTCCAAGGAAGAACTCGACGATTCCCTCTCTCTGGTTGGTCAGGATAGACCGTATGCCGATCTCGATCCCGTTGGAGAGGATGTCAGTGTCTGAGTCTGCGAGCTCTTTTGTCAACTCGCCGTTGACTGAGAACTTCGCCTTGGTTGGTGCCACGTCTGAGATGAAGACTGCTGTGACTTCATAGTCAACGCCGTTCAAGGTGTAGGTCTTGGTCTCGCCTTCTCCGAGCGTGTCTGAGACGTCTCCGCCCATTAACTTGAGAGTTAATGTGTTGGATGTCGAGGCTGTTGTTGTGTCGACAATCGTGTAGTCAGTACCAAAGATGTTCAATGCTTCGTCTTCCAGATCATCAAGATTGGCTGAAGAGTCGACATCGCTCTCAAGTCCGTCAGAGAACTCAAGCTGGTACTCCCACATGTAGACATTACCCTGGAAGTAGAGGAAGTCACCGGTTATTTTGCTCTTGGTGTCTCTCTCATATACTACTCTTCCTGAGTTCCTGCCTTGTGCTGTGGTTGCTGCATCAGTGAAGTTCAGCCGCAAATACTGGTTGTATTTGGTGCTGTGGCCTCCAGTGGTCATGGTTCCGCCAGCGAGTGCCTTGAGGTCTGCCTCTGTCAAGGTCTTCCTGACGTCTCCGAGGAACTGGTTCACTTCGAGCAGGTTTGAGCTCCTTGAAATGGCGACATTGTCACCTGTCAGGGTCACTCCGCCTGTTGCTCCGCCGACAGCTACTGGGGTCTTTGCTGCTGCTTGGACGCTTGCGGCAATATCAATTGCGCCTAGGGTATCCATTGGCTTTGCAGCGGCACCGATGACGATCAGCGTGTCTACCACTCCATCCTTGACGAACGGAGACGGATAGTCAGCGAGGTCGTAGGCCAAAGCTCCGGCGATTGTTGCGCCAATCATGGTAGCTCCGGTTCCCAGCGCCATCAATCTCTTTATTGTTTTTTTCACGTTCATGTAAACACCTCCATGTGTTTAATGTTTTCAGGTTATTATCCTTTCACCTCTGTGACTTTATATTATTTTGCATAGCATCCTGCTCCAAAGCGGTTGGCATGTACTCCAGAGCCAATGTATGCTTTTCTATAAAGTCAACTATGGTATCCATTCAAAGTTATAACTTATTTATAAAGTTTTCGCAACAATTTACCCTCACAACCTGCCTTCTTTCTTATGAGCGCCTTAAACAAGGGAATTCTCATGTTTGAAGGGTTTATCATTCTGAAGTGAACATTTTTTTATTTATAAACGAACCTGTTTGGTTTTTGAGCTGCCGAGACTGCTAAAGAGGCAACCTGGTTACTCCAATATGTATTTTCTAGCACATATTTCGTCATTTTTTGCTCATTTTTTCCTATTTTTCCTATATTATATAATTGGACTCTCATTGCGCGTAATAATGAGCGCATGGAAGTGGGGCTAACAATGATTTCAAGTTTGTTATGCCCCACTCCTAATCCTTTTTGTCAAGTTTTTTCAGGGTAAAAACTTGCGGGGAGTAGGGTTCTCA
>JAZDID010000083.1:0-13125 GCA_043805315.1 Nanobdellota archaeon | reverse complement strand
ATAGCAAACTTTATAAACTTCTTATTTCTCAGTGAACATATGTTTGCCATCAATTCCCCTGCGATCTTTCTCTCCTGGATCATCGGTTGCATCGGGTTGTTGATAGCAGCGTACACAGACATCAAGACACGGGAGGTTCCTGACTGGCTGAATTATTCTCTCATTGGTTTTGGCATCCTTTCCAGCGCGCTGTATTCAGTCATTTTCTGGAATGCATGGTATGTCATAGGTTCAGTTGTCGGGCTTGTCATCTGCCTTATCATCGCCTATGCCATGTTCTACACAGGACAGTGGGGAGGCGGGGACAGCAAGATCATCATTGCCATGGGCGCGCTTTTCGGGTTGCATCCCTTGCATATCGCACTGGCATATGGAAGGATTCCGTTCCTCATCGACTTCTTCATCAACATCCTGCTTGCAGGTGCTGTCTATGGCATTGTCTGGTCGATCCTGCTTGCGGTTCGGAAAAAGGATCGCTTCCTTCCTGAATTCAAGAGGCTTGCAGCTGAGCGGAATGTCACTATATATAGGTATGCAGTTCTCGGGCTCGCAATCATAGGTATCATCCTGGCCTTTTTCTGGAATAACCCGTTCAAGTTCATGTTCCTCAGCTATATCCTGGCCATGCTCATCATGTTCTACCTCTGGCTGTTTGTGAAGGCAGTGGAGAAGAGCTGCATGCTCAAGGAAGTCCTGCCTGAAAAGCTCACTGAAGGAGACTGGATCGTGAATGACATTGTCATCGGCAAAAAGCGGATTGCTGGGCCGAAGGACCTCGGAATATCGAAAGAGCAGATCGCTGAGCTGATCGCGTACAAAAAGAAGAACAAGATCAAGACAGTCCTTATCAAGGAAGGCATCCCATTTGTGCCGAGCTTTCTTATCGCGTTCCTGATCACGACGTTTTTTATGAACTGGTACCTGCTGCTGTTGTGAATTGTCTAGATTTTAGTATGACTTCCTTAAAACGCCTTTTTCAGGTGCATATCATGCGAGAATGCTTGAGCAACAAGACAGCAGCTTACCATCACTTCTTCTTCTGCGGATGCCCTGCCTTCTTCTGCCAGCTCTCATGGGCCTTGTGCATGAATTTCTGCAGCGCGGGGTTAATTGTCTTGTTCCAGAATGCGACTGAGCTGTCGATGAACTCTGCCTCCTTTTTCTTGTCTTTGGTCAGGGCGATGACTGAGTTCTGGGAAGTGAATGCGAGGATTTTGGCGATGGTCTGCATCATCTGGTCCTTTTCTTCATCTGTGAACATCTGGCTTTCGGTGATATTGACCAGCATGCCTGGGTTAGGAACGACAAGGCTTTGGAGGTAATAGACCCAGGACAGGTAGGTATCGACTATCCTGTGGCTGATGATCCGGGAGAGGTGCTTGCTCACGAATCCGTCTTTGAGCACCATGTCGGACAGGAAGTAAATCTTCTCAAGGTCGTTGAATGTTGACTTGAGTTTAAGCTCGCGCTTCATTATTGCGAATTCCCGGTGCAATTCTTCGATGAGGGTTTCTGATGTCATGAGTAAACAAATAGCTTTTTATATACAGAAAATCCTGTGCGCTATAAAAATGTTGTGAAGAATTTCAAGAAATTTATGGTATCCTATCCAAGCTCTTCAGCAGATAGTTCTTCCCTTCTGTCTTCTTGAGCTCTTTCAGGACAGGAGCTGCTTCTGCAATGACTTCTGCAGGAGTGTCTTCTCCGATGATGATCGCGTCTTTAATTTTCTTCGCGATCTTCTCCATCTCATCCTGGCCAAGCTGTTTTGGCTTCCAGAGCAGGTTCATGCCGTCGTCCTGCTTGCGCTCGATGATGTCGATGTGCAGGTGCCCGCTGCTCTCGTCAAGAAGTATGTTTGTGCCATGAGCGCCGAGCGTCTCGAACAGGCTCGCTGCTGCATAATTCGCCAGGAAAAAGGCATGCTCGACAATCTCGTTCTGCAGCTCGTCGATCTTTGTCAGGTGCGCTTTTGGATACACGCGGATATGGCCTTTTGTTGCCTGGGAAGAAAGGATGATGGCAGCGAAATTATCTTCGTACAAGACTTTCAGCTTTTTCTCTTTCAGTCCGTCGCAAAACTCGCATGCCATGGTCATTTGAACAGGTCGCTGATTTTATCAAGGTTAGCGCCGTAAGGAGAGGGCTGCTCTTCCTCAGGCGGTTCTTGTTGCTCTTCTTCAGATGCAACAGGGGAGTTTTGCTCTTCTTTTTCTTCTTGGGTAGAGGAATCTGTTTCCTTGGATTTGGCTTCTGGTGGGGTGTCCTGTTTTTTTTTCTTCTCCTGACTCTCGTTCTGCCTATTGTTCCCTTTCTGCTTCTCTCTCTCGATCTCATTCAATTTCAAAGAGAGCTTGTCAATATCCACGCCTGCGAACAAGCGTGCCAGCTGGGGATTTGTCTGCAGAATGGCTTTCAGCTGTTCCGGATGTTCCATAATCAAGGCTTTCAGCTGGGGATTCTGGTCAATGATCTGGGAGAGCTCTTCTGTCCGCAGCTGGGGTGCAGGGGCTTGCATTGGCTGTTTGGGGATCCTGCCTTCCCGCACAAGATATTCCCTGACAATCGAACGCACATTGTTTCCCAATGAGATGAATGCCTGGTCAATCTCTTCTTTGGAGAATTCTTTCTTTGCCAGCTCGAAATTTGCCAGCCCGTCCCCTGGTTCTCGGGGAATGATGTGAAACAGGAAGTGCGGGCTCTGCTGGCCTGCCACAGCGCCGTTTGCAATAAAGACTGTGCAGGAGTCTGTCACCATTGCAGTCTTGATGCCTTTGCACAGGTATTTTGTCGTCGTGAAGATGTGCTTGAATATCTGCGGAGGAAGGAGGGGAAGGATGGGATAATGCTCTTTCGGCATCACCAGGACATGGCCAGGGCTTGCAGGATTAATGTCCAGGATAGCGACCATGGATTCGTCCTCATACACTTTTTTCGAGGGGATCTCTCCTTTGATGATCCTGCAGAAGATGCACTGCTGTTTCTGCATCTCTGCGATCTGCTCTGGGCTCATGTTCTTGAGCTCGTCTTCAGTGGCCATGGTTGGTCCTAGAGAAGAGTGTTATTTAAATGTTATTCTTTCAGCACAAGCAATCGAACTCCACTCTTTCCAGAGAAACAAATTAGGGACGCTCTTCCACAACTTCCAGCTCGATAAAAGTTGGCGTTTCTGTAAAATACAGGATGACATCGTCTTCAAATGGTTTTGCAGTATTGTTCGAGAAAATATCATATCGCATGGCCTGGCCACGCAGCACAGGAGGCTTTCCATCAGCGCTTTCGATATTCTTTAGTGTGAAGATGAAGTTGCTGGTTTTTTCAGGCTTGTAGTCTGTGAGGGAGGTGCCGTTTGCCAGATAGGCCAGGCGAAGATTTCCAAGCCAGTGGACAGAGCATTGCGTCGGTTCCCTGTAGATGATCCTGCCGAGCACTCCTTCTAGTAATGCAATATTCGGGTTCCCTTTGAACATGCGGATGTACTGTTCCTCAAGCTGGTCTTTGCCAAAGACCTTGAGGTAGAACTCGTCATTGAGCATGCATTCTAAGTCTTTCGGGTTGAAGGGGATCTTGCAGTTCTCTTTGCGTTCTTGGTTTTCTTTGCTCACACTGCACTGTATTCCAAACAGGTTTATAAAGGTTGTTTTTTACGTCCACTTTCGAATAGCAACAAAAAGGTAAGTTTTTTAAAGGATATATTATTCTCTCTGCTATCCAATTCGTGAAGGAGGGATACTCATGGGTGATTCAGTCGGCGAGCCAGACAAAAGTGTTGCATTTTTTAAAGATGACATTACTTTGGAGCTTCTGGTCAGGCAAGGCAAGACCGCAGCAGTGGAGCTGTATACGCAGAAATGGGCGTGGCCTGTTGAAGTGAAGCGTTTCAAGATCGGAGAAACACTGCTCTACTCGTATGTTGGCGAGCTAAAGAATACTGCATTTGTAAAAGGTATTGAAGAGTCAGATCTCCTCTTGTCAATCCACCGGCAAATAACTGAAACGCCAGCCGTGCGGCAGTATTTTTCCCAGACAAAGGACAGCGCGCTCTTGCATGAGCTCATAGAGGTCTTTCATAGCCGATTCAGCCAAAATCTTGACGTGCTTGGCATTATCGACATTCCGGAAGTCTCTGCTGCGCTGAATAATAATCTTGCAGCTTCTCCTGAACTCAAAAAGTCATTGGCATTGTTGATTGCGAATAAATATAAACAAATATTCGATACTGACGCCCAAGTCATCAATGCATATTTCCCAAAAGTTGACAAGTGGAGGGCTCTGGTTGACCCTCAAAGGATTGCGAAGAGAGTTCTGAAATCCTATGCAGGCTGTAGCACTTTGAAGAGGGATCTCGCGTTGCATCCTGAAAACTACACGGCGATTTTTACCAAGCTCATTGATCTCGTAGGCAGGCCTGGCTTCTCACGATTGGCTTTTTTTGAGCTGGACAGGACAGAATGTGACTTCCTTGTGGCAAACGATCATATTGACCTCTACAAGCCAACTCTGGAAGACCTGTATTTCAAAGATCTGAAACCGCACATCGAAGGGTATGGACATAAAACGCACCCGAATTATGATGATGTAGAAGAGTTGGCTGGCGAGATCAATGAACAAGTCCAGACATATCTTGCGAATGTGATGGGCTGCTGGTTCAGCCAGGGAAAGATCGGGCATGTCTTGGCAATATTGGATTACTCAGGTTTTGAAGAAAATCCTGTGCTTTTTAATGCGAGTGTGGCAACAAAGGCAATCGGAGATGCGATTGCAGATGCACTAGAGCGCAAAGACATGACTGTCCTGGCCAATGGATTCAAGCTTCCAGATTATCTCATTGGTGACATGGATGAGAATCCCCTGACTAAGCCGTTTACCCAAGCGTATCATTGCTTTCATAACGCACGATAGCGTAGTAGCGTAGTGCAACTCTTTGATGCTCCTGGAAAAAAGTCATGATGCCTAGGACCACTCTTTTTTTTCCTTTTCCTTTCAAGTGATAACTAACCTTTATATACTATTTGGTGCAGGCATATTCTAATGGGTTATCATACCAAGACAGTTGCAGAGCTCTTCAGCCAGTTCCATACTTCAGAGATAGGATTGGATAACAATACAAGCAGGCAGAGGCTTCTTGAGCACGGCTATAATGAGCTGGTCATGAAGAAGAAGGCGAGCATGCTCCTGCGCTTTCTCAGCCAGTTCAAGGATCTCATGATGGTCATGCTGATCATCGCAGCCTTTATCTCTTTTGCTGTGGGCACGATCGAGTCCAGCAAGGAAGAGCTCACTGATGCAGCGGTCATCACTGTGGTCATTCTCTTGAATGCGCTCATCGGCTTTATCCAGGAGTTCAAGGCAGAACGATCTCTTGACGCATTGAGAAAGATGGTGAATCCTGTTGTCAAGGTCGTCAGGCAGGGAGAATTGCGCGAGATTGCTGCGAAAGAGCTTGTTCCCGGAGATATCATTGTGCTGGAAGAAGGGGACAAGGTTCCTGCAGACATCCGCCTTATAGAATCAAACGAGCTCCAGGTTGACCAGTCTGCATTGACCGGCGAGAGCGTTCCCCAGAGGAAATCCATCGAAGCCATGAATAAGGAAGAGGTCTCGATCGCAGACATGAATAATATCGTTTTCATGGGCACAGTGATCACCAAAGGAAGAGGGAAAGGGATTGTCATCAGCACAGGCATGCAGACAGAGTTCGGCAAGATTGCCCATCTTACTACAGAAGTCCAGAATGAGATGAGCCCGCTCCAGAAAGAGCTTCATCATGTGGGAAAGTTCATTGCCTTGAATGTCTTTATCATCTGCGTCATTGTTTTCCTTGCAGGAATCCTGATGAAGAATAGCATTCTCAAGATGTTCCTGCTCGCCATCTCCTTGGCTGTCGCAGCTGTTCCTGAGGGCCTTCCTGCCATTGTCACGATCACTCTTGCATTAGGAGTGCAGCGGCTGGTGAAGAAGAAAGCTATCATCAGGAAGCTGACTTCTGTCGAGACCTTGGGAAGCACGACAGTCATCTGCTCTGACAAGACCGGCACATTGACCAAGAATGAGATGACTGTCCAGCAGGTCTATGTGAATGGCGAACTTGGCTTTGTCTCTGGCATTGGCTATGATCCAATAGGGGATTTCACCTTCAATGAAAAAAAGATTGCAGAGCACAAAGAGCTCAGGTTCCTGCTTGAGATAGGGGTATTATGCAATAATGCAGAGCATACGAAAGAGAATAAGATCATCGGGGATCCGACAGAAGGCGCGCTTGTGGTCAGCGCCAAGAAGTTCAATATGCCTGTTGAAGCGCTTCGTAAGGAGCACAGGCGCCTGTTTGAGCTGCCGTTTGACAGCAAGCGGAAGATGATGACGACCGTGAATGAGTACGGCAATGAGAAGATTGTGCTTGTCAAAGGCGCGCCTGATGAAGTACTGAAGAATTGCGAATACCTTTTCCTGAAAGGCAAAGAAATCAGGCTCTCGAAGGCGAAAAAGGAAGAGATCCTTGCCATGAACAAGAATATGGCAAGCCATGCCTTGCGCGTCCTGGGCTTTGCCTATAAGAAGATCCATGTCAAGGAAGGCCAGCTTAAGTTCCAGAAAGGGCTTGAGGAGAAGCTCGTGTTTGTCGGTTTGCAAGCCATGCTGGATCCTCCCAGGCCAGAGGTGTATGATGCAGTCAAGCTCTGCAAAGAGGCAGGAATCCGCATCTTTATTGTGTCAGGAGATCATGGCATCACCACAAAGGCTATTGCTGAAAAGCTGGGCATTAGCCAGCCTGATACGCCTATTCTCACCGGCATTGAGCTGAATAATTTGAAGGATGAAGAGCTCAAGAAAAGATTGGAGGGCCAGGTCATCTTTGCCCGCGTGGACCCTGAGCATAAGATGCGCATTGTCTCGTTATTAAAGGAGATGGGAGAGATTGTTGCTGTTACTGGCGACGGCGTGAATGACGCGCCGGCAATCAAGAAGGCGGACATCGGTGTTGCCATGGGCATCGCAGGCACTGACGTGTCTAAGGAAGCATCTGACATGGTGCTCATGGATGACAGCTTTGCCACGATCATCACAGCCATCAAAGAAGGCAGGACTATCTATAATGACATCAAGAAATTCATGAAATACATCTTCACCTGCAACCTGGGAGAGCTGATCACTGTCTTTTTAAGCATCCTGCTCATTCCATTGCTCGGCCTTCCTCCGGGAACCCTGATCATATCTGCAACCCAGATCCTCTGGATTAATCTGGTCACTGACGTTTTCCCGGCACTGGCGCTTGGCGTCGAGCCATCAGGAGTCAATGTGATGAAGAACCCGCCTCGTGACCCTAAAAAAAGGATTATCACCAGGCAGGCATTCCTGGAATGGCTGGTGACCGGCTGCGTCATTGCAGCGGGAACATTGGCAGTATTTATCTACTACCGCCAGGACCTTGCCAGGGCGACCACGATGGCGTTCTGTGTCCTGGTCTTCTATCAGATGATGAATGTCTTTAATTGCAGGAGCTCAAAGACAAGCCTGTTCAAGATAGGATTTTTCAGGAATACGCTTTTGCTGCTTGCAGTGTTCTCTTCCATCGCGCTCCAGATCATGATTGTGCAGGTCAGTGTTTTCAATGATATTCTGGATACAGTCGCGCTTTCCTTTAAGGATTGGATGGTTGTCTTGTTTGTCTCATTGACAGTCATCCTTTATGATGAGGTAAGAAAGGCAGGAGTACGGAGAAGGATGAGGATGGGTGTGCAGAATCGCTTTTCTTCAGCAGCTTGAGTGTATGATCAGATGCCCCAATTCTAATATTTGATCAAGTCTTTACGTTCAATTGATTTTTGTATTGGTTTCGGGGGCATTTTGAACCAAAAGGAATTTGGACTTTAAAATTGTAACGCGCGTTTTTTAGGCCTTTTTGTCAAGAAATTCAATGCTTTCCGTACATGGCCTGCGCGTTTGACATGCTCCTAGAATGTGATACTATTTTATAGGGCTTTTTTCATCGCCATCCTATAATTCTCTTCGACTTGTTTCCAATTGACGATATTCCAGAATGCAGTAATGTAGTCGTTTCTCCTGTTCTGGTATTTGAGATAATATGCATGTTCCCAGACATCGATGCAGAGCAGAGGCGTCTTGCCGATAGTGATCGGGCTGTCCTGGTTTGGCGTGCTCATGATCTCCAGCTCTTTTTTATTCCTGACAAGCCAGGCCCATCCTGAGCCGAACCTGTTCATGCTTGCAGCAGTGAATTGCTCTTTGAACTTGTCATAAGAGCCAAAAATCTTGATGATCGTTTCTGCAATAGCGCCTTTCGGAGTTCCTCCTGCGTTTGGAGCCATGACTTTCCAGAAGAAAGAGTGGTTCGCATGGCCGCCGCCGTTGTTTTTGATAGCTGTGCGGATGTCTAAGGGTATTGTATGCGAGTTCGTATGCGAGTCCTTGAGAAGCTCTTCAACAGGGATTTTCTGAAGTTCAGGATGCTTTTCCAATGCCGCGTTTAGTTTGTCTACGTATGCCTGGTGGTGCTTGGTGTGGTGGATGCGCATAGTTTGCTCATCGATGTAGGGCGTTAATGCGCCATAGACATAGGGTAATTGCGGTAAGGTGTGGTTTAGCATTTTCTTATTCTATATTGTTTATATGAAAAAATTGGTGTTCAAATGTAGTACGCGAATTTTTTTGCTCTTCACTCAGTTTTATGTGTCTCGAAAGGCTGTTTGGCCATCACAGACATCAACAGTTTCCCTTCAGGGTCAAAAATCTGAATCTCAAAGGTATCTGCATATCGGACCGACCGTGTGAAAAAAGTTGGCTTTCCTCTGATGATCTCTTCCATAGTCATATGATCACCTCAAATAGTCACCTCCAACTCTTAACGATAGTTATGATTAAGGTGCTTTATTATTTAAATGTTATGATTTAGTGATCAAGAGTTGGTTTAAGCCAGGGTTTGAATGAGCTTTCAGTATTAAGAAATCCTTGTTCAGGCTGAATTTCCTATGATTTTTTGATAGGAAAGAAAAGATTTTGATTCACTCCGACAGCTTCACTCCATGCGCACGGCTCTCTTCCCATGCTGCCTGGGTGATCTGGATGAATTCAGCTGTTTCCTGCAGCTCTGTGATGTTTCTGGCGCCGCAATAGCTGATGCCGCTGCGTAATCCTTTCAGAAGGGAATGGATGATTTCTTCTACAGGGCCTTTGTAATCCATCAAGACAGAGATGCCTTCCACAAAGATGTCGAGCTTGCTCTTCAATCTTCTGCCTTCGGCAAGCTCTTTGCGCTCGTGCCCGCTGTCATAGGATGCCGAGCCCATGTACCTCTTATACCGTTTGCCGTCTTTCATGATGATGAATCCTGGAGATTCGTCAGTGGCTGCAAAAAGGCTGCCTGAGAATGCACTGCTTGCGCCTGCAGCGATCGCCTTGGTGATGTCTCCCGGGTATTTCATGCCGCCGTCAGCGCACACCGGAATATCATGCTTTTTGGCGACAGCAGCCACGTCCATGATGGCAGTGAGCTGAGGTATGCCTGCGCCGGAAATCAGTCGTGTGGTGCACACCGGGCTCGGCCCGATGCCGACTTTCAGGCCGTCAGCGCCTGCTGCAATGAGATCAGCAGCAGCTTCTGCAGTCGCGATATTGCCCACCATGACATCCACGCTGAAATTCTTTTTCAATTCCTTCAGCTGCGTGATTGCAAGGTCAGAATGCGCATGGGCAACATCCAGGACAAGGACATCGCAGCCGACATGCAGGAGCGCTTTTGCGCGCTCGAGCGTGTCTTTCACGCCGACAGCGCCGCCTACCAGAAGCCTGCCTTTCTCATCCCTGCACGCGTTCTTCCAATGCTCAATCTTGAGGATGTCCTGGTTGGTGATCAGGCCGTGTAATTTGCCATTTTTCAGCAGGGGAAGCTTCTCGATCTTGTTCTTGTTCAGGAGCTTTTTTGCCTCTGCAAGTGTCATGCCGTATTCTCCGGTGATGAGCTTTTCCCGTGGAGTCATCATATCAGCGACTTTCCTGCGCAGGTCGGTCTCGAAAAGATAATCCCGTGAGGTCAGGATGCCTGCAATCTCTTCCTTGTCCATGACAATGACGCTGGTGACATTCTCTTTCTGCATAAGCTGGAGCGCCTCGCCGAGGAGTGTATCTTTCTGCACTGAGACAGGATTGTCGACGACAAAGCTCGTGCTCTTCTTGACCTTCCGCACTTCCTCAACCTGCTCTTCAATGGTGTTGAACTGGTGGATGACACCAAGGCCTCCTTCGCGCGCCATCGCGATCGCCATCCTTGATTCTGTGACTGTCGCCATGTTCGCGCTCACCAGCGGGATGTTGAGAAGGATGTTCTTTGTGAATCGTGACTTCACGTCAGCCTCGCTGCGCGAATGCAATGGTGTTTTCCTGGGGACAAGAAGGACGTCAGCGAATGTCAGCCCGAGACGTATATTGTTCATGGATTAAAGAAAATATCCTTGGTTTAAATAGATTGCGGGCAATGACTGCCAACCGCCAACTGTGCACTGAACCCAGTGAACTGCCAACTGCGAACAGAACCCAGCTGACTGCCGACCGTGTCGAAGAATTGTTACGCACATCCCAGGGTGGTGGAGGGGGGATGGCGGGCAGGGACAATCGAAACAGGATCTCTGATATGCACATTCCGCAATAAAGCGTGATTAAATGATTTGAAAGAAGAAACTTGAAGAAACTTGAGAACTCTCTTTATTTCATTGCCTGATGCAATCGTGAGGATTTCAGGTGGATGCTATAATACGTGGTCATCACCAATGTATCCAGCATGTTGACATCTTTCAAAGGGACACTGAATGTTTCTGCAGTCTCTGCATACGTGTGCCTCCTGCCATCTGCCAGACCGATAATATAGCGGAATCTTTCAAGAGTCCTCTCAGGCTCTCCTAAGAAAGAGAGTACATCGTTGACAAGGGAATCGATCTCTCTCGGAGATTTTCTCGCAAGCTTGCTATAATAGATTTTTGGATCTGTATCATGGAGATTGCCGTTTTTCCGGGGGTCGAAATAAGGCAATACTGTGGTAAGGAATTGCCTGCTCATTTCAGTATCATACTTCGGCGCATATTTGGCCAAGAGTTTCCTTTTTTGCGTCTTCATGGAGGGAAGTGATTGCCTTCCCTTTTTAAATCTTCCGATTTTTACCACTATCTGATTAATACAAACCAGGATTTCTTGGTTTTTCATTTCCGCAACATTTTAAAACGCACCTCTGTTCGCAGTAGAGGGTGATTGTGTGGTCAAGATTGGCATTATCGGCGGCACAGGCATTGCAAGCCCTGAATTCATCGAACAGGCAGCACGGAAGAAGATGCATACGCCATACGGCCCGACTTCTGACCTGGTGACTATCGGCAAGATCAAAGGGATCGATGTGGTTGCCATTCCCCGGCACGGGGACAACCACCGGATCTACCCAGGCATCGTGAACTACCGGGCAAATGTCTGGGCTCTGAAGGAATTGGGAGTCACGCACGTCATCGCGACGACTGCCTGCGGCTCTCTCCGTGAAGATATCAGGCCAGGAGACATTGTCTTTCCTGACCAGTTCATCGACCGCACGACCAGGAGGCACCAGACGTTCTTTGAGGGGCACGAGTTCTGCCATATCAGCATGGCTGAGCCGTTCTGCAGCAGGCTACGGGCAATACTTTCAAAGTCTGCGACAGCGCTCAACATCCCCCATCACGGGAAAGGCACGGTCGTCACGATCGAGGGCCCGCGGTTCTCAACAAAGGCGGAATCCAAGATGTTCAGGCAGTGGAATGCCGATATCATCAACATGAGCACCGTGCCTGAAGTCGTGCTCGCACGCGAGGCTGAGATCTGCTATGTCGCCATCGCACTCTCGACGGATTATGACTGCTGGCATGGGAGCGAGGAGCCGGTCACGATCGAGATGGTGGTCAGCAGGATGCAGCAGTTCTCCGCGCATTTCAGGAGGATCATGCTGGACGCCATCCCGAAGATAGCGTACAACGACTGCGCATGCAGGCACGCATTGAAGGATGCGATGATCTAGGGGAAAGAATCAGTGGTGGTGAATGGGGCGTGGGCAGGCATGAGGACAGCATGGCAGAACAGCACACAACAAGTGAACAGCGTTTAACAAAAGAGCTCATCCGCTCGAAGATACGGACAGTGCCGCACTGGCCGAAGCAAGGAGTCATGTTCCGGGACATCACGACGCTGCTGCAGGATGCGGAAGGGCTGAAGAGCGTGGTGGGCATGTTGGTTTCTCAGTACAATGAAAACAGACCTGATGTCGTCGCAGGCATCGAGGCGAGAGGATTCATCATCGCAGGCATCCTTGCGCACGAGCTTGGCGTGGGATTCGTGCCCTTGCGCAAGAAGGGGAAGCTGCCGTTCAAGACAGAGAGTCAGGAGTATGCGCTTGAATATGGCACTGACCGCATTGAAATTCACGTCGACGCAATCGGAAAAGGCGAGAAAGTTCTTCTTATTGACGACCTCATTGCAACAGGCGGCACTGCATTGGCTGCGTGCAGGCTCATCGAGAAGCTGGGCGGGATTGTGCAGGAGTGCGCGTTCATCATTGACCTGCCGGACCTCGGCGGCAAGAGGAAACTGGAGCAGCATGGCTACAACGTATTCAGCATCGTCGAATTCGCAGGGGATTGATTGGTTCAGAACTTGAACACTTGTTTTCTTTCATCCCGGTAGAGCCAGTTCTTCAGGATGATCGGCGTGAGGATGGTGGTGATGATGCTCATGAGCACGAGTGCGAGGTAGATGTCCTGGCCGATCAGGTCCTGGCTCAAGGCGATGAGCGCGATGATCAAGGCAACATAGGCAAAGAAGGGATTATTAAAATCTTCTTGCGTGCCAGATCATAATGTAGTCCCTATTGCCAGGATAATGAAGATTCCGATGGTGTTCAGGACATATGACATGATGGAGAATACTCTCGTTGATATCTTTGTGGACGCTGCGAACAGCGAGATTCCTATCTCGTCAGGCAGGGGGGATGCGATGATGAACCCTCCGATGACTGGTATGAAATATTTTTTTATGAAACCTGGTGTCTTTGTGTACATGTGCTTGACAAGTCTTTCTTTTTTCAGCCTTTCGATCTCATCG
>JAZDID010000082.1:0-3917 GCA_043805315.1 Nanobdellota archaeon | reverse complement strand
GCTGATGCACGCGCCGATAAGGATATAGACAAATCCATTGATGCTGACCATACTACACCTCTTTGTTTACAGTGATATGCTGTTTGAATCGGGACCTTCCTGTAAACTTAACTTCTAAACCTTTTTCACAGCCTCGATCTTCTTCATCCCGTTCATGTACGGAATGAGTGCTTTCGGGACAGTGACTGTGCTGTCCTTGTTTTGATAATTCTCCAAAATAGCCACCATGCACCGTGATGTCGCAATTGCAGTGTTGTTCAGGGTGTGCAAAATTCTCCTTTCCCCTTTCCTGTCCACGCACTTGACATTGAGCCTTCTCGCCTGATAATCTGTACAATTGGATGAGGAGCCGACCTCTCCGTACTTGTTCTGTCGGGGAAACCATGCCTCGAGATCATATTTTTTTGCAGCGACAATGCCGATGTCTCCTGTGCAGATGTTCACGATCCTGTACGGGATTTCCAGGAGCTTGTAGATCTCTTCAGCGTTCTTAGTGATTTCCTCGTGCAATTGCTTGGACTGCTCTGGCGTGCAGAAGATGATCTGCTCGACTTTGTTGAACTGGTGAGTTCGGAAAAGGCCTTTGGTGTCAACTCCCCTGCTGCCGATCTCTCGCCTGAAGCACATGCTGTAGCCTGCAAGCTTGATCGGAAGCTTTTCTTCTTCGATGACTTCGTTCATGAACTGGCTCACGAGGGGATGCTCGCTTGTCGCGATGAGATAGAGGTCTTCACCTTCTATTTTGTACATGACATTCTCAAAATCAGCAAGGTCTGTTACGCCTTCGTATGCAACCCTCTTCAGCATAAGCGGCGGTTCAGTATAGAGATAGCCTTTCTTCACCATGAAATCAATGGCAAATTTTACTAATGCCATATTCAACATTGCCAAACCGCCTTTCAAGTAGTAGAATCCTGCGCCAGCGACTTTTGCGCTGCGCTCAAAATCTCCAATTCCGAGAAATTCCATGAGCTCGCCATGCGGCTTTAATTCGAAGTCGAATTTCTTGGGCGTGCCCCATTTCCTAACCTCGGCATTGTCCTCAGAATCCACGCCGTACGGGACTTCCTCGTCAAGCAGGTTCGGCAGGCGCATCAGGCCTTCTCTGACTTCTTTTTCAAGCTGCACGAGCTTTTCTTCTGCGTTCTTGATCTTGTCAGGGATGTGCTTTGCCTCTGCAAGGATTTTCGTGACAGGCTTTCCTTCTTTTTTCAGCGAGTTGATCTCTGCACTCAACTGGTTCCTTCTCTGCCGGAGAACATCAACCTCTGATTTGAGCTTGCGCCACTCATCATCCTTCACCTTGACGCTGTGGAGCTTCTTGATGACAGCATCATCTCTCCTGCGCTTCAGGTTCTTCTGGACCAGGTCATAGTTGTCGCGGATGAGCTGGATGTCGAACATGCAGATTTCCTCCTGACAGCGAGATATTTCAAGAGAGGTTTATAAATAATTCGATTTTAAAAAATAAGAAGAGTAAAAATAAAGCTTATGCTTTTTTATCCACTTTAGTCAGGCGAAGCCTGTATTGGCCCTCCGCTGTCTGAATTAATACTCCTTTTTCGAGAGTTGTGAGCATATTCTCCAGACCCTTTATTTCCTGTAGAAGTTCTGGCGCGTCCCGCTCCGCGGGAATATACTGTACTCCACTCACCTGGCCGTCATCGACGCTGAGGTTGTAGTGATCGCTGATGTTGGACTTATTGCTGAGGGTGCTGACCCGCAAGGCCCTGCCGAATGGTTGCTTCTGTTTCCTTAGATGATCCTGGCTTGTTAGTCCGACGCCAATATCTGCTATCTTGTTTTCTTTCAGGAAGTTACCATATTGTCCTGCCATGTCCCTGAAGAGGAAATAGGTAAGAGGATGACTGGAGAAACTTTCCACTGGAATTCTCGCTTCAACCAGCTGCCTGGGCAGGCTGAGAACGCCGCTCTTGAAAGCTTTTTCTGGATTTCTTTCTGCAAGTAAAGTTAATGAAATGTATGGCATGCCTTCATCAAGGTAAAATTCTTCTCCTCTCAGGTGCGCACTGGTCGCTTCTGCAGGACTCTGCAGGAGTGGATTATGCCTGCTGTCAGCGATGAACACGAATTCCGGATCCCGAGGAAAGTAATTCACGTTCTCTGCAATCACGCTCCAGTCTGTGCTTATTTCATCTTTTGGGCCTGCAAGTATGCGGCAGTGTGCCAGGTCACGTGCTGTCCACAAAGAATAACCTTTTTCCTTCAAATACGCAATACCTGTGTCAAATGAGCCTACAAAAGATTCAACCCGGACGCCAGAAATTTTCACTGGAATAATTCTCGAAGCCATGTTCAAAACCTCTCAATGAATCATTATTTTTTGCTTGAATGAAACAGAATCAATTTATAAATCTTTTTATTTCTTTACTACTTGAAAGTAAAAATCAATGTGTTTTTATGAGAAAAGAGAAAATAGCAACTCTTTTCATTAACTTTTTAAACTTCCAGAATACACGTTCCGGCATGGCAATCCTTGCAGGCATTGACGAGGCAGGACGCGGGCCGGTCATCGGGCCTATGGTGATCGCGATCTGCCTGATCGACGAGAAGGACGAGTTCCAGCTCAAATCAATGGGAGTCAAGGACAGCAAGCTCTTGACGCCTCGCGAACGCGAGAAGTTGTTCTTGTTGATCAAGAGCATGAGCAGGAACAGGATCATGATACTACCGCCGAAAAAGATTGACGAGGCTGTCAATGCGAAAAAGTTCAACCTGAACTGGCTGGAAGCGACTGTCTCTGCACGGCTCATCAACGTGACCAAGCCAGACAAGGTCATCCTGGACTGCCCGAGCAATAATATCAAGGCCTACACTGCATACCTGTCAAAGCTCATCAATCCCAAGCTCAAAGACAAGATAAAGATCATAGCAGAGCACAAGGCAGACCTGCACTATCCGATAGTCTCTGCAGCAAGCATCCTCGCCAAGGTCACGAGGGACAAGGAGATCCAGAAGCTCAAGGACACCTACAAGATCGATTTCGGCTCTGGCTATCCCTCAGACCCCATCACCGCTGACTTTGTCAGGAAGTACTGGAATGTCTACCCCTTCTTCAGAAAGAGCTGGGAGACCTGGAAAGCGGCAGCAGAGGCACAAGAGCAGAAGAAGCTGGGAGAATACTAGAGACTTCCTGCAATGGTTTCAACCAGGATAGAAGTCATGACTGCTTTTATATATACCAAGGTATTACACACTTCCTATATGTCGATAAACAGTTGAATGTATGAAAAGCACTGTGAAAGACAATAAACAACAAAAACAATATAAAAAATCAAATTACTGAAGAAAACAAAAGAGGGATCACCATGAACAAGAACACCATCCTTACCATGATTGTTGTATTGAGCATCGTCGGAGCCATCCTGCTCGTGGGCTGCACGCAACAGCCTATTTCTGACAGGAATCCGCCTGGCGATAACTTTCTCGGCGTTGACTTGTCAGGAAACATGAGCGTGGGCAACACGACCTTGACCAGCTCGCAAGAGATCAAGAAGTTCAACAATGTGAACGAGCTCAAGCAGTTCCTGCTCCAGAGCCAGCTCAGCCAAGGACAGAGCTACAACAGCTTTGACAGCATGATGGTAAAATCCTCAGCAGCACCTACTGCTGCAGGCGCAGAGCGGATGAGCGCAGACATGGGAGGGGGAGGAGGTGCGGTTGATTATTCGCAGACCAATGTCCAGGTTGCTGGAGTTGACGAGGCAGACTTTGTCAAGAACGATGACAAGTACATCTATATGATAGCGGGAAACAAGCTCGTGATTGTGGACAGCTACCAGGGAGAGGATGCAGAGATCATCTCAAAGACAAGCATTCCAGGCATGTATGACAGCAGTCAAGAACAGGAAGCAAGCAAGGCAATGCAGTACTATTACAGCCAGCCAGAAGCAAAG
>JAZDID010000081.1:0-3366 GCA_043805315.1 Nanobdellota archaeon | reverse complement strand
ACAGGAGTTATCGTTGCTACTGGCGGCATTTCCTTCACCGATGCGACCAGCGTGTCTGTCGCACTGTTCCCGGCATAATCCTTGACAGTCAAGGTGACGGTGTATGTCCCTGCATGCGCATACGTCCAACTCGAGACCGCTCCCACCCGATTGGCAGTGATGCCATTGCTCGCGTCAAAGTCCCAGGAATAGCTTGCAATGCCCACGTCATCGGTTGAACCTGAACCGTTGGCCGTGATCGGAATTCCGGCAAGGGCTCCGGAGATACTCGAACCTGCCTCGGCGACAGGAGGAGTGGTGTCGATGAAGAGCTGGCTCGAGACTGCGGTCGCATGGTTGCCTGCATTATCCTCAACCCAGAGGCAGAGATAGTCATGATGGCCTGTGCCGATGTTGAGGGAATCGCTCGCTGTCGAGGACGTATAGTCTGCTGATGAATTCGAGCAGCTGCCGTCGCTATCATAATAATATTTCTTTGTCGCTTTGCACCCGGCTGTCGCATCAGTGCAGCTGAGCGAGACAACATCAGAAGAGACCCATGTCGGCGAAACGCCAGTTACTGAAGCTGTCGGGGGAGTGATATCGACATGAAGCTGGCTGGAGATTCCCCGACCCGCATGGTCGACATTGTCCTCGACCCACAGACACGTATAATTCTTGTTGTCACTCGCAACCGTAATATTGCCGACGGTGACATGGCTTGTGTAGACATTGATGTTCTGGCTGCAATTCGTCGTATTCGTGAAATAATACCAGCGGTCAGCCTTGCATCCAGAATACGCATCACTGCACGTCAGGAAAATCTGGTCGCTGTTGGTCCAGTCAGTCGAGATTCCAGTGACTGTTGCGAGCGGCGCATTGACATCGACATGCAGCTGCACGCTTTGCGCAAATGCGTAATTTCCGGCGAGATCATACGCAAGCAGGCAGAGGAAGTCATTATGGTCTGCAGAAACATTAATGGAGTGCGCCGTATCAAGATTGGTATAGGAGGACGTGGACGCTGAGCAGCCGACTGCAGGAGACTGCGTGTAATAGTAATAATAGATGTCTGTACAATCGCTTTCAGCATCAAAACAGAAGAGATCAACCTTGTCCAGCGTGTTCCAGGAGGGATTCACGTTGTTGACCTGGACCAATGGCACCGTAGTGTCCACCTTGAAGGCAGAAGATTTTCCAATGCCATGGTTTCCTGCCTTGTCTTCCACCCAGAGGCAGAGGAAGCCAGTGGAGTTGTAATCAATGAAGAGAGTTGTCTGATTGGTGCTTTTCGTGTAGGAACCCTTATCAGGCACGCAATAGTTGATAGGGCTTACATAATACCATTTTTCATCCTTGCACCCGCTGCCCGCTGCCGCGGTCATCGTATCTGTACAATGGATGTCAACAGTGTCGTTCTTGTTCCAATCAGGATTGACCCCTTGAATGGTTGCCGTGGGAGCGGTCGTGTCAACAGTGAAATCCCAGTAGTTCTGGTTTTCAGGAACAGTAAATGCCCCGCGATCTGAATAGGCGCGCATGATTGCCGTATACCGCAGATCAGGAAGTGCGGTTGCCGGGCTGAATTGGATATTCTCGGTAAGATCATCAAATGGAGGAGAGGAGGCAACAGCCGTTCCGTTAGGCGCGCTCCAATCCTCAGAAGGATGGTCACGGGGCAGGATGAGATAATCAACCTTGCCCACGTCAAAGCAGGTGCTCGTCGCAGTACCTTGAAATGTCGGTTGCTGGTTTGTCGTGTAGGTGGGAGCGTTCGTGAAAGAGACATGAGGAGTGAGATTGTCGTCACACCTTGTCTGGGTGACCCAGAATGCTTGCCCGAACTTTTCCACATTATCATACTGCAATCGCACATACCCTGATTCTCCCCAGTCAGAACCCCAGGAGTTCTTGATGATCCACCATCCTCCATCAGGGTTTCCGGAGTCATCCTCCCAGCCGACGAGAATGACTGCATGGTTGGCATCCCCATCACAGGTGGAATCAAGGATGCCGCCATCGTATCCATCACTCCAAGGCCAGAACGGATCGTTCCAGTTGTCATTAGTGCAGACTCCTATTGCCAAAGGGCCATACATATACAGCGCAAGCTTGAGTCTGTCTGTGGTGTTATAATAATCATAGCTCCCGCCCCAATTATACGTTTTCCAATCTCGATTGGAAGCATCAGCACATTTGTCTTCGCACTTGTTGTCTGCGCAGACATAATAATCGCCTTGCCAGCCGCGATAGCGGCACCTGCTCTGGCAGGCGTCATTGCTTCCCCCATCGCAGCCGCATCCCTGATTTTCATCATCCCACGGCCAATATGCCTTTGGACCGTCATGGTATTCAAGACAACTCTCGTCGACAATCCCGTAGATTGACGCATATCGCAGTCCTTCTGCAGCCCATCCTCCACAACAGCTGCCATTCGTCGCAATCTTGTTGGTGCAATTGGAGACCAACTCTTCCTCAGCAAGGTTCAAGTCAAGGTTAGGATCATGATTATCAATATTGTACATGGCCTCGATCGTGCCAACGGCAGTAAATGCCCAGCAGCTCCCGCAGGAACCCTGGTTCTTCACTGACGTCATCCAATTCGAACCATTGATGCTCTTATAGGAAAAAGAATCCGGAAGAGTCCTCAACAATTCTTCATTGACAGGAAGCTTGGTTTCTTCCTTGAGAGTAATCTTTTCGTCCTTGATTGCGCCACATCCTGCAGAGAGGTCGAACTTCCCATCATCCTGCATCATCTTGAGCATGGGGATCTTTTCCTGCGGCATTGCCTTTCCCGGAGGAACGCAAACAGCGTACTCAAAGAATGCCTCTCCTCGCTGTTCACGAACAGTCTCAGTATCAAAGCCCTTCTTCGCACAGTACGAATATTCCTGGCCGACTTTTCCTCGAACAAAATCCCACGCCTTGAACACGTGATCATCAATGACGCAATTGCCAAACTCTCCGTCCTGGTTGCTTTCAAGACGCCAAGTGCCGTCCATGCTGTCGCAGTACACTGCCGAAGGATTAGGCAGGGCAAGGGCTGTTGTGTTGAACAGGATGCAGCAAAGCAAGAGAAGCAAGAGTCTTTTCATCGTTCTCCCCCCTTTTTTCGTATAATCGAGATATGAATAGGAAAACCAGTACAAGAACAAGCAATGACAAACGTTCTTCCACCCCCTTGGGAACTTCTCGTTAGGCGAATAAAGGCAGCAGCCTATTAATATTTTATGGAAAAAAACCCTCTGACGACTTAGGTTTCAGGTGCATCCCAAATGCCTCTTAAAATATAGTTGATGATTGTCTGGATTTTCTTTTCCAGATTGTGTAGGAATAGTATTATTGCCATTTCTTTCTTTTTCGTCCAGGGATATCTGCTCTTGA
>JAZDID010000080.1:0-22920 GCA_043805315.1 Nanobdellota archaeon | reverse complement strand
CTTCCTGGACAACCTGCAGTGGAGGAACACAGTCAAGAACCTGCTCAGATCTCAACAGCTGCGGAACAGTGATAAATAAACCGCAGGAATCCATGACCTGCTCATCACCTGCACCACCAAGCAGTGGAGGTGGCGGCGGTGGCGGAGGAAGCCCGTTGTTCAGCAAGTTGGACTATCTGCGCAAGAACCAGACCGACACCTCAAAGCCCGCAACGCCTGTGACAAATCCTGTCCAAGCCAATTCAACAGATGACCAGCGCGAAGAGGCTCCCACACCAGTCTATACAGCGCAGGAGGACAACGCAACACCAGCGCCTCCGGTCACACTCCCTGAGCTGCAAGCACCGGTAAACTACGCCAAAGGTGCCAATGTCAAGCTCTCCATTGTCGCAGCATCGTTGATATTCATCATCGTCATCATCTGGACCATTGGCTTCCTGAAGAGCTCGACAAAGTACATCCTGCCCAAAGACAAGAAGGATGAGCTTCATGACTATCTCCACTCTTCATTGGACCTGAACCTTCCCCGCCATGAGATCAAAACTGCGTTGAAGAAAGCTGGCTGGAAGCACAGGGTCATTCATAAGGAGATGAAAGAAGTCTTGGCAGCAAGAAAGGGCCAGCCTTCTGACGCTTTAAAAAGCGTGGAACAAGCTGCACACCAAGCTTCTGTTGCTCCGCAAAAACCGGTTCCTCCAGCGCCAGCGCCGGTGCTGAAAGAGCGCCTGCTGCTCAGCCAGGATGAGTTTGCCGGTGCAGGGAAGAAGATGTAGCTGTTTGCAGATGATTCTCATTGATAAAATTCATACATATACTGTCCCAGTAAGAAAGGAAATGCTTTCTTTGCTTTTCTATGATCTGCGGGGACTTGATGAGAACTCCTGAGGAGGTTCATCTCAAGTGAACATTCTTCGCTTGTTATTGCATATGCCTGTGTTTGCAGGAACTAATGCGCTCACAAAGTACTGAACCCTGGAGGTGAAAACCATGATAAAACGCTTAAAAAACGATACATTTATATATAATAATGCTTATAATTGCTTAAATTGATATAATTTTTGCAAAATGAATACCGAACTTGACAGGGTGAAATCGACGATAACCATATCGTTAGGACTCAAGAACCGCTTGAGAGATGCCAAAGGTAGTGCGAGCTATGAAGAATGTATCGCACAACTGCTCCGCACAAGAAATGAACGAGCGCATAAAGATAATTATATCGAATTGCAAAAATTTCAACGAAAAGAAAAAGTCTATTCTTTCGATGAATACAAGATAGTATTTTCATATAATAAATACAATCAATCTGAAAACTTCGTGTTTGATATTCACATAAACAATATGAGAGAAGAAGGGCGAAACATTCTTTCCATCAGTTTTGGTAACGAACAATTACAATTTGGATATGCGCTCTATTTTGAATTACTCACTCTCGCCATCCAAACTGAACGTGAACCATTATTCAAACATAAAGGCAGATTTGAAGATTATTATTTGTGGCAAAAAGAATTTGAGCGATTAGGACTGTCTAAAAAAGCTTTTGAGAATGATGTCATGGAAAAATTGAATGAGTATAAATCAGGGGTGTATTTTACGTGATTGCTATAGGATCTCTAGAACAATACTTTCCACAAATAAATACGCCTTTGACCTTTGATGCATATACCTTTACCATCTTTTTCAGGCAAGATGAAGACACGTTTCTCATCAATCTGAAGATGAAGCAACAGGACACAAAAGAAGAGCATTTGATCGGATTCAGGTTTGGAATAGGCAAAGATAAACCTCAAAAAAATGCATCACATGAAACAGATACACCGCATTTCGAAATCGATATGTACAAAAGAGAGAAGGAATCTTTCTCAGCAACAGTTTATTTCACAGTCCATGATGCTGAAGATGAAAAAATAGTAGAGTACGCGAAAGGAACTATCGTGCTCATAGATAAGATTATCAAGCAATTTGTCAAACATGAACGCTTGGATGCACACATTGTTGACAAGATTATTTACGATAAAGCAGTTGTAGATGAACTCTCACCATTCGAGCAGGCACTCATAGACGCGCTCTATGCATGCTACAAAAACAGCGATTTAATTGTCAGGGAAGGCAGCAATCGAATTGTTGTCAAGACACCTCACAATTTTAGGAAATACTTAGGAATAGATGCAGGCATAACAGATCTGGATCCAATATATTTACCGCTTCGGAAAAAAATAGAGAAGAAAGAATAATCGCAAAAAAAGCAATCCAGGCAACAAATGAAGAAGTTTTAGAATAATACTCTTCTTTTCTCAAGTATCTGAAACAACACAGGAATACTCATGAGCTTTTTCTCGAGTTGGATAAGAAAGTGAAGCGATTGCAGGAAGATCCGCGCGTTGTTGGAGGCAATTTGGCAGGTAGCCTTCATGGCCATAAGTCAACAAGGCTCGCAAAAAATTTCCGGTTAATATTCAGTATTGATGAGGAGAACAAGATTGTATATCTGGAAGCAATAGACCATAAAAAAGATGTATATTAAACTGTGCCATGCTCTCAAGAACGACTCTTTTTGCCACGTGATATTCCCCTTGCCTCATGGATGAGCCTGGCAACATCCGTTTCATTCCTTATGCCTTTCTCGGTAGCGTATCTTGTCCCCCACACGGTCAGTTTCTCAAACTCTTTTTTAAGATCAGGGACCGCTATCTTCTTCAGCACGACAAAATCGTCCAATTGTGCCACAACCACTGAGGTTCCCGTGTCCAGCCCGAGTTCTTTTCTGATTTCCAAGGGAATGACCACCTGCCCTTTCGTCGATATCTTGGTTATGTCAGCCATAGTAAGAAAGTAATACTTTCTTACTTATAAATCTTTCGGCCTGCATTGTTTTTCTTCTCATAGAGTTTATTTTTGTTCACCAATTTAAGCCTTTCTGCTTTTTTTCGTCGGTTTTTCCAGGAAAATCGGAAAATTTTCTATTGTTGCATGTATCGGTGATCCTGTTATTTCTTAAATGGAAACGATATGATGAAAAGAGCAAGAAAACCGACAACCAACAATCCCGGGCGAGTTTGCCGATGCAGGCAAGAAGAACAAAAATGACTAGTTTATTTCTTCTTCAATTCCACCCTTTTCTTTTTTTCAGAAGCTCGAAGGTAATTCTCAGGGGAAATCACTTTTTCATGGCTTCTTTTCTCTAATTCTTTCCTCGCAATTCCTGCCACACTTCCTCCTTCATAGGCTGCATCCTTGTTCTCGTCAAATCCTTTGGCGTCCTTGCTCCTTGAATGGTGACACAATTCATTTTTTGCTTCCCGCCAGCTGTATCGATAGAAAGGGTATGTACAATGTGTACCCATCCTTGAGCCAATGGTTCATCCCTTTGTTTCATCTTCTGAATATATTGCTTAGGGTCTTGAGAGTCGGTGAGTGCTGACACGATGTCTTCGATGGCAAGATGCCATTGATTATTATGCCATGCTCTTCTGATTTGTTTTCCTTCAAAAACGACTAAAGCTTTTTTTGGATTCATTTTCATACCTCTACTCTATTAAGATTTTCACATGCTCATCCATATGCTCAACAATCCATTTTCTATATAAATCTTACGTGCATTTGTCCAGTGGAATTGTCTTATCAAATTTAAGCCTTTCTGCTTTTTTTCGTCTGTTTTTTCATAAAAATCGGAAAATTTTCTATTGCTACATGTATCGGTGATCCTTTTATTTCTTAAATGGAAACGATATGATGAAAAGAGCAAGAAAACCGGCCTCAAGCCAATCTTGGATGAGTCCGCCAATGAGGAGAAAAAAACCAGAAAATCAGCTGAGAAGTATTTCTTTTGTTCTTCCTAACATCTCCAGTGCTATATGCAATAGTCTCTCAAATAATTTTTCCTCCAGGGAAATGCTGATGCCATATTGTTCTATCTCGCGAATTTCTATTATGGTTGGCAGTTCTTGTTTCTGTTCTAGCTGAAGTTTGTACACTTCTCGAACAAGATCGGCAGCAAGACTGATCTTTTCAGTTTCCATAAGATGGTTGATAAGTGCGAAGGTGCATTCCTGGTTCCTGCTCTCATAGCCGAATTTGGTTATTATTGCAAGGAAGCAGTGATAGATCGAGTAAAACGCAGCAACAGCTGACCAGTCAGAGTAGCCTATGCGCTTGAATGCTGTTATCGCGTTCAGGTTATGCTCCGCTTTCCTTATGTGGGCGTCAGCAAGTTGAGGATTGGGCGGAATCTGCACAAGTCCCCTGTGGTGGATTCCTTGCTCTAATTCTTTCTTTGCCTTTTTCAGGCACCAGTCCACTTTACCTTGGTTGTGTTGCATGGCGGACCAGCTCGCAGAATGCATGATGACCAAAAACCACAGTTCCCTGTAGAGCAGCGAGCAGGACAGGATCCTTTTTTCTGATATTGCCTATAAGGTCATTTCTTGTCTGCTTTACGAGATGGATTTTTTTCAGGTTCACTGCATTGATTTCATCCACTAATTTGGACAGTTTCTGAAGCTGGGGCTGCTTGAGGACGATGACCACATCAATATCATTGTAGTGGTCTGTGCGCAGGACAGAGCCGAAGAGAATGGCTATCTCGGCTGCATCGCGCAATTTTCCTAGCTCTCTCACCCATCTCTTCACCCGCGGGATTGATTCTTCTGCCTCTTTTTGAAGGAGGAACTCGATGTACTCTTGTGTAAATGGGTTTTCCCAATCGAGTGCATAAAATGCCGCCCTTCCAAGCTGCTGGGATATTGCAATTCTTTTTCTTTCAAGCTTCTTGAGTATTTTTAGGGTTCCCATGTGCGAAAGCCTTACTTTTTTGCTGAGCGTGTGTGCATTATAGCGCACGCTCATATCTCGAAAGAGTGCAAGCATCACCTTCATTTCGCTGTCTGTGATTTGTTCCATCGTACTATATAAACTCCAAGTATATATGTATAAACCCTGTGTTTATATAGTTTTCGTTTTTTCAAAGGTAATGATGCTCTCTGGTACAGCAAAAACAAAATCAGGCTGCAAATATAAGCCTTTCTGCTTTTTTTCGTCTGTTTTTCCAGGAAAATCGGAAAATTTTCTATTGTTACACGTAATTCCGCTGTGTCGTAAATCCTGTTTATTTCTTCTCATAAATTATCTCCTTTGCTGCATCGATCATTTCCGAGCTGATTTCCACTAACTTCTTGATTTTTTCCTCATCCTCTACGTTTGTCTTGACACTGTACTGATAATATTCCCGCAGGTCGATAATGCGCTGCTCACTCATTTCTTGAACCTCTGACTTCAGCGCAAGGATAAACCGTTCATCAAGCTCGATTTTTCCCTGCTCTTTCAAATATTCGACAGCAGATATGGTGCATTCCTGGTTTCTGCTTTCATAGCCGAATTTCGCAAGGATGGCGAGAAAGCAATGATACATGGCATAGAATGCTGCGCTTGCTGACCAATCGCTGAATCCACCCTTGTCAAAATAGCTGATTGCGGCAAGATTATGCTCTGCTTTTGTGATATGGCCTGCCGCTTTTTCAAGGTCTGGTGTTGCAATTATCAGCCCGCGATGCTTTCCTTTTTCAGAGAGCTCTTTCTTTGCTTTGTTTAGACACCACAGCACATGCTTATGCGCCTGTGACATCAGCGATCACCTCAATGAGATCATACTGTCCCTTTAAAGAAATGCCCTCCTGTACTGTATGCAAGACGACCTCATCCTTTTTCCGTATGTTGTTCTTCAGGTCGGTGATGGTCTGGAATACCGGGTGGATTTTTTTGAGCAGTATACTGTTTTTTTCCTCAATCCTTTTCCGTAAGGCAGGATAGTTCCTTTTCTGGACAACAAGCAAGAGGTCAACATCTTGATATTCCCGTTGCTTTCGTGCGACTGAGCCGAAGAGCACGATGATCTCTGCCTCCTTGAAATCCTTGAATTCCTCCAGCCAGCGTTTATACTGGAACTCTGCCTCTTCAAGCAAAAGCAGCTCAATGGTCTTCTTTGTAAAATATGTGTAGGATATTGTATAGTGGATTGCCTTACCAAATGGCTTTCCAGCCACAAAATTCTGCTTTTCAAGATTCTTTAATGCCTTCAACGCTCCCCTCGGTGTCATGTTCACTTTTCCGCTTATTGTTCTTGCATTGTATTTGGACGTAAAGTCCTTACAGAGCAGCAATAAAATCTTTTTTTCTTTCTCCGACAGCATCATAGGAACCACTAGTTCTCATATAGGAACTGATAGTTCTATATAAATGTTTCGGTTGAAATATGTTTTACCTAATCTGCGTATATCCCGCAGCTATTATAAGCCTTTCTGCTTTTTTTCGTCTGTTTTTTCAGGAAAATCGCAAATCTAACATTGTTCATATTCAATCAATACATTGGCTTTAACAAACTTTATAAATCACCGATGCTTAACATTCATGATGAGATCCTTCACTGCAATCATTAAAAAAGAAGAGGACATGTATGTCGCAACCTGCCCTGACGTGGGCACAGTGAGCCAGGGACGCACCATAGAAGAGGCTGTTGCAAACCTGAAAGAGGCCACTGAGCTGTATCTTGAAGAGTTTCCCTTACAGGAATCCTCTCCTCCTATTCTCACAACCTTTGAGGTGGCAGAAGAGGTTGCCGACGCTTAAGAAGATTTCTGGAAAGGAATGTGTGAAGGTTCTCTGCAATAAGTTTGGCTTTAATGTCATTCGGCAGAGAGGAAGCCATATCATCCTTCGGAAAGACACGCCGGGAGGAGCGATAGGCACTGTTGTCCCGAATCATCAAGAGCTCAAGATTGGAACCTTGAAAGGGGTATTGCAGCTCGCAAAAGTCGAAGAAAAGGATTTTGCAGAATATCAATGAGAGAAAAGTTCATGATGAATTGAAGAGAATTGAGCAGAAGATGGTCACGAAGAGCGAGATAGATTCATTGATTTCCACTATTGAGATCATGGGAAATCCCGAGACTATGCGGCAGATTGCTGAAAGCATGGCTGATATCAAGAAAGGAAAAGTGAAGGAAATCAATTCTGCAAAGGATCTGCTGAAAGGAAGCAGAAGTGCTGTTGAATATTCTTCTCTATGATTCTATCTCCAATCCAAAACTGTGATAATTCTTTGCTTTCAGGATGACATTCTTCCCTTTGGCGATGTCATAAAAGTCAGTTGCCTCTTTCGGGAACCGGATGATGAGGCTATCCCCCAAGGATCCGACCTTTATCGAGAGCCCTTTCTGCAATTTGTTGAAGACCAGCATCCTCTGTGCATCTTCTGAATGCAATGTTGTTTCGTGGCATTTCGGGCATTCCCAGCCTCTCACCTTTATTCCTTCAATTACAAGCTCTTTTTTCTTCATGCGAGCATGACAGTGCGTACAATAATGTGTTGCATCCCAGCTGTCTCGTTTCATGTTTTCCTCCTCCTTTCCTTTTTATGCGTGATTTTCCCAAAATGGATGAGGCGCCAGACCTCTTCTCGATATCCGTCAGGGTATTTCACAAAGGTTTTTGCAATCACTGCCTTGTATTCCTTCTTGCCTTTCACGAGACTTTTTTCGACAATGTTCGCTTTCCTTTGAGATGGGCTGCTGTCAAATCCTTGTTCCAGGATTTCCAGCACATCAGAGAGGTCTTTATTCTCTTTGATGAGTTCCCTGCTTGCGCTCAAGGTAGGCTCTATCCGCAGCCCTCTGTAGGTTATGTCATACATGACCATCACCAGATATCAATATAGATATCATTAAAGATATCTTATATATAAATTTTTCGTTAGTGAGCAGCATATGAGATTTATGTGACTATGGTGCATAAGAAAGGATATGCGTTTGCAGAAGTCAAGAACAGCCCTTTTTTCCTCGGTTTTTCCAGGAAAATCGGAAACGTATTATTATTACACGGAAAAAAAGAAAACTATATAAAACCCATTCCAGAAAAAAGTCTTGTATGGAAAAAAGGATATTCGTGAACCTAAGTCTGATAATCCTCGCAGTCCTCTCTCTTTTCCTTCTCAATAGCGCATCGGCAGCAGACAGCTATCCCTGGATCAATACCATCTTGTATGAGAACATCAAGGAAGCAGCGACATATACAAGCACAGAAGCAGACTTTGTCGCAGACCATTACGATATTGCCGTGGCCCACCTGCAATTCAATAACGACCGAATCCAAGAACGCAACCCGGATATTAAGATTCTCCCTTTCACCGGCTTTGGTGAGCTGAACAGTTGCGGCTACTGCCAGGAGCTTCGCCAGCTCTTTTTTCAGGCATTCCCCCAGTATAATGAGGAGGATATCTACCTTCATTACGCCTGTAATACTCTTGTCGGCGGGGTCAACATCCCTGGCTGCGCTGTCCTGGACTGGAATGCCGGAACCTGCGCAGTGTCCATCGGGCCTGACTGTATTTCCACTGCTTCCCTCTTATCCCAGTCCCGGGTTCCTGACCCGGCATATCAGGCAGAAGGATGGCTGCTGCCCAACTTCAACAGCGAGGCCTACCGTGCTTTCGGAGTCTGGGAGCTGCAGGCAGTGCTCGCGTATTACACCACGCTTCCGAATGATGGCACGCATCCTGCGCAGGGTATCTTTCAGGACAACATTTTGATAGGCTCACCCCTGCCTCCTTCGATCGAGAATACTATTGAATACCAGGGGAGGCCTGCTGCGCAAGGTTTCGAAGAGTACCATCCCTACCGGGTTGACCAGCGTTCCTACTTCGAATACATCACCGAACAAGCTGAAGTGGCAACAGGCAGGCAGTTGTTCTGGGCAGGCAATGCAAATCATATGTGGTGGCTGCGCTCGAAAAATACGAGCGTGATCAGTGACAGCACTCTTGGCCCGTTTTATTCCTGGCTCATCAGCAATCCAAACCTTGATCTCATCGCTGTCGAATGGTGGACTGCACCGATCATGAAGGGAGAATACAACATGCCCTCCTGGATGACTGACTGCCCGTACTTGACAGATGTGTGGAATTACACAGTGAACAACCAGAAGGCAATTGCAGCCTTCACTTACAATTGGTTGTGGGGAGTTCCTGACCATGATTCCGCTAACCAGGGATTCTCCCTCGCCACGTATTATCTTGTCAAGAATCCCCTCTTTTATTACAGCTACAGTGAGGAGGCAAACGGGGAAGACCTCATGACAACAGAATGGAACCGGATGGCTGAGGCCGACATCGGCCAACCACGCACGAATCCTGCGGGCTATGTTGACTTTGACGGCCAACAAGGCTCCAGCAAGTATTTTGACTGGAACAATCCCACAACATCTCCCTCCTGCACGAGCTATGACAAGAGCAACGTGGTCATGGCGCGCTTCTTTGACAACGGCCTGGTCCTCGCCCGCTACAAGGGCTATCGCTGCCCGAACAGCAATCCGGACTGCCAGGCCTGCAGCCCTGACTGCACGACATCTTATGCAGATGAAAGGACATACAATCTTGCCAATCCTCTGGGAAGCCTTTATTATGTAGTCCAGCCCGACGGCTCTCTTTCAGCACTGCCTATGGCAAGCGTCAGCTTGAAGACAAACGAGGCAGTCATCCTCATCAATGCAGATGTGTGCCAGGAGGGGGCAGTGCAGGCGTGCACGAGTGGCGGTTGCGCAGGCACAGAGACGTGCACAGTAGGAAACTGGGGTTCCTGCGTCAAAGATGATCTCTGCTGTGGCGTCATTTGCGATGACTTCAACGCCTGCACGATAGACACCTGCAGCCTTGGCACCTGTGCATATGTCTCAGGAGCATTCCATCCTGCTGACCAGAACTGCAACACGTTTATCGATACTGGCGAGCTCCAGTCTTATGTCACCTTGTGGCTTTCTGGCCAGGTGTCAGTCCCAGATCTGATCAGCGCGATCAGCATCTGGAAGAACGGCTAAACTGAGCAGTGTTGAATGGTGGATACAGGAATGGAGAACACGAGGGATGAAATGAAAATATTTATATATGCCGCTGCAGATAGGCGAGTGAGAAGGAGGAAACAATGAGGTGGGTATATTGAAAAGGGCAGTCCAGTGTGTCACTATCCTGTTCATTCTTGCTTTCGTCCTGTTGAATGCTGCTCTTGCTGCTGCAACAACGTATTACGTTGATATACAGAATATGTTCTGCTCAGACACAAATCCCTCTGCAGGGACACAGGCCATGCCGTGGTGCACGGTTAACAAGGCTGTCAGTTCTTTACACGCAGGCGATACATGCTATGTCGCTCCCGGGGTGTACAGCCTCGGTGGAACAGTGACTCCCGCCTATGCAGGAACAGCTGCGTTGCCCGTGAGACTCATCGCGCAGTCGACTGCAGCATCGATAATCGGCAAGGGGAACTCGCCTTCGGCACAGGACGACGCACACCAAGCGTTCATCACCAATGGGCTGCTTTCCATCAACAAAGATTACTGGACCGTCCAAGGCTTCTACTTTAGGCAGGCAGGAGGTGTGGAATCTCGGAACAACAGGGGTTTTATCCTGCAGGATTCGCTCATATTCGTCAATCCTGGCAATGGCGCCCCGGTGAACGGCGGATCATCGGTAACGTTCTACGACTCCGACGACAGTGTCATCGATCACGTCGAGATTTGGACGATCAATTTCAATGCGGGCTGGGCCGGGAAGTGCACCCCCACGCAAACTAACGGACTCTTCAACGTATACTACAGCTCGAACGTCGTCTTGAGGAACAGCCTGCTGTACGGCGCCGCGAACAACCATTATTTCTTTGACTCCGACAACTTCATTGTCGAAAACAACATTATTTTCTATGGGCAGGAACATCTGGGAGGCCCCCAGGAAAACACGCGGGACTGGACTTACCGCTACAACATCTTCTCGGGCACAGGGCAGGAGAGCCCGTTCATCGCAACGAAGCACTGCGGAGAATACATCAGCAATGGAAGGGTCTACAACAACCTCGCGCTATTCATCCTCGGCCCGCGCGTCGAGACCTACGATTGCGCGACAACGGGAATGTCCGACCTGTTCTTCAGGAATAACCTCGAAATAGACTATTCTACCGCCTCTTGGACTGGGATCGCGGCCTCTTGGCAGCCTGATGTGGGTGTCATCGACTCAGACTACAATTATCTGATGTTCCGCTCTTTTAACCCTGCGTATCCAGACCCATTTTACTGGTTCGTTTACAACACAGGCGGTACAGCACAGTGGCGCTTTACCCTACCCCAGTGGCAGACGCAGACGCAGTTCCCGCAACTGAAGCAGGACCCGAACTCGCAAGTCTTCATCGCGCAGGACCCGGGATTCAATACCCCCCTGGCGCAGCTTGGGCAGATCGAAGGGGATGACGCCAACTGCTTTACGTATTTTCCCTCGCTCTGCACAGGGGATTTCCTGAGCAACTGCCAGGCACCCTACCGCATGCGGCTGCTTGACGACTTCACGCTCAAGCCGACGTCGGTGCTCATCGGCGGCGCTGATCCTGCCTTCCCGGGCAACGGCAATATCGGGCCGTTCACGCTCGAGGACACGCCAATCCCCCAGCCTCCTGTAGCAGACTTCTCCTTTACTCCTTCGGCAGGCACTGTCCCCCTCAACGTCCAGTTCACTGACCTTTCCGCAGACAGCGATGGCACGATCGTCTCGTGGGCCTGGGACTTCCAGAACAACGGCGTGGTCGACAGCACGCTGCAGAATCCCTCGCATATTTTCTCTTCGGCGACAACATATACAGTCAAGCTCACGGTGACTGACAACGACGGCTTGACCGGTACAGTGACCAAGCAGCTTGTGGTCTCACCTGCTCCAGCCCAGCCTTCCGGGACATTGCCCATGATGGGCGACCTGAATTTCGACCCGGACTCGCTCTCTCCGGAGATGCGCACCTGGTATGACCGCATGGTTGCCTCGGTGGCTGCTTCAGCGTCATACGTCAACACGAGGGCAGACAGTGATGATTTGTTTGTCTTGGGAAGAAATGTGAATGATTATACGACTGCACTTCTCTTCGCCTTGAGGGCAACGGGTGACCTGCAGTTCCTTGACAGGACTGCTGCGATCTGGGAGATTGCGCGTGCAGATCTTGGTGATTACTGGTGTGATCCAAACAGTCCGAGCCAGCCGCTTGCAGGGACGAGCGATGGCTATCTTAACTGGCGCTGGCGCGCGCCTGCCACTCACCCGACCTACGGGTGCAAGGACACGCATTCGATGGACGAGGCAATGACCCACGGCACTATCGCCCTTGTCGCTTACGCACTTGACCAGAACAGGGCATATAGCCAGGGCTATGCGGAAAAGGCGGATTTCTGGGAATCATACCTTGAGAGCCACTTCCTTGCCAAATGGTATGCGCGCTCTGCAGCTGCAGGCAGGACGAATGTGGATGCTTGGAATTATGAGACGACTGGATTTTACAAGCGGTTCAGGCATCCGGTGGCGAATGAGGAGCGGCTCGCGCACTATCTCTATTATCTCACCGAGAATCCTTTTTACCTTGCAAGGGAGCAGGAAATTCTTCCCAAGCTCCTCTGGCAGCTCGACATGAACCCGTCCGTACCTGCAGCATACCGGTGGAAGCACCAGGTCGAAGGGACTGATGAAGGTTACCAGCAGGTCGACTACGCCCAGTACTTCACCAATGTCATCCTCGAGATGAACCTGGAAGGCACCGGAACTTATGCGCAATCCTCTGAGATGCAGAAGTACATGTCCACGTTCAGGGATGCGGTCTTCACCGGTTCTTCACCATGGCCAACTATGGCTGATTTGGTTGATGGATCCGGCAGCGCAGCGACTGTTGTCCAGAGCCTGTCTGCATTCGGCAGGTGGGATTCCACGCACAAGCTCCTTGATGTTGCCGAGGCACGCTACCAGGCACTCTCTGCAAATGAACCTGGACGAGTCTACATCGCAGCCGGAGCATTGTATGCGTTGAGCAATCGTGTCTATACCCTACAATCATGCGTTGCCCAGTCCGGCGACACCTGCACACTTTTAGAATATTGCCCAAGCGGCTTCTTTATACCTGCGAGTGATACCGAACGCTGCTGCGACCAGCAGTGCGTCGCATGCGACATTGTGGACACTGACTGCGATGGGACAATCGAGAATGACGAGCTCTCTGCGTACATCAGCACCTGGTTTGATGGGCAGATCTCTATCGATGACGTCATTGGCGCGATCGAAAGGTGGAAAGGAGGATAATACTTGGTTATGACATACCTATTCAAAGAGTGTCCTTGATTGGAATATCAAAAATCAAGTAAAAAAAGCGAGGCATAACAAAAAAATGCTTGCTAAGAACAAACAAAACGTGACAAAGGCAAGAAATATTTCGGTTGGAACAACGCTGGTGAAGAAAAAAGAAAAGAGTTATATAGGAACGCGTCGCGCTCAGAACCGCCGCATTATCCTTGTCTATGCTGCATGGTCTCTCTGCGTCATCGTCCTCATCCTGCTCATCTCAAAGGAGCTCCACCCGAAATTCATCCTGGGGAAAGCGCAGCAGCCGTATGCTTCAATTGCCACCAGAAGCTTTTCCGGAAGCTCTCCTTATTTTGCCAATGATGTCATTACCGTCAGCGTGACTGTCAAGCCGAAGAATGATGAAACATTTTACGGGCTTGAAGAGCACATTCCGCAAGGCTTTATTGTCATTGAATCCGGAGATGCAAACTTCAACCAAGCCCAGAATGTCCTCAGGTGGGTTGCTTTGGATTACGAAAACCCGGATACTCCGCTGCCTGACGTCATCACGAAAACCTACACTGTCCAGGCGCCCGCAAGCCCAGGCATCTATGATTTCGTAGGATTATTCCAGTTTGAGGATGACCCGAGGAATACGAATCAGGATATTGCAGGCCCAACTGTTGTCCAAGTTGTTCCTGGCGGGCTTGAAATCGATGACAAGACAATCTTTCTCGCGAAGTATGACAATTCAGCTGTCGCAGAATACTCTGACGGAGGGACCTCGCAACCTTCCGGGGAGGCAGGCCTCTCCTATGCTGGAGGAGTATTCAGGCAAGGACTTTCCATCGACAGCAATGCTGACCTCCTCACTTATTCCCTCTTGAACAATCTCCTCTGGAACCAAGGCGCTATAGAATTCTGGGTGAAACCAGCCTGGAATCCCAGCACAGATACAGGAGTGCATATCTTCTTTGACGCATCGCTCTTCTCTGGCGTAACCTTTACAGGCAACACCTTGAGGATAGGGCGCTGGTATGATGGGCCTCCCCGCAATCTTGGCGGCTATCTATTTGCCCATGTGCGTGACAGTACAGGCACGCGATGTTACGAAGTGAATACGATTGATTCTTCCTTTTCGCTTCGCCGAGAGCCAGTTGTCAGCCAGTCTTGGCAGGCCAACACCTGGCATCATATCGTGTTTTCTTGGAGGCATTATTCTCCATCCATTGACGCTAACCTATACGTAGATGGCCAGCTGGTTGCACATCTCGCCTCGAGTAATGCGTGCGGGGGAGGAAACATGCCTGCTGATTTCAGGATCGGCAATATTTTGTCTAGAGACTCCCCTGCTGATTCCCAGGCAGCAGGCATGATTGAGGAATTGAGAATCAGCAATGACGTGCGTTTCCCTCAGGAGATCCTTGCAGATTACGAGCAAGGCCTGCAGACACTCGGCCCATACTGCAGCTACAACTTCGGACAGATCGTCAGGCCGCCAAACACCTGCATCGACAAGACCTTCCTATCCCTCTACTGCGATGCCTCTGCAAGGATCAGAGAGCAGTGTAGGATATGCGGCGGATGTCCGGCAGGCATACCATGCACAACGCAGGGATTATGCAGGATGCCGCCGAAAGGAACACGTCTCACGCAATCCTCCTGAACAAAAGAGCATTGGGGTTGCAGAGAAATGCAGAGAAAGGAAGAATACGGTTTTGTTGAAAAGTCCCTTTGCTATCATCCCGGCGAGCGTTATGGATTGTTCATTTTCTTGTCGACAAGGGGGACTTGCCCCCTACGGGGAATGTCGACCCTCGACGGAAAGTTTCGAACGCGAGCCCGATAGCAAAGGCTGAGCGAAGCGAAGTTTTCAACAAAACCGAAGAATACAATTCAATAGAAAAATACTATTCAAGATACTCCTGTAGCCATGATGGGAAACTTCTGCTTCGGGTCTGGCCTATCAAGGATGTTCAGAGTGATCGTCTGGCTGTCTGTGAACATCCCATCGCTGGCTGTAATCTCCAGAATGTAGGTCCCTGCTGAGCGATAGTCAGTATACCAGATGAATTTCGCCTGCTGAACCTCTCCTTGCGCCTGCAAGGGAACCATCTGGAAGCGAGGATTAGTTATGGTGAAGGTGAGCTGGTCATTTGTTGCATCAATTCCTTGGGCGATGATGGTGGCAGTGCTTGCTTCTGAGACAGTGATGTCGTTCAGGTGAAGGAGGACTGGTGCGTCATGGGACTGGATGAGCGCATGGAAGGCGTCAATCCTGCCGCCCCCTATCTCAGGAAAGCCATTGACCGGTGCTGCAGTGTCCTGGAGGATCTGCAAAACCTGGGCTTGATCAAGTGCGGGATTGCGTGAGAGCATGAGCCCCACAAGCCCTGAGACCATCGCCGTCGAGGCAGAAGTGCCTGTGGACACTCCATAGCTGTTGTAATAATTCGTCGTCCAAATATTTCTTCCTGGAGCTGCGATGTCGACCCAGCTGCCATAGCTGGAGCTGATATGCTTCCCATCACTCTCGTTTGTGTTCGCGACTGCAATGACTTCTGGATAGGCCGCCGGATACCGCATGTCTGCATTGTTATCATTTCCTGCTCCTGCGACAAGGATGGCTCCTGAATCATGGGCCTCTTGGATTGCCGAGGTCAGGTAGCCGTTCGAATAGTCGAATTTGAAGCTCATCGAGATGATGTCGGCTGGATGAGGGTTCTCTGGGATGCCTTGAAGTGTATGAAGGTTCATGGCGTACTGGAGTGCTTGGTAGACATCATATGAAGTAAGCCAGCCTTCGCTGTTGGCTGCCTTTATGGGAACAATCATGCAGTTCGGGCAGGTTCCTGCGACGCCGATGCCATTATTGGTCTGGGCTGCGATGATGCCTGCCATGCGCGTGCCGTGGCCAAAGTCATCTTCTGGATTGCTGTCTTCATTGACAAAGTCGTATCCTGGATAGAGGTTCTGGACAAGGTCAGGGTGGTCTTGGTCGACTCCGCTGTCAACGAGCGCGATGGTGATATCAGGGCTTCCCAGAGTAATGTCATAGGATTGCAAAAGCCCGATCTTTTCAGGAGCCCACTGGTTGACATAATAAGAATCGTTTGGGATGAGCTGTACAGTGCCGATGTAATTAGGCTCGGCAAGCTCGACAAGGTTGTTTTGGGCAATGCTCTCTGCTGTAGCGAAGATGTCTGTCTTCTCGTCGAAAGTGAGGAGGATGAGGCGCTTCTGGTAGTTCTTCTGAACTGGATCCAGCTCGCCTGCATACAGCCGTTTTACTGTGAACTGAGATGTGGTTTTGCCTTGGAGCGCTGACTCGACTTCTCTGTCGCCGAGATTGGTCTCCTTTATGAGCACGACGACCTGTCCTGGGACATATGCGGGGGTGTCTTGCTGGATGTCCTCAGAAAAGCCAATGCTGAACGGCAGGGCTATCACAGGCAAGATCGCGAAGAGCATGATAAAAATTGCCAACCCCTTATATCCTTTGTTTTGGCATTTCATGCTGGCTATAAAGATACACTTCTTTATAAATCTTTCGATTTTTGTCATTCTGTAGTGGTTATTTTTGAAGTGTATTTAAAGCCAAGCCACCCGCCATCATCTTTTTTGGATTGTCCCCGCCCTCCATCATTGAATAAGTTCAATGGGGTTTAAGCCGAGCTTAAACCACCCCCGACCACCACCCTTGGATGTGTGCTGTACTACGTCGACACTGTTGGCTGTTGGCAGTTTGTTGGGTCCAGTGCGCAGTTGGTTTTCAGCAGGATTCAGTTGTTGTTTGTTCTCGCCCGGCCATCTCACTCGACCTTTGGAAGTCCATCAGAAATGCCATTTCAGAAATACTGCGCCAGCACTGTGCAGGATTCAAAAAACAGGACAGCATGCAGCACAATGAAAAGAGAAATCTTTATAAATACTCACTTCCAGAAATTGCTGAAGGGGAACGCTGGGTGCGTATGGAAAAAAAAAGAGCAGGGAAGCAGAGAAATAGTCAGAAAGGCGTTCATGCCTATCGTATTCCTGCGCAGAAGAAATCCGGCTCTTTGAGGCCAGCCACTGCGCAGCTCAAGACAGAGCTGAAAAAGGAGAAAGTGGAGCTTTCGAGAGAAAAGCGGGTCACGAAAATCCTGCTCATCGCATTCCTTGTCGCTATCACCTTGGATGCATTCTTTCTCTTCTTTCTCATCTCAGAGCATAGCCAGCTGAGGCCGATCACTGGAAAAGCGCCAGGAGAGCCGCCTTCTGTCGTGACAAGATCGCTTTCGGGAACTTCGCCGTACAACGGTGCTGATCCGATCACAGTGACCTTGACCGCAAGCCCAAATCACCTCGAGACTTTCTATGCGATCGAAGAGACAGTCCCTGCCGAGGCAGCCATCACAGATTATGGTGCGTTCACTCCTGACCTGAATAATGACCATCTTTTACGGTATGTCTATATCAATTATGCGAATCCGACAGCCCCAATTCCGCCAGAAGAGCTCATCAAGACCTATGCGATCACCGCACCAACAATTGATGATACCTACCAGTTCAGCGGCCAGTACATGTTCGAAGATGACCTTGCGCCGGCCTCAATTGCGAATACACCTCTCCAGGTGCTTAACTGCGTCAATGAGTGCACTCTTGGGGGTTCCCGCTGTCCTGTCGAAGGCGGAATAGCCATTGAGATCTGCAATAATTACGACCTTGACTCCTGTTTTGAGTGGGGGAACAGCCAGAACTGCCCGACCATGGACTGCCAGGGCGATAGTTGCGGCGGAGCGACAATCCTTGATTATCCGCTGACGTATTCAATTACTCCCGGAACATGCCAAAAAACGTGCAGCATAGATGCATGCATAGATTGCAGCATCATAACAGATTCTTGCGCACCGCGCGAGGAGCTCTGCGACAGCTCAAAATCCTGCACTTCTGCATCCTACAACTGCGGCGGCGGCAGCCAGGAAATCTGCTACACCAATGACGGCATAGCTTGGCAGTGGGGCACTCCAGGAGCTGAGAATGTGTGCGATGACACCTTTGACAATAATTGCGATGGTTATTGTGATACCGACAGCCGCTTCTGCAGCCATGGTGACCAGAACTGCCCTGTCCAGGTGACCAGCATCACTGTCAGCAATGCAGTCCCTGTTGAGAATACAGTCATCACAGTCCGCTGCAACACCAATTTCCCGAATGTCAACAGCGTCCAGGTCAAGATCAATAATGTGGTTTGCGTTGATGATCCGCAATGGCTCATCATGGTCGGCGGTACTGGAAGGGCTGAATTTGACTGCAATGTCGGCCCGTACATGGCAAATCCCAAGACAGTCACCTGCACTGTCGATCAGACACGCTCTTACCAGATCCCTCCAGACAGGAGCACCACCATCCAGGTCCAGGCTTCCCAGTGCACGCCGATAGTTGATCCTGTCGAATGTGAAAATAATCTGAACTGCGACTGGATTCCCCAGTGCCAGGGCGTGCTCTCCAGCGGCCTAGCTAGTGACCAATGCGTGCTCACCGGAAGCTCGATACAATACTCTTGCCATGCAGGGGACTGCACAGCGACTTGTGACTCTACAACAAATTGCGCTGCGACAGTATGCGAGGATGAATGCGCTGATGCGAATACGATCAATCTTCGGGATCAGGTGCAGAACTCTTGTGATCTCTTGAGCTGCGGCTGCTCGCAGGACGAATGCGCTCTGCCAACACTGCAGGCCTGCGGCTCGCTCGCCTGCGAAGACCAGTTCCCTGGCGTGCATCTGACTGGGAGCTGCCAGAACACCTGCACTGTGCAGGATGGCGACGATAGCTGCACGCAGTGCACGCCGACCTATTCTACTGACCCTCAGAATCCAACCACCTGCACGTGCGAATCAGGATGGCAGGATGCGGACAGCAATCCAGACAATGGCTGTGAGGCAGAAGTCTGTACCCAGGCGTGGGTTTGTACAGCATGGTCTCAAGGAAGCTGCGGTGACAGGACCTGCACATGCGCGTGTACAGGAGGCATTGGCTGCACAGGAGACGGGACAACGCATATCGATTGTCCACCATCCACAGTTCCATCTTCAAGTGGAGGCGGCGGAGGCGGTGGAGGCGGTGGTGGTGGCAGCCCGATCCTCGGCAAGCTTGACATCTTGCGGGAGCTTGAGCAGAAAAGGCTGTGCAGTGATGGCAAGGATAATGAAGGAGGCATCGAGAATGGCTGCATTGACAGAAAGGATTTCCAATGTAGCGGCAAAGAGAGTAATTGCGCTGACCGCAGGGACAATGACTGTGACAGGAAAATTGATTGCGATGATCCTGACTGCTTTGACGTCGCATCGTGCCAAGAGATCGTGGAAGTCACTCCCGAGCCTATCTTCAGCGTCACTGATGCGCTCAACAGGATATTCGGCGCTGCTCCGGCAGGCCAGACTCCGGTGAATGCGACAGAGTCGTTCCGTGATGTCGCTGATGTCCAGGAATTTTTCGGATTCCTCAACTGGATGGTCATCGGCATGCTGGCTCTTTTGTTCTTTGGCTTGATTTTTGTCCAGCATATCAGGCCAGCGATAAGCGAGCACAACTTGCCGACGAGCAAAGTGCATGAGCTTGAAAACTATATCCAGAAGCAGCTCGACCAGGGCACAGCAAAGCAGGAGATTCGGGAGAAGCTGAAGAGTGTCGGATGGATTGATGAAGTCATTGACAAAGAGCTCGGAACCATTTCTGAATCTCAAAAAGAGACTATTCCTGCCACTCCTGAAGAGGGCAAGGATAAAAAGGCTTCATAAATACAATTGTCCTATGAAAAAATTCCTTGTCATCCAGATCGACGGGCTCTCGCATGACCGCCTCCTCGACGCCTGCCATAAGGGCTATTGCCCAGCACTATCCATGCTCATCAAGGAGCGCCACCTGCACCGGTATAATTGCGGCCTTCCTTCCAACACGCCCTTTGCCCAGGCAGGATTGATGTTTGGGCATAACGAGCATATCCCGGGATTCCGGTTTGTGGACAAGAAGCTGCGCAAGCAGTTCTCAGTGAACAACCCGCTCAAGACACGGCTCATCGAGCTCACCTATCTGAGCAAGTATCAGGGGATTTTGAAGGATGGCAGGAGCATTGTCAACCTCTTCTCTGGCGGAGCGGATGAATCACGGCTCACGAATAGCATGCTCTACCAGAAGGATCCGAAAGCCTTCCTGGCACAGTTCGATATCTTCCTCTTCCTCCTCTATCCGCGAGTGCTTGCAGCAGTTGCTTCTCGTGGGATTTTGCATGGCGCGACCTACCTCCAGTACCTTTATGAGAATTTCTGGAACAAGGTCGAGCATCTCGCGAACCCGTCTGATTTCAAGTACAATGTCACGAGCTTTTTCTCCAGCGTGTTCTTTGAGGAGCTTGAGACCAAGGCGATGATCAAGGAGATGAGGAAAAAGACTCCCTATCTGTACGTTACCTTCAATGGCTATGATGAATGCAGCCACCATCAAGGCCCGAGCTCGCCTGCTGCATATGAGGCATTGGCTTCGATCGACAAGAAAATGGCAAGGATCTTTGCGCAGAAGCAGGACTATGACATCTATATTCTCTCTGACCATGGCCATACAGAATCAGTGCCGTTCAGGCAGCTCTACGGGATCGGCTTCAAGCAGTTCGTCAGGCAGGAGCTTGGCCACTACAGGCATGCCCGTGACCGGTATTTCAGGAAAAAGCACCAGCAGGCAGACATTGTGGATCAATTCTTTCTCAAGCCGCTTGTCAACCTCGAGCATGCCTATCACTATCTTTTCTCCAAGTCTTTCAAATCATTGCATCAGCAACTGCACTGGAATTCCCATCCATACTTTCTCGAGGTGAGCGATCCCATGGCAAACCTGTACTTCACCTTCACGGATGAGAAGGCGGACATGAGCGAGGTCGAGCGCCACTATCCAGGGTTCCTGGACACCCTGAGGAGCCATCCGGGCATTGGCTTTGTCTTTGGCAAGGAAGGGGATTATGTGAAAGTGATCAGCAGGGATGGCACAGCATACATCGGCACAGGCGACGCTGACCATCATTTCATAGGAGAGCGCTTCCTGCGCAATTACGGCGACGAATTCACCCTGACCCGGCAGCTCCGCTACTTCGGCCAGATGGAGAACTCCGGCGACCTCATCATCTTCGGCGATTATTCCAAGGGCAATGTCATCTCATTCATCAACCATTTCGGCAGCCACGGCTCTGCTGGAGGAGAGCAAATGCACCCGTTCTTCCTCTCGCCAGAGAAGCATGACCTTTCTGGAGTGATTAACTCAGCGCAGCTCCATCCGCTCTTCATGAGATACCACCTGCTCAATGCGCAGGAGGCTGAGCAGAAAAAGTTTTATGAAAATGCAGTTGTTAATTCCTGATATCTTTATGTATTGTTTCTACAATTTGGCCTGGCATTATATTCTCCACCACCACAATATTTAAATATACCTATATACATATTTCTATACTAATTTATAAAAATGAGTTCAAAATCTAGGAAAATAAGCTTTGAAGCCATGGTCTCGAACACGACCCTGGACGAGTTCTTCAACACAGAGCCCTATATGATCAAGAAAGGGAAGAATTTCTGAATTTTTTTACTCTCGAGTAGTTTACTAGAAAAGATTTATAAATGCAGTTCAACTCCTGTTATTCAAAATTGATATTTCCTTAACAAAATGTCCTCATCATTAACAGATATAGCCGTCGAAAATCTTACTAAAAGTCAAGTACAGAAACTGAAAGAGCGCGGTTTTGCACGATTCTATATTCAAGGAGCACTATCCAAACCTCTACAGACAATTGTTGAATTAAGCTTTACAGTTGGAGTTGCTGCGCTCGCCGGAGAGGTCTTGGATCATCTCCCGTATATCAAGACCGCTATTCCCGACGCTGTGAAAGGGCTTACTCATTCAGACTATGCGTATGGCCACTTGGATCAAATAGGAGCTGCTTTGGGTTTCTTAGGATATTATCTTAAAAAATATTGATTCTTTTTTAAATTCTCGTTCAATTTTAGGAATTATTAAGAAAATTTCAAGTATTTCTATCGAAGAGAACTGGTATCCTCTGATTGAATTCATTCATTGTGGGACTTTATTCTCTTTCCTGATTTTCAGAACCGAAACATTTAAATATCGATACACATTTATACACACAAATACACACTTAAAATGAGATTCGCACTGACGAGGAAAGACATCATATCCCTGAATCAGCTGTTTGACGACGGAAACCTGCTGAATGAGGCAAGCCTTGATTTTGCGCTGGATTATGCCAGGAAAACGCAGAATTGGACAAAGGCGTTGGCATGGATTGTCCGCGCGATACTCCTGGATCATGTTTTTGAGGAGGGAAACAAGAGGACAGCTGCCCTGCTCATCATCGCCTATGCTGAATATGAGGGACATGCCACGTATGAAGACAAGGTCATCAAGCTTATCAAGAAAGTCATCCTGAAGAAAATCACGAGCATTGCCAGAACAGAGGAGTTGATCAAAGATGCCATCAAAGTTCATTGAAATTGCCAAAAAGGTTAGTGAGAGGGACAAAGAAGTATTTGACACGCTCATCGAATTTGAGAAGACAAAGAAGATACGGACGAAGACGAGATTGAACTTCACCATAGATAAGCATACAGCCTCAGCCTTTAAGAAATTCTGCAGGGAAAAAGGCTATAATATGAGTGCCAAGGTTGAGCAGCTCATGAGAGGGCTCATAAAGAAGGAGTTCAAGTGATTTCTGTTAAAATCACCAAAGGTTAGGGTTTATTGCGCACGCCACCACGGCG
>JAZDID010000079.1:0-11495 GCA_043805315.1 Nanobdellota archaeon | reverse complement strand
AAATGGGCGGATTTCTCAATCGCAAAAGCGACGGAAATCCAGGCTGGCAATCACTCTGGGAAGGATGGAAATTCTTCCTCACACTCAAACAAGGAGCAGCACTTGCTAAAAAATGTGGGCAAGGATGAGGGGTTGCCCCCTTCGGGGTGCCGAATAGGATTTTCTGCAGAAAATCCGTCTGCCGCCATGGTGGTGGCGTGCTCAGCTCACAAAAGAATATTGCGCTCTCCTTTCTTTCCAACTTCATCATTTCTCACTTCACCAAAAGGATAAATATAAAAACAAAAGATTTCATAAGTACAAAAATAGTTGTAAGAATACCATGCCAGAACTCAACCAAAGCCAACGATTGGTCAAATACGGCTTTATCAGGAAAGGATTCAAGCCGATGTACACCTTTGACGAGAAGAAAAAGATCTTCCGCGCCAAGGAAGGATACAAGGCAAGCCATGCTGACGAGGAGATCGCTGAAGAGGTCAATGTCATGCCCGGGATAAATAAGGGCGCGCAGTACTACGAGACCGGCTATCCTGGCTGCTACAAGAGATTTCGCGTGATACTGGAATCATTCAGCGCCTCAATCGAGGAATCATACTATTGGGTGCTCGGCCACATGCGCCAGGACCAGGCATTCCCATACATCGACAAGATCACAGACATCTTCTCTGCAGCTGAGAACAGCGCGTTCTTCGGCCAGTCAGCCCAGAAACTCGGGATCCAGCAGGACAGGGCAAGCCAATACCTCGCAACCATAGGAAAATTGACCAAGGATTTCTTCCCCTTGATCCGGGAGCTCAGGATACTTGACGAACGGCTCATTCCCTACAATGAGTGGAACCCCTCTGACAGGGCCAAGAGGAGCAAGGCAGCAGACGTCACCCTGAAAGGCCTGTTCATCGACTTTGCAGAAGGCGGCTCCAAGAACCCTGCATCTGTCTACGGGCTTTCGCAGCAAGTGGGATTCACTATCCTTCCTGACCTCTTCTTCAACACGCATGTGTACAGCACGAGCGACATCGACAGCACTGTGGACAGCATGCGCTGGAACCCGCAGGTCAAGAACATCCTGAAACGGAAATTATACCAGTATGTCACCTGGACAGAAAAAACGCATGAGGAGCTCAAGAACAGAAAACGATTCACGCTCAAATACCTCAGGCAGCACTGGCATATTGTCAAGATGTACATTTCCTGGGTCAAGCCCTATCTGAAAACTGTAAAACGGCTCACGATGAACCAGCAGCAGCTCGAGAGCCCTGACCTGATCAGCGCGTTTGAGAGCAGCATGACTGAGATCGAGATCCTCGCGAAAAAACCGCACAAGGGAGATGTGTGGCAGGTCATCATAGGGACGTTCAAGTACAGGACGCGGCCGGCAATGCAGTTCAGGGTGGAATACCAGCAAGGCCCGGTCCATGTCGGCAGGATCGAGATCACCTTGCGCGCGTATGGCTGGACAACAAGCCAGATCGAGAATTATAAGCGGATGAAAGAGGATGAAGAGCTGGAACTATTGGGGCTGATTGACAAGGACCTCAAGGATGCCATGGACAGCTTCTCAGAAGAGATCCAGATCTATCTCGCAGAGGCAGGAGAGATCGAGGACGAGGAGAAGAACAAGGACAAGAAGAAAGAGATCATCACAGAGATGACTGGCTTCTCTGCAGGAGACCCCTTCATCGCCCTGTTCAAGGGATTCGGAGAGCTCTTCGGCCCATTGTTCTCATTCAAGTTCGAGAAAGGAAAAAGCAGCGGCAGCAGCAGCGAGGATTCTGTCACTGCTGCCTCAGCAGCAGAGAAAAGCATGTACCAGATCTACAAGAACTACAAGAAGTCGCATGGGATGTTCGCGCCGTGATGCATATAAACTATTGCTTGCCTTCTCATTTGACCGTTGTCTCAATGCCTTCCACATAGCGTGCTGAAAATTCAGCTTTTGCCTTTGCAACTTTTCCCTGTAATGCAAGATGAGAAAGCTCCATACTGTAGGCGCTGTCTGGAGTTTCTGCAATCACACCATTGAAATATGCAGCCCTCAGCTCAGCATATCTGTTTTTCGAAGTGATAGGGAAGTCTCCTCCATACTGATCATTAAATTCCCTGTACAGGACATCAAACTGCTGCTCCATGCGCTCAGCAACCCTGCCGTCCACACGCCCTTGCTGGTAGGCTTCCTGTATTTTCTCGGAATTGCCAATACCTGTACATGCTGCCAAGGTGAGCACTGTACTGATTCCGACAAGTGAATGAATGACCCTGTGGCTGAAAAGCCTTTCTGTGAGTGTCTTCTGCTTTCGAGTTTCCATTTTTCCTCCGATAAACATGGGAAGGAGCAAACACTCCTTTTTAAATCTATCGATTTTAGCTATTGTGTAGTGGTGATATTTTTGAGTTGTTCTTCACAGCTAAACATTTATATACAAAATGCATTTATGTCATCTCATGGTCGACTTCACTGCAAACTTCCAGGAGCTCGAGCGGCTGCGCAGGCTCAAGGAGCTGAAAAAAAAGGAGGAGAACGAGCTCAAGGATCTCATCAGGAAGAAGGAGACAGAGCTGGAAAAGACTGATGTCGAGATCAGGCAGAACATCGAGCAGATTGCGCAGAAAGAAAAGAGAAGGACAGAAGAGCAGGAGCGCCATGATGCAGAAGAGCTGGCAAAATTAAAAGCGCAGAGGGCAGGGCTGCAGAAGGAACTGGAAGAGCTCGCCGCAGCAGGCTCTTTGGAAGAGCGGCTGGCAAAAGAACGCCTCAGGTCACCCGAAGAGGCTGGCAAGAACATCATCTATCTGACAGACGAGCTCAAGGGAGAAGAGGCAAACATCTACAAGCTCACCAATTACAATGTCTATGGCCAGCTCGCTGAGATCAGGAACAAGGCAGCAGGAGGCGAGTACATCACGAGCCAAGAGCGCGAGTTCATGGAATCAGTCAGGAAAAAAGCCGAGCGCTACGTCTCAGACGAGGATTACCTCACGCAGAAAGACCCCTTTGACTATGTGCACCGTGCAGAAGACATCCTGGGCCAGATCGACAACTATGTCCGGCTGCGGAAAAAGCATGAGTAAACAGTATGATTGCGCAAAAATAAGAAGTATGATTTTTTTGTCGCAGACAAGGCTTTTTCTTTTGTGAAATCGTTTTAAATGCTGATGAATTAATACTGAGATGTATGATATTGTTTGCACAATGGAACTGAAAAATATCCTTGGTATGATGATGCCGCACGCCACCAGCACGGCGGCAGACGGACAAAAACTGCGTTCAAGAAGCAATTCGAAAGAAGCAGTTTTTGTCCTACGCGCCAGCCCGGAGGGCGCGTCCCCAGGCGCGTCTGCGCCGTGGTGGCGTGCGATATAAGGATGTGCGGTTTGCTTCCATGGAAGTGAGGCTAAAAAGGGAACTCATGTCTTTTTACGTCTCACTCCTAATGCTTTTTGTCAAGTTTTTGGCAAAAACTTGCGTAGCACCGCCACAAACGGCGCACTTGTGTCCCACTCGCAATAATGAAACGCATACCAAATTACCCAAAAACGTAATAAAAACATTTAAAAACAACAAAAATCAGGAAAGAAGAATAAATCAGGAAACTCATTGATCATGCAATTCGTCGACAATTACTATCACGCCCTGGACAAGTACGGAGAGCTTCCGTCTATAACAGCAACGCCGAGGACAGACATCCCCAAAGAGCTCGAGGAGTTCAAGACGAGCCTCGGGCCTGAGAATTTAGGAACCAGCCTGAACCCGTTCCAGCACCAGCTCCACGCACTCAATGCAAGGATACGCGAAGGTATCGGCAAGATCGAGTTCGAATTCTTCGGCGCACAGAAAGGCAACAAGGAACGCCCTACGCCAGAAAGCTTTGGCAAGCTCGAGCGCGAGGACATGAAAGCGCTCGCAGACCTCAACAAGATCAAGACCTCAGTGCATGCCTCTGTGGCAGTGCAGGGGCTTTCAGGCCTCGGCAGGGAAGGATTCGACGACCAACAGCGTGCAGAAGGGCTCAAGGAGATCAAGAAGGCAATCGACTTCGCAGCAGACGTCACCCAAGGAGGCGCGATTGTCGTGCACACGGGCGAATGGCAGCGGCCGATCTCAGAGAGTGCATGGAACAAAGAAGTCGGTGAAGGCCAGAAGCAGTTCATGGGCTATCCTGAGGAAGGGAAGAAGGCGACGCTGTATGTGGTTGATGACCGGACAGGAAGGTTTGTCGGAACAATCAGCAAGGACCAGGAGCTGTTCGAACCAGTGTATTGGACTGCCAAAGATAGGGCGAAAGAATTTGGATTCCAGCAGACATCAGACGGGATGTTCATTGATAAAGATGGGAAAACCATGCATGGGGACGATTGGATTGATGTCCATGGCAAGTTCATAGACCCGAGAAACCCTGAAAGCCTGTTCCAACGCGTCCCGGAATGGGACCAGAAAAAAACCCAATTCAAAGTCCAGCCAGTCAAATGGGAAGACTTGGTGAACAAGACGACTCGGTTTAATGAAAAATACAGCACAGAGTACAAGCCAGAGCAATTTTTCGTCAGGAACCATTTCGAGAACCAGATGCTGCAGGCGAAAGGGTCCTCATTGTTCCACGGCCTGAACTACGATGAATTCAAAAAAACCTTTGATGCGGCAAAACAAGCGCTGGAATTCGCCAAGAAGATTGAAGAAAGTTACTCAACAAAAGAAGAGCAATGGAAAATCATGGAACAAGAGGGATTTAATCGTTACCCGATCATCAACAAGTATGTTCCTGCTGAAAATAAGCTTCCCTCCCAATGGCTAAAAGAAATTATGAAAGACATGGAAAACCATATGAGATACACCCATGAGGCGAGCGCTGCAGCAGATGTCCAGGCACGCATACACCAGGCAATGCTCGAGCACGCAAAACCTGTAGAAGAGGTCGGCATAAAGAAAACAGCAGATACTGTCGCCGAGGCAGCGATCTTTGCCATGCAGAAGACAGAGCAGAAGCACCTCAAAGACCCCCTGTATGTCGCTCCGGAGAACGTCTTCACTGCCCAGTACGGCAGCCATCCTGCAGAGCTCAGGAAAATCATCGATGAGTCGCGCAAGGCATTTGTCACCAAGATGGCAGTGCGGTATGGGGAAGAAGAGGCCAAGAAGCTGGCTGAGAAGCACATCAAGGCAACCCTTGACGTCGGGCACATGAACATGTGGCGCCAGCACTTCCAGAAAGCATACCCCAACGAGAGCATCGAAAGCCAGGACAAGCGGTTCAACGAATGGCTCCTGAAAGAGACCGAGAAGCTTGTCAAGGACAAGATCGTCGGGCACATCCATGTCAGCGACAACATGGGCTATGACGACGAGCACCTGACTCCAGGACAGGGAAACGTGCCAGTCAAGGCATTCATGAAGCGGCTGGAGGACCAGGGAATGAAGGACTTCATCATCGAAGTCGGCAGCTTCAACCCGATCACCAGCGTCCCAGACACATTCTCCTACTTCGGCAGCCCGATCTACACTGCAGCGCGGCCTGCGACAACATTCGCACAAATACAGGGTGCGCATTTCGGCTACGGAGCACCGCCCAACTACATCGTCGGCGCCTACAGCCCGAGCAATGAGTGGAAGCTCTGGAGCGAAGTGCCCTTCGAGTAGACAGCTCTTTTTCTACAGTGCATATAACGCGCATTCTTTCTTGGTATTTGTTTAGCACCTTCGAAATCCTCGACGGTGTGTCAGTAGGCGCTGCGTTCCCGTAGGGAGCATCCCCTCGCAACGCGCCAGCGTCGGTAATCGCAGGGATTTCGACCTTAGGGGGCTAAACAAATACCTTTCTTGCAGAAAAAAACGAAAATGAAAAAAAGAAAATAATAAAACGGAAATTCTCAGTCTGCAACAGCCTGCTTGGCCTTGAACTGGGTCAGCTTCACTTTGATGCGGGCAGTATCTCTGAGCAGGAACCTATACTTTGCCTCAAAAGGTACATACCCTGCTTTCTTGATAGTCACCTTATGCAGCCCTGGATCAACCTCGGTAATCATCGGAGTGTTACCGACCACGCGATCATCGATATACAGTGTTGCGTCAGGAGGCACCGTGACCACGTTCACCTTAGTAGGGAACATGCTTGACCCTACAGCAAAGACTGCATGGCCTGTCATAGCTTGCGTCGGAACAGGCTTGTTCATGCTCTTGTTGTACTTATTGGAAAAGTATGTGTTATACCAATACGTCTTCTGCTGAGTCTGCACTGCAGCCACCATGGACAGCACCAGCATTGCCACCAGCATGCTCATTCCCACAAGAAATAATGTTTTTTTCATGATTATCCTCCTCGCATGATTTTAATGAAGCATTCCTGGAAAGACAACTATATAAATTTTTCTCTCCAATAGATTAAAAAGCGCCAAAACAAATAAATATATATAATACAATGCTCTTAATCTTTGCATGACTGCGGAAAGTGCAGACCAAGCAGGGAATGGATTCACCCCCACGTTTCGAGTGCGGCGCGGCCTGGTCCTCGTGTTTCTGTTCATCATCGTCGCATCCTCTCTAGTGATCATCGTCTGGAGGGAAGAAAGCAGGATTCGTGAATCCTCTATTACCGGCAGCACGGTCAAGGAAGACCAAGACAAGGTTCCGGACAACCAGCACGCCAGTGCGCCCGAAGAGCAGGGCGCATACATACTCCAGAATGACGCGAAAGACTCGTATGAGGACATCAATGCCAGTGCCGATGGCTGACTCTCCCCTGTTCATCAGGTTCCTTCTCGTGAAAGAGGTCCTTGCAGACTTTGAGAAGGAGATGAAATCCCAGGGGAAAAGCCTTTTCCGCAAGACAGGGCTTGGCTATTGGGGAACCTCCAATGCCTACGACCTATTCGATTTCTTCCAGAAGATCCACCTTGAACAATACCGGCATTTCCTGGACCTCGGGTCAGGCGACGGCAGGATGGTCTTCATCGCCTCGCTGTTCACGAAAGCGTCAGGAATCGAGATGGATGACGAGCTCTATGCAGAGAGCACACGGCTGCAGAAGATTATCCTCGCGAGAAAAACAGTCCCTGAGAAGAACATCACGCTCATCCACGGAGACTTCATGGCGCACTCCTTTTCTGCTTATGACTTCCTGATGAGCTATTATGACAAGGCATTCACGCCAGAGCTCGAGGCTAAGATACAAGGGGAATTCAAGGGAGACTTCTACCTCTACAACAACATCTACACACCCGGCATCATGAAGAAAGGCAAGACAGTCTGGATAGGCCAGATGCCGATCATCAAGTTCGAGGTGCGGAGCTAGCGCGCGCATGACCTGCCGCTGCTGCAGAGATGCGGCTTGATCTGAACCGGAAGACTTTCCGAAATTGCCCGATTACCTGTAGGATTATATGGTCATAGCTGGCCGCTTTCGTTAGAGGATAGCTTTCTCTGCTCCGCTCATCATCTCATAAAAATAATCATGTCCTGCAGCGATCTTGTTCTTCCTGAATGCAGTCAGCCACCTCTGCAGGTGAGGGTCAGGAAAGCCGGCAAAGCGCGCTTCTTCCAGCTGCTGCATGACGAGCTCAGGCATGTTCGCAGATTCCCAGAAGATAGGGAGAGCCCCTGCCTTGGCATTGTAGTCATGAAAAAGCTGAGCAGTCTTCTTAGTCAGCACACTATACTCTGCACAGTCCTGATCAATACTTTTCGAGAGCTCTTGAGAGACCTTCTCTTGGGAAGGCTGGTCAAGCAATCCCATGTTCAGCGCGAACAGCTCAGTCAGATAGCGCTCAGCCATGCGCTTTCCGAGCTTTCTCGGATCATGGAGCATTCCCTGGCTATGGGCGATGCGGGAATTGCCTGTATTCATGAGAAGAGGGAAGAGAGGAGAAAAAGATCCCTTGCTGGAATAGAGCATGTAACCTGATTTCCCGAACGGCATATACCATGCGAGGTCATAAAAACTCATATTCTTTTCCTTCTCCTGTTCCCTATGCGCTGCTGAGAGTTCCTTCACTGCCTGGCGCAACCCATGCTGAAACACCCGTCCAAAACCAGTCCTGCCGTATGTGATATCTCTCAGAAGAGATGCCTTGAGGGAATCCCCTGCTGCTGTGTTCTTCAGCTCAGGGATTTTCATGCCAATGTCTTTCTGATTCAACAAGCCATGGCTCAGGCTGTCCTTGACAAAGGAATAAATATGCTCTGCGTCTTCAGAATCAAGCCCGAAGTTCCCAACTGTTCTATCTATAATAGGTCTCTCTATAACAGGTCTCATCACAGTTCTTTGGCCATTTGTGAACGCTGTTTCAGCAGACCTTGCAGACCGTGGGATATTGCGCTCATGGACATTTCCTGAGAAGAGCACTGCGCAGACATTGTGCCCCTGGACCAAGGCCGAGCCAAACCCGCCGCTGGCTGTCTGGGATTTGTTCTGGAACTGAATCCTGCCTTCAGATAGTGCAGATACAGTTGCAGTGTGCAATGATCCCATATGCGTAAGAAATGCTGCAGGCCCGCAACAGAGCAGCTGGAACTCCGCGGTCGTGCGATGGTTGAATGCAGATCCATACGTGCGAGCAAGGTAGCTGTCAAATGATTCCACTCCGCCAGGAAGAGAATCATATATCTCAAATAGCTGCTGGCGCTCAAGAGGGATAAGCCTGGCCTCAAGATACTGGTCGAAGTTCCTGATCAGGAGGATAGAGAGCACTTTAGCCCTTCCGGTGATCTTAACAGCGTCAAACCCTGCGCCATGCAGGAGCAATCCTGCCTCTGAAAGCGCTGTGCAGGAAAGGGCGTGCGCTGTCGGAGACCTGGTCATGCAGACGAGCGACCTGCTGCTATCCTGCGCCTGGACAAGAGGTCCTATTCCCAGGAGGAAGGCATTCCCCTCGTCAAACAGGCTCAAGGCATACGTCTTCTCCCTGAGATGCTCCCTGACTGCATAATCCAGGATACCGACGACATCAGGGTCATCCTTTTCAACCACTTCATGGCGGCATGATGCCGCGTTGATCTGCAGAATGCGCTTGTGCACGCTCTCCCTCTCTATCGTTCCTGAATAGAACCCTTGGCGCGCTTATTTAAATAATTTGGGATTTTTTTGAAGGAGACAAAAAAATCTTTACTAAAAAATAGATGACAATGCCAAAGAAATTTCTATTATGGTCCCAATTTCGCATCGATCGCAGCCTTCATCTGTCCGTAGGTGAGCGCGCCTTCGTATTTCTCCCCTGCGATGATGAACGAGGGAGTTGCGCCTATGCCTGCGGCAAAGCTGTCATAGACATCATTCTGGATCCTGGGCAATGTTTCCTTGCTGGCAAGACAGCTGTTGAATGCATTCATGTCCATGCCGAAGTTCCTCGCATAGTTCTGCAATGATTTCTCCTTGAGGTTCTGCTGGTTCTGGAACAGGACATTATGGTACTCCTCAAACCTGTCTTGGTCCCTGGCGCACTCTGCTGCAATGGCTGCACGGAAGGCATTCTCATGGATATTCACGAGGGGAAAATGCTTGTAGATGAACTGGATCCTTCCTGCATAGTCAAGCTTGATCCGCTGGACTGTTTGGAAGGCAGCGCCGCACGCAGGGCACTGGAAATCAGAGAACTCGTAGATGATCAGCCTGCCGTCTGCAGTATAGTTCTGCGGGATGAACTCATGTCCTGGCTCTGGCGCGAAGATGAGGCCTGAATTGTCGTTTTTCGAGCATGCGAGGACAAGAAGAGGAATGAGTGAGATGAGCAGGAACACGAAGACAGCATATTTCCTTTTTTCTTGCATAGCCACGTACCTCTGATTTCACCCCACAAATCCGTCCCCCTTAAATATTTTGTGAAATTAACCGCAACAACATGCGACGATAAAAAGCGCAACATTTATAAATACTAAAAGTGTATACTGGTCTATGGAAAGTGTGGATTGGGACAGGATTGCCCCGCACTATTTTGACGAGATCTCCAGCCCGTTCTCTCAGGGTGTGCAGAATCCCCTCTATGAAGAGATAGAAAAGGTTGTCGAGAGCAAAAAGAAGAATGTCATCGACTTAGGATGCGGCATCGGCAACCTTGAGCCCTTCCTCTCCCAGAGATTCAAGCAGGTCACTGCCGTCGATTTCTCGCCAAAGATGATCGAGATCGCAGGCGAAAAATGCAGGGAACTCCGCAATGTCATATTTTTCCTGCAGGACATCCGGGACATGGCACGGTTCCATGACAAGTTCCAGCTTGCGGTCGCCGTGAACTCAATCGTCACGCCGTCATTGGTCGACATCGACAAGATTTTCAGCGAGCTCGCCGCAGTGCTCAAAAGCAAGGGGATGTTCTTGGGAATCTTCCCCTCTATGGACTCTGAAATCTACCGTGCAATGCTCACATTCGAGCGTGAATACCAGAAGACGCATGACGAGCACAAGGCCATCTCGCGGACACGCATGATCATGCACATCAGGAAATACGACTTCGCGCTCGGATTCTACGAGAACAAGGGCAAACAGAAGCACTTTTACAACTTCGAGCTCGAGCACAGGTTCAGGATGCACGGGTTCCAGGACATCAGGATACAGAAAGTCTACTATCCCTGGAGCATGTGCGAAGACGACGAAGCCAAGGAATTCGAGGGCATGCCGAAGCTGTACGACTGGTTTATCTCGGCAAGAAAAGAGTAAGTATTCAATCAAAGAGATTTATCCAAAGATTTATAAATTATTGAAATTCCTCAAGACGCACGCCCCGTTGGTGTAGTCCGGTCAATCAAAAATCAGGGATTTTTGCAGCATCAAAAACTCTGTTTTTCGACCAATCATTCAGGATTTTCGATCCTGGGACATGGGTTCGAATCCCGTACGGGGCATATTTCCTTTTTATAACAGTTTTTTTTCTGATTTCTTCAAATGAATAATGACCGACAGTTTCATGGGTTTCGGAATATCTCTCCTCTAATTCATGAGGATAGAATTATTCGGCAACTGCTGGTTTTGGGAAGAATGTCACATTTCTTACCATAATTGTAATGGTCTCATTGTCATTGGCGATTCCATCTGATGCTATGAATGTTATGTTGTATGCTCCTGCGTCATTCATATTTGGCCTCCAGACAAATTGGCCGGTTGCATTGTCAAATGAATAATGTTCTAGGGAGGGCAGCACACTAACGGCATCTGTGGAAAAGTGGATTGGGTCATTGTCTTCATCTGTTGCTGGGAGGTTGATCCTGAGGGTCTGCCCTTCTCTAACCTCTTTGTTCCCGATCGGATTGAGCACGGGTGGATGATTGAGTGGCATGATAACCAAGGGGGTGAAATCTCCTCCACTCTCGATGTATCCGTTGCCGCTGTAAGGCACAAGGGTATCGCCGATGCCGTCCCTATCATTGTCTGTGCCCATGTAACCGCTCCAATAGTTCCCGCTAATGAACGGTCCTCCGATAATATTCATGCCCGGGGTCTTTGAGATGTTCCAGTAGTTCCAACCATCTTCGTCATGAACATGATAGCCAGGGAAGCCACCGGTAAAGATGTTGTTGT
>JAZDID010000078.1:0-3527 GCA_043805315.1 Nanobdellota archaeon | reverse complement strand
AGCATAGGTACTGCTCGCGAGAGGAAGGAGGTTTGCCTCTGTTGCTTGGGAGGTGTAGTAGGCGACAGCATGATAGGTGAGCGTCCCGTTGTTGGTGATGTCTGTCGTGCCATAGCCGCAGGTTGCGTTATAGTAGATGATGCCAAAGTCCTTGTCTTCAAGGAAAAGGTAATACGTATTTCTCGTCGGCAGGTATTTTCTCGTCGCTTGCGGGTCCATGCCATACAGCGTGTTGAGCTTGGTGATGTTGACGGTGTTCTTTGTGGTGAGGCCGATGCGAAGGACATCATCTTTTGTCCACGAGTAAGGGTAGCCTTCGCTCGTGAATTGGTCCATGAGCGTGTATGCATTCTTGCCCAGGTATTCATACGTTGGGTCTTGGAAGGTGTTGAAGATGATCTTGAGGCCGATCACGATGGCAAAGAGGAACAAGAGTAGTCCGATAGTGTAATCTATGGACCAGGTCTGTCCTTTACGTGTTGGCATAGATCTTCCCGTTTATTTTTTGGATCAGGTTCTCTCCGATATGAAAGTTGCCTTCGATTAGTGGAATAGTGAACTCGTAGGTATTTTCGTTGTTGGTGATGATGACCGTGTCATTGGTATTGTTGACCGTGTACGGATGTCGCTCATAGGACATGTTGAATTCTGCGGGCGGTATGAAGAATGTCCGGGCATATCCTTCTTCCACTGCGTTTGCGACGAGCACCTCTTGCTGGATGGATTTGCCAAGGTCGAGGAACAATTCTTCCTGGACTTCCTCATTCTTGTCCTTAAGGATGGTGTTGAGGACTGCGACAAAGAGAATCATCATGATCATGCCCATGCCAAGCATCATGATGAATTCGAAGGAGATTTGTCCGCGGGTCATTCGTCTTCGTCAGTGATGTTGACTCCTCCCTCAATCGCCTTGACCTTGATGATGTGTAGTCCTCCATACGCAGAGATTGTCCCTGTGAGGTTGGTGACAGATGAGCGCGGGGTTCCCTGGAATGTCTTGAGGTTGATCTTGACATAGTTGTCCGCGATGATGACCTCTTTGACGTCGTCTGGCATGTAGACCTTGAATGTCTTCTTGGTCGGCGGCCCCTGGAAATAGACTTGGTCTGCCGCATCTGCGATCTCATTTGCGATCTTGTCTGCCTGAGAGCTGGATATCTTGTCATTGAGGTCCTGCTGCGAGGTGTAATAGATGATGATGAGCGGGACAAGGAGGAGGAATGCAAACCCTACGATCAAAAGATACTCCATACTGACTTGCGCCCGCGTCCTCATGCCTGTTTTAGCAGCCTCTTCGTATATAAATTGATGTTACTACTCGCAGCTAACAGCGGTCAGAGCACGGTGTACAGTTTCTGCAGCAACTCGTCATGTTTAATAGAATAATTTTCTTGAGAATGAATCCATACGGTCAGCTGGGTTCAGATTGCTGTGGCTGTTAGCTGCGTTCTTGGTTCAGTCAGCCAATATAGTTCGTCTCCTTGTACTTGAGGTATTTCTTGACTATCGGCTGTTTGCCGTCTGGTTTTCGCGGCATGTTTTTCTCAAGCGCCTTGATCTCCTGGTCAAGTTCGGCAAGCGAGAGCGAAAAGCCATATCTCTTGATGAGGACTGAGAGGAGCTGCCGTGCGCCAGGAAGCCCTATGTAGACAGGATGGCCGTAGGTCTCTGCAAGGAGCGCTGCTGCAGGGATATTTCTCCTTTTTCCAAGACCGAGGAGCAATCCGGAGATGCCGATGATTGGCCCGACGACGCCATAGATGTTCATGTGGGTGTCGCAGTCCTTGAACGCGGAAACTGCTTTCTTCGCGTTTCCTGTGCAATACACTTTCGGGTGCTGGGGAATTTCTGGGAGGCCGATGCCGCCGAGGGTGACGATGGATTTCCCATCGTATTTTTTGGCAACGTCCAGAATCGCTTCAGCGAAGGAATATGATGCGTTCTCATCTGTCGGTTGGACATCTCCTGCAAGGAAGAGGAAGTCTTGTCCTTTGATCCTCTTGTGATAGAGTTCGATCTTGGGGAGGTCGACGAGATTGTTTTCATTCACAAAGACCGAATTGGGAAGGTCGTGGGAGAAGAAATCAAGTATTTTTTCTGCTTTGATCTCATCGATGAGTATGTCGATTGCTATCTTTCCGACATTGCCTATGCCGGGGAGTCCTTCGATAAGGATTGCATTTTTTGTAATGATCGTCTTATGGGTCGTGATGGTCCAGGTCATGCTTCCACATCCGTCGGTATTTTGCGTATTTGTCTTCAGGGCTGTATTTCGGAGGCTTTGGGGCGATTCGTTCGCCTCCGCAAGAGCAGGAACTCTGCAATCCATAGCTTTGGCAAGATGGGCATTTGAGGATTTTCATGCGAATTCGAAGACTCCTTTCTTTCCTTCGACGTATTTCCTGCACTCCTCTACTGCCTTTGTGACGATCTGCTCTGCTTCTTTGCTGTCGCGGGAGATTGCTTTTATGGAGTATGTTCCTCCGCCGCTGTATTTGAGGGTGATTTTCTTGTCTACCTGCGCCGCCCTCTGGAGCGCCTCTTTGACGCAATCGATGCCGTCTTCTGAGTATATTTTGATGGTCAAGATCCCGCCGTGCTCATATTCTGGGGGTGTGATTTTCTCTTTGATGAGCTTGATGAGGGGGGCGATGAATTCTTTTTTATAGTTGTATTTTTCCAGGTCAAGGGCGTTTTCGACGACATCATTGAATGCTTCATGGAGGAAGATGTATTCCTCAAGTATGGGCTTTGCAATCAGCGCATATGCTTCGTCCTTGTTGATTTTTTGCTGTTCTGCAAAGACGTCGATGATGTTCTCTGCACGCTGCTCTTGCTTGATCTTGTCATTGATCAGGCGCTTTTGTGATTCATTGACCCTGCGAAGCGAAAGGTCTATATGGCCTTTTGCCGGGTCGACCTTGAGGACCTTGCACAATATTTTTTTTCCTTCGACGACAAAATCACGGATGTTCCTGATGCGGCCTGGAGAGATTTCGGATATGTGGATGAGGCCTTGTTTTCCTCCATAATGGTCGAGGCTGACGAAGACAGAGTGGTATTGCACGTTTTTGACTGTACAGAGAAGAATGTCGTCCTCGTCCGGAAACCCTTCCCTCTGGTAGCGCATAGGTATTAGTTCAGCACTTCTAAGACGCGTGCTTTTACCCGACTTTTTCCTCCGGTGGGGTCTGTGAGCGGTTTTCCGCAGACCAGGCATTTGACGTATGTTGCTGATTTGCCGAAGGTTATCTGCTCATTCTTGCATTTGGGGCAGCGGATCTTGATGAATGTCGAGTTGGTGATTTCCATTGTTGCACCTAGATGAGTTCGATTTTCTTTGCGCGGATGCCGTAGCGTTGTGCGCTTGATTTCTTGCAGACTGAGCAGGTGAAGCGAAAGTCAGTCTTTTTGGAGAGCTTTTTTCCTGTCATTTTCGGCTTTGTGGGCCTGGAATAGCGTCCTTGGTTGCCAAAACCCCGTCTCTGGCCTCTTGCCCGTACTCGCTTGTTTGACCCAAAGCTCAT
>JAZDID010000077.1:0-4307 GCA_043805315.1 Nanobdellota archaeon | reverse complement strand
GGCTTCATCCAATAATTAATTAAAGTCTTACTTCTAGGATGAAAATCTATGGGCAAGCCGAATATTCGGCTCAACCCACAGATTGACTCGATTCGTAATCGAGTCTTGTTAGAGAAGGCGCTTGGATTGCTTCTTTCATGCGCGCTTCTCCTACCAGAAATGGCGCATCATGGACGTGGACGGAAGCCGTATGATTACCGGTTAGTTCTTGTCCTGAGCATCCTTCGTGTGCTCCTTCGTAAAAGGTATGCTGATTACGAAGTTGAGATGCGTACAGACAGGAGATTGATAGACGCGTTAGGCCTGAAGGCGTTACCATGCAAGAGCACGGTAAACAATTATGACTTGCAGGTCTTCTCGCTTGGCTTCTTGGCATCTTTTAACAAGAAGCTCGTAAGCATGTGGGTTAAAAAACCTATCGATTTCTTGCTTGATGCCAGTGGCATCAGGCTGGTGGGGAAGAGCATCTGGTATTGTATCAGGACGAAGAAGCACGTTCGGAAGAAGGATTGTGACAAGATCCACATCGCGGTAAGCTTGTGCAGTTTGCTTATCGTAAATTTTCGGATCTCGAATGCCCAGCGCAATGATTCGCCTTTCTTGAAGAAACTGCTCAAGCCATTTGACAAGCTCGGGCTTGTCATCGTCGACAAAGGGTACAGCGGAAAAAAGAATGCAGCATACGTAGCACGGAAAGGCGGTGCGTTCTTCAGCCCATTCAAGAAGAACGCGAAGCCTTCAGGCTTGAACACGTGGGCATACCTGCAGAGAATGTGGACTGCGTTTAGCACACTCTGCCAGGGAATATACCATCAGAGAAATAAGGTCGAGGCAGTCTTTAGTGCTCTGAAGAACCGGTACGGCGACCAGCTCTACGCGACCACGTGGTATTCTCGAAGACGAGAAATGGCGATGCGCTTCATTGCCTACAATGTGCGCATCATCGTAGGCATACAAATCGCACGAGAGAAAGGCATTCCTCTGTGGGTTAGAGCCTAGGAATTTCTGGAAAGATATCTTGGTTGGTGGGGGTGGACCGAGCCTAGCGAGAGCGCTGCCACGAACTCTCTTGTTGGCGGCAGGCGGGGCGGGGGACGCCCCATCCGGGGTGCCCCGCAGGACATTTTCCCAGAGGAAAATGTCCGTCTGCCCGCCAATATGACTATTTTTTAATAAAAATTCAAGAAAAAAGAATTAATGGATGAAGCCGATTCTCTGCTGGAGTCGAAAATCTGCTATCTCAGCACTTCATTGATCAGTTCAATATATTCCTCGAATATGTGCGCCGAATTGCTGATCGTCGTAAGGCTGCCCTGTTCGATCCCCAATTCCTGGGCAACAAGTTCCTGGAGTTTGTAGAGCTGGTAGATGTTGGTGGGCCAGCCGATGAAGAAGTCATTGCTCCTGATGAATCCGATCAGCTGCAGCTTCTTCTCTTGGATCTTGAAATAGATGAAGAGCAGGCTGGGAATCTCCTTGTTGAATGTCTTGGAGTCAGTCACTGGATCGTAGAGCATGATGACTGCCCTGCGGGAGTTCGGGTCTGCTTTCAGGAGGGGGATGATGAATTCGTTGATCTGGTTTATCTTGTCCTGGAAGTTGAATATCCGTGATCCATAGGTGTAATGGATGGTCGCGATCTTTTTCTTGGTGAAGATGATGTTGGAGAGCTCTTCGATGGAAGGGTAGACCCACCTGTCGAATTTGGTGAGCGTTTCAATAGGAATGAGGATGTCCTCTTTCGGGCTGGTGATAGTGAGGAAGAGGTTCAGGATTTCCCGGCATTTCCTGTTTTCATGGTCTGTGAATGTTTTTCCTTGTGAGACAATGTGGCGCAATGCCTCTTTCCATGCCTTGTATGTGGTCTCTTCGTTGATCTCCATGCTTCTTCCTCGTTATTCAATGAACTGGTGCAATGACAGGTCTCCTCTGCGATCTGAAAAGTCATAGCAGAAGAATGCCAGCTCGTGGTTGTTCAGGATGTGGCTGAATTCGTGGATGATGTCTGCCATCCGGTATTCTCCTGTACGGAAGAATCTCATCCGGTCGCAGCCTCCGAAGACCTTGAACAGCTTCTCCCGTTCCTCAATAAAGCGGGTGATTGTCTCTTTTTCCAGGTCTTTTGTTTTCCTGATCGTGCTCTTGATATAGGTCATTTGGCTGAACATCTCCTGATCATACCTGCTGAACTTGCTGCTGAAGTGTATCCTGAAGCGGATGGGGATGCCGCAGGACTTGTAGATGGTCTCTTCTGTCCTGCAGAACTTCTCGACCTCTTCTTTGCAGCTTTCCAGGAGCTCGATGAAGTGCTGCTGCTCTGGCCTCTCGAGGTCATAGTTCCAGAACCGTATGGTGTTCTGGCTGAGGAAATAGAATGCTGACGCGTAGGGCTCGACGATCCGGTTGAGCTCAAGGAAATAATGGCTCGCGTTCGTCCGCTGGATCCTGTTTGAGACCAGGAGTGTCTTGGCTGCTTTCATGATCATGTTCCTGAACTCCTGGGCAGAGCTGTAGTGCTTGTAGAAACGGAAAACATCGATGAGCAGGCTGATCTGGCCGCACACCATCATCTCTTCCCGGATATTCTCTTTTCTCAGCAGCTCCCATTCAGCATCATTGAACGTGTAGGTGCCTGCCTTGCCGATGATGTAGGGAGAGCTATGCAGCTGCCTGTTTGCAATGTTGACTTTCCTTTTCTGGCTTGCGAACAGCCGCACTGCGGTCTCGATGATCTTCCTGCTCTTCTGGAGCTCCTGAGAGTCGAGGGAGAAGATGATGTGTATCTTGTCAGGGTTGAGCTGTGCATAAGTCTCAAGGAACTCGATGATCTTGAACTGGTCCTTCACCTGGTTGAGCTCGATGATGATGCTGACTTCCTTGTTGTAGTCCTGGCAGTCGATGCTGAGCTTGTGGATGAAGTTCTGTATGCTTTCCGGCGTGTTCTTCTCGATGAATTGTTCAAACCCGTAGATGCCGATGGCGTCATTGACATAGGAGAAGACTTTGCTGATGAGATTGGATATATAGGCCAGGTCCCGATGCTGGTGGGGCTGGATCAGGAGCGCGTTGAACCTGCTCACCCAGCTTTCCTTGTCAAATTTCTTGATGATCTTCTTTTCCTCATACGCATCGATAGGAATGGAGGGGATCTCTGGCTTTGAGATCAGGATTTTGCGCTGATGCTTTTCTATCACATACTCGCCAGGGCTGAGCGCGAGCATGAAATGCTTTTCCCCTTTTGCCTCTGTCTTGCTGATCTTCAGGATCTCGTCGGTGACGAGCTTGTTCAGGTGGTAGAGGATCTTCCGGTGCAGCTCTCCTTTTTTTTGGTGCGCAGCTTTCTTGGACTCGATGTCTGTGATTCCTGACATGAGCGCTTCCTTGATCTCGCCATATTCTTTCTCAAATACCTCCTTGACAATCTCTGTTGTCGAGAATTCCTTTTCAGGGTCTTTCTTGAATATCGTGAGAATTTTGTACTCCAGATCGTGCATGGCTACCACTAATGAGTGAGCATTTAATAATTTTTCTGTTTTTTTGTCTATGTATGGTCTATTTATAATCCTCGGTTCAGGATTTTTCTGAAGCGCTCGCGTGTTTGTCACAAGGAACATATATGGACTATCATACCTTTATCCATTGAAAATTTTCCGAAACCAGGATGGTGGGAAGGAGGGAACACAATGCTCAAGGAAAAAGACCTGCTCTTGATGAGCTTTTTCCGGAAGAATAGCCGGATGCCCTTAACCCATATCTCGCGGAAGACGAACATTCCGGTCTCGACAATTTTTGACAAGCTGAAAGAATACGAAAGCAAGCTGATTGAGAAGCACACAACGCTCATTAATTTTCGCAAGCTGGGCTTTGACATCAAGGTGAGCATACTCCTGAAGGTGGAGAATGCAGAGAAGTACACGCTCCAGGACTATTTGCAGAAGGATGAGCGCGTCAACAGCATCTTCAAGATCAACAACGGTTACGACTTCCTCATCGAGGCCATCTTCAGGGACATCAAGGAGATGAACGAGTTCCTGGAAGGGCTTGAGCAGTTCAGCATCATTGAAAAGCGCGAGTTCTTTGTCCTTGAAGACATAAAACGGGAGGATTTCCTGACCATGCGCACGCCGTTTCTGCTCCGAGAGAATACTCTCTTCGGAACGAAATAATCCAGGAAAAAGCTTTTTTTTTGAAGAATTTTCGTCAAGGATAGATATGTGCCGGGTTTGCTGAAAAAAATCCGAAAATTCTATAGCAAGCTTTTTTAACTCTGACTGTTTGTATATTTTAAAAAAAGGGAGAAGGTAGAG
>JAZDID010000076.1:0-3269 GCA_043805315.1 Nanobdellota archaeon | reverse complement strand
TTTCTCGATTGTGCCCACCCCCCTCCCCCTCCAGCCACCCAGGGATGTGTAATTCATCCTACATCGATATTTATTAGCATGATTCATTCCTGACAGCACACAACAGAAACGCACAGTATCAGTTTTTCGCAGCAGGCTTGACCAGGCTCACGTAGATTGTCCCGAAATGCTCTTTCTGGTCAATGTCAACCTTCCGCTGGAAGTCCAGGTGCAGGAGCGGGATGAAGGTCATGATCTTGTCCTCGCGCGTGTCAGAAGGCACGAGCTGCTCGAAGGTCAGCTGGCTGTTCGCGTTCTTCTTAAAATATATGAGGATTCTGTCATAGACATCCTTGATGACCAATGAGAGCTCTTTTCCTTTCTTCGGCGCTGCAAACGTCGGCGTTGCCACGATCCACCTTTTCCGCCTTTCCTCAACCTCCAATGCCTGCTCTAAGGCCTTGACCAGGTCAAAGATAGAGACTTTCCGCTTTCTCGGCTGAGGAGTCCGGGGAAATATCTTTGGCCGCTCTTCTCCTGGAGCAAGCTCAAGCTCATTGCCGTCAATATCTGCCAGTAAATCAAGAGCCTCATCCTGGTTGTTGATCAGGTTGTCCAATGCCACGATATCCTCTTCCAGGAGCTTGTTCGACTTGATCTTGAGCAGGATGGCTGCTGCCAGGATGACCTTGCCGCTGATGCGGAAATCCATCTCCTTGAGCAGGCGCACCTTTTGGATGAACTTCTTCGCCAGCAGGTGGATATTCACGTCCCAGGGATCAATCTCCTTGGTCTCGATCAGCTCATAGATGATGTTCTGCCAGGTCAGCTCGTCCTCAGTGAACAGGATGCTGAAGATCTTGTCATTTGTCACTTCTTTAGGATCCTGGAGAATTTGTTTCATGGTATATAAAAACCTATACTGATATATAAAGATTTTGGTTTCGCTGCATATTTATTTTCTATATTGAAAATATTTTCTGTATTGACAACTATTTTTGGAGTTTCTTATGCTTTCTCCTCCTTAAACAGCAAATACGAGGTCGCATAGCGTTTCGGTGTATTCGAGAAATCCAAATTCCTGACAATGCCTCCCGGGCACTTGATGCTGGTGGGAATAATTCCGGAATGACTGTCTTCGCACAGAAAACTGGAAATCTCCCGCGGCCCAAACATCCGTGCAATACTGTGCAATGATGCATGGCTGCCTGCCCGGTAATACAAGAACTTCACCGGCTCCTCTGTCATAGCACGCGATTTCGGCCTGATGATGAACCCCTGCAAGGGCGTCACGGCAATATCTCCTTCATCCTTCGTGTCCCCCTCCCCTCCTCCGTCAATATACAGCCCCATTTTCTTGTGCGTCTTGCGGAGCCAATACTTAAAAAGCTCGAACGCTTCTTCTTTTGACGCCATCATCGCTTTCCTATTCCAACGCACGTCAAGAATAGGTTGGCGAGGGCTCGGCCGCTTATAGACAGCCATCTCTATTTTTGACTCCCCTTCCTTTTCATAGTCCTCCTCTGCTGAGATGTCAAAGTCAGCGTTTCCCGGAGATATCTCAATGCCTGTAAGATGGGAAGCATACGCGCGTATGTACTGCTCTGCGATCGCTGCACCATACCTGTCTGCGATAAAGTCAACGAGGACCCCGTTGAGGATTAAAGGAGTCAGGTTGCGCGCTCTTTTGCCCTTCTTGAATACGCGAAGGACTCCTTCAGCATCAACCAGTCGGGAGCCAGGAATGTCAAATCCCCTGCGGTCCTTCATCTGCGCAACCATATATATCGACAGCTCTTCAGGAGCAATGCGTGTCTTAAACTGGCGGAAGTCCTTCTCATGCATGCCTGCCATGATCTCAGATGTCGCAAGTGAATGCGCGACAGCCTCATGGATATAGTCTGCCATAGCAGTCGGGCTGAGAATACAATCATACAATCCAGGCTTGAGTGTAGGGCAACTATAGAGATGCTGAGCAATGCTTTTCACCTTATGCGCTTTTTCTATGATAGGATTTCTCACTTGCTGGGGTCGTTTCCTGTCTTTTTTCTCTGTGAGCTCAGAAAGATCTGAAACAAGGAACGAGGTCCCGATAGGCACTATCCTCTTATCACTGTCCACGATTTCCAGGTTAAATGAGACCCCATAATACGCGCTCCTGTCCCGTATGACAGTGCCTTCAGAATTCACCAGCCTCCTGGTCTGCTCGCGGATCACCAGTTTCACTTTCGGATCCTCAACAATGATATGATGGCTATTCGTGGATATCTGGCTGATGATCCGCGAAGCATCTTTAATGTATTGCAGGATCTTGCCCATATACTCAAATTCCTCTCTCTCTTTGATCCTGCCAATGTAATGCACTTTCTGCACATCTTTCATCCTGACGAGCATGAGCTCGAGATCATCAGTCAGCGGCCCCTGCCTTGAAATCTTTGATCCTTTCTTCAGCCTGTCCTGATAATCATCGCTTGCACCAAGAACAGCATTGCTGATGCCGATCCGCAATATCTCCTCCAATGCCTTCTCATCATCCTCTGTCTGGATCTGCTCTTCATGAGGAGCATCATCCACTGCATAAAACCTGCCGCACCCGCCAGCACCAGAACCAACCTGTGCCTCGACAATAAGCACGCCTTCAGGAACACGGACATCCTTATGCGTCCCCTGCTTCTCTGTCAGCATGCCGAAATACGCGAGGAACTCCCTTTCGATACCGCTGAAATGGCTTATCGACGCGTACTTTATCCTCGGAGTCGTCTTGAACTTTCTCGAGGATTGCGTGTCAGCCACATAGCTCATCGCTTTCCTGACTGCCGCGGCCATCTGGCTGAGAATCACATCCTCTCTGACACTGGTCTCAAATTTCTTCACCGGCATCTTTTACACCTTCTGCATTGGCAGGAAGCAGAAAGGGTAGTCGAGGTATTATATAAAGATTTCTTAAAAAATACCATTTTATAATGGTGACTGAACCTCTGTTCTCTGGCTGCAAAAAACAAAGACTCGTCAAAGAAACCTTTTTAAACATACCCTCTTTTTAGAGTCTTGTGCGGGCTCATGGTCTAGTGGCTATGACAACTCCCTTACACGGAGTAGATCGCCGGTTCGAGTCCGGCTGGGCCCATGTTTTTTTTTCATAAAAAAAGTGCTGTGTTGCATAATTCGCTAGTTTTTTATTAGCACATATGCTTTCTTGCCTATGAATTTCTTTGCGGACATGATCATCGCGCCGTTTCCAATTGGCTTTACTGTTTCTTCATAGATTTCTGCGATGTTGTCTTCAAGAA
>JAZDID010000075.1:0-3282 GCA_043805315.1 Nanobdellota archaeon | reverse complement strand
ACCTTCTTCTTGATCTCGTCCCGCGTCTTCCGTATCTCATCCAGGCTCTTGCCGAACGGATCAGGAATGTCCCAGAACTTCACTTTGCTTGACTGGGTGAGGAAACCCGGGCATTCCTCCTTCTTGCAGAGGACATAGATCCGGTCAGCGAGCGCAGCCATGGGCTTTGTAATGGTCTTCACTTTCTGCCTTGACACATCAATGCCTTCCTCCTTCATCACAGAGATGACTTCATCAGGGAGCTTCTTGTATTTCTTCGGCGTAAAATCAAGGGCACCTGCGCTCGTCGCGTCATGCGAGCCGGTGAGATGATTGTAATATGCCTCTGCCATCTGCGAGCGTGCGACATTGCCCAGGCAGATGAAGAGGATTTTTGGCATGAGAGACATGATTTTTCAATCATATTTAAATATTTCCCCTGGATTGATTGATTTCATCATATGAAAATATATTTTCGGCAAAAAAGAATATGGAAAACATTTTTATATCTAAGCAGCATCACCATCCCTGAGATATATCCAGGAGGGAACAATGGGGATTTTATACGGGCTTACACAAAAGATCAAGGCTCTAGAGCTTTTGGCAGCGCCAGGTGATTGTGTTGAACTCGCAGACAGGATCACGAAGTTCGCACAGCGCGGGATATGCCTTGAGAAATTGCTGATAAAGCCCATGGAAGGAAACGGCTGTCTGATATGGGAATCGAAACTCGGCTCCAGTGATCCGCCAGCGTATTTCAAATTGTTCTACGAAGCCCATTTTTCAAACGGCAAGGCATACACGATCGTCGATGATTTCGCCACACTGTCTGAGGGTCGTCTCATGAGAGGTTGCTGCACGATGAGCCTGTATCCCGAACAAAATCCAGTTCACATAGGCCGTAGAAAGCTCGTGCAGTACGCGGTTGAGATGAAGAGCTGGTTTGACCTGAAAGGGATTGATGCAGAAATATATGGAACTCAATAAATTCAATACGTGCCTGAACGCATGGTTTTTTTCGCAGGCTCGATATGGACAAGGACATTGCTGATTCTCGGATTTGAACTGAGAACAGCCTCTTTGACCCGGTGGCCTATCTCATGCCCTTGCTGCACGCTCATTTTTCCGTCGACAATCACATGGAGATCGACATAATGCTCAAACCCCATCTTCCGCACAAAGCATTTTTCCAAGCAGATGACCCCTCTGACGTTGCCTGCAATGCCGCGGACCTCCCTCTCGATATCATCCCCAGGAGCAACATCCATGATCTCAGCGAATGCAGGCCTGAACAATCGGAATGCATTGTAGCTGATGATGAAAGACGCGAGCAACGCTGCCCAATCATCTGCAGACTCAAAGCCGTTTCCGCCGATCAAGGCAATGGAGATGCCGACAAATGCGAACGCAGAGGTAATCGCATCGCTCCGATGATGCCAGGCGTCTGTCTTGACCGCGGTGCTCTTGAGGTCCATGCCTACTTTGAAGACAAACCTGAATAAGGTCTCTTTAATTGCCACGACAAGGAGGAGGACGAGCAAGGTGAACTCCGCAGGCGCGTGATGCGGGGTGATGATTTCCCTGACGCTCTGGAACACAATGAGCAACGCAGCAGCCATAAGAAAAAAAGAGACGATCACCGCGGCTATCGGCTCTGCCTTGCCATGGCCATACGGGTGGTTCTTGTCAGGAGGCTTTGCAGAAATCCTCAAGCCCATCCAGACGATCAGAGAGGAGAAAACATCTGATGTCGACTCGATGGCATCTGCCACTAATGCATAAGAATTCCCAAAAAAACCAGCCACACCCTTGCCGATGGCAAGAAGACCGTTGATCACAATACCGATGAACGTAGACCGCATACCCTTGAATGCCGGATGCTCTTTTTTCACAGGAACTGCGGCTGAAGGAACTTGTTTTTCCTGCATGAACGCTCCTTTGTGCTGAAGATATTTAAATGTTTCCCAATAAAAAATATTCTGTAAAGAGATTGATGTTCCGCTTTTCCGCAAAATTCTTAAACCAGAACAGCATTATCCTCTCCATGCTCGTCAATGTCCTCGGGATTATCCTCATGGTCCTGATCGTGGTAGTCCTGTTCTTCATTGTCAAGAAGATCATCCTCCTCGCTCTGAACTCAGTCATAGGGATCTTCGCGCTCATCGGCTGGAATGTGCTCTTCGACTCCACTGTCCATATAGGATTCTGGAGCGTGATCATCACCGCCATCGGCGGGATCTTCGGGTTCGCGTTCGTGCTTGCCATGCATTACCTGAAGCTTGGATTCTAACGATTCCAAGCCACTTCTGCTGGGAGTTGCTGAATACTGTGCTTGTCCTCACCTCCTTTTATTTGATTGCACCCACCCACCTCCCCCAACCACCACCCTGAGATAGGCAAAATAATCATGATGAACTTTACTCACCTTTTTCCCAAACACATATAAATCAATCCTATTTTTGGATGCTTGCAGATCACCATGTTCCTCCTCACCAAACTCTTCAGCTATATCGGACTCAAGAGCATCCAGATCATCTCTTTCCTGGGCTATTTTGGCGTGTTCATCCTCATGGCTCTGGAGAGCATGATCTTTCCCATTCCTTCAGAATTGGTCATGCCATTCGCAGGATTCCTTGCTGCAACAGGAGAGCTGAACTTCTTCCTGGTGATTGTCTTCGCCAGCCTCGGCAGCCTTGCCGGATCCCTGGCATCATATTATATGGGCAAGTACGGAGGGAACAGGCTCATCCTGCGATGGGGAAAGTATATGCTCCTGGACAAGACAGACCTCCTGAAAACAGAGAAGTGGTTCAGGAAAAAAGGCCAGAAGACCGTGCTCATCAGCAGGTTCATCCCCGTGGTCCGGCACATCATCTCCATCCCCGCAGGCATCGGCAAGATGCACCTGAAAAGGTTCTGCATCTACACCATCATTGGCGCAACCATCTGGAACACCTTCCTTGCCTACCTCGGCTATCTCTTGGGAAAGAACTGGGAAAAGGTAAAGCAATACACTGACTATATCACTATTCCTCTTGTCATTATTATTTTTGCTGCAGCATGCTATTTCATCTACAGGCATGTGCGGCACAAGAGGGGGAAGAAAGGGACTGCGTCAACCAGATCAGGTTGAGGAATGCGCCTCACCTGCGTTCTGTATCAGGCACCCCTCAGAGTATTGACGAGCGCCTTTTTGAAATGACCTGCTCAGCAAAACATTTTTAGCTCCCTCTGCGTTTCACCAGGCAACCAGATATGTATTTTTGATACTTCAGAAATTAGATAAAAATAAAGAACTTTCAG
>JAZDID010000074.1:0-20395 GCA_043805315.1 Nanobdellota archaeon | reverse complement strand
ATGTTTGATAGGCACAGTCAAGGCATTGGTCATCTCGCATTTACTCGTGCCTTTCCTGACCGTATGGAAATTCATCCAGACCATTCTCGTGGCCGCCGAGGTCCAGGAGGTGCGGAAACTGACAGCAGCGGCAATCGTGCTCATCCCGTTTATCATTGGAGGGCTCATCATCGCATGCACACACCATGAATGGCTGAGCAATTATTGGCACGTGTATTCCTCTGCATGCAAGGCACTGTTCACCTGAATGCATGATGCCGAGTCATATCATCTGATTAACAAACCATTTAAACCAAAATCATTTTCTGGAATCCATGATCGAGTACCAGACCAAGGAATATCCGAAAGACGCGATATTGAAGGAGCTCCATCCTCTTGTCCGGGAGTGGTTTCTCAAGAAATTCGGGGAGTTCAGCCCGCCGCAGAAGTACGCGATCCTCAACATCAGGCACCGCGAGAACACGCTCATCTCGAGCCCGACCGGATCTGGCAAGACTCTCTCAGCATTCCTGGCCATCATCAACGAGCTCATCTTCCTCTCCAAAGAGAATATGTTGGAGAACAGGACCTACTGCGTCTACATCAGCCCGCTCAAGGCCCTGACGCGTGACATCGAGAAGAACCTGAAGGAGCCGCTCGCCGAATTGGCAGAGATGAACAAGCAGAAATTCGGCATACGCATAGGAGTCCGGACCAGCGATACGACGCCTGCTGAGAAGTCCAAGATGATAGCGAAGCCGCCGCATATCCTGATCACGACTCCGGAGAGCTTCGGCATCGTCATCTCGACAAAAAAGTTCAGCGAGCACCTCGCCAAGACAGAATGGATGATTGTCGATGAGATCCACGCGCTCGCGAACTCCAAGCGGGGAGTCCACCTCTCTCTGAGCATCGAACGGTTACAGCGCATAACAAATTTCTGCAGGATAGGGCTCTCGGCGACTGTCGCGCCCCTGGAGGATGTCGCCAGGTTCCTTGTCGGCCTCAAGAACCACTACACACAGGAATACCGCCCCTGCAAGGTCATCGACGTGCAGTTCCTGAAAAAGCTCGACCTCAAAGTCCTCTCTCCGGTGCCGAACCTCATCTCCACAGATTATGGGACAGCGCACAACAAGATGTACGCGCTGCTGGACAGCCTGATCCAGTCGCACAAGACCACGCTCGTGTTCACCAACACCAGGGCAGGCACCGAGCGGGTGGTCCACCACCTCAAGGACAAGTTCCCCCAGCACTACCTGGGTGTCGACCTTGACAGCAAGGAGGATATCGTGCCCATCGATGACGGGAACGGCGGGCAGAACAGCGTTCAACAGAACAGCGCAGAACATCTCAATTTCCCGGATGCCCCTGCTGCTCCAGGCTCTCCGGATGGCCGGCCAAAGCCAGGCTATATCGGCGCGCACCATGGCTCGCTGAGCAAGGAGCTCAGGCTGAACATCGAGAACAGGCTGAAGAACGGGGAATTGAAGGCAGTGGTCTGCTCGACCTCATTGGAACTGGGCATCGACATCGGCTACATTGATCTCGTTATTCTGCTCGGCAGCCCGAAGTCTGTCTCCCGGGCATTGCAGCGCATCGGCAGAAGCGGGCATAAGCTGCACGACCAGGCAATGGGCAGGATCATCGTGCTGGACAGGGATGACCTTGTGGAATGCAGCGTGCTGCTCAAGGCAGCGCTCGAGAAGAAGATCGACAACATTGACATCCCCACTGGCTGCCTCGATGTCCTGGCGCAGCAGATCGTGGGCATTGCAGCAAGCGCTCCAGAACCTGTGCTGCTGGACGACGTCTTTGACATGGTGAAAAGCTCCTACTGCTACAAAGACCTCTCCTACACAGACTTCAAGGAAGTCATCCATTACCTTGCCGGCAGCTATGCAGCATTGGAGGACCGGGCAGTGTACGGCAAGATCTGGTATGACGAAGAGACTCACAAGATCGGCAAGAAAGGAAAGATGGCGCGCATGCTCTACATGACGAACATCGGCACGATCCCTGACGAGACCAACATCCGCGTGAAGCTCTGGCAGAAAGGAAGGGAAGGCATGCGTATCGGCACGATCTCAGAGCCATTCCTCGAGAAGCTGAAACGAGGAGACGTGTTTGTGCTCGGCGGAGACACCTATGAGTTCATGTATGCTCAAGGCTTGACTGCGTTCGTGAAGTCCAGCGCAGGAAGGCAGCCTACAGTGCCATCATGGTTCTCTGAAATGCTTCCGCTCTCCTATGAGCTTGCACTGGAGATCCTGAAGTTCAGGAGATACATGGCAGAATACTTCGATTCCAATGCAAAGAAGGAAGAGATCCTTGATTTCATCCACAACTATCTCTATGTCGACGAGCTGAGCGCGAACTCGATCCATGAGTATTTCCGCGAGCAGCACCTGTATGAGAAGATCCCCCATGACAAGCGGATCATCATCGAGCATTACACAGACCGGCAGAAGAAGTACTTGATTTATCATACGCTCTATGGCAGACGGGTTAATGACGTCCTTTCCAGGGCAGTGGGGTTTGCCATCTCCAAGATGACTGGCAGGGATGTGGAATTGGGCATCAATGACAACGGCTTTTATGTCATGTCTGCAAAGCCTGTGCAGGCGAAACGGGCATTGACTATGCTGAAATCCTCTGAACTGCGGAAGATCAGCGAGCTCGCGATCGAGAAGACCGAAGTGCTCGGCAGGAGATTCAGGCACTGCGCAGCCCGGGCCTTGATGATATTGAAGCAGTACAAGGGCAACAGGAAAAGCGTCGGCAGGCAGCAGCTCTCCTCACGCTTGCTGATCAGCGCAGTCAAGAAAATATCGCCTGACTTCCCGATCCTCAAAGAAGCCAAACGCGAGGTGCTCGAGGATCTGATGGACATCAAGAACGCAGAAAAGGTCATCACCGGGATCGAAAAAGGGGAGATCGCTGTTGAAGAAATATTCACAGAGATTCCCTCGCCCTTCGCCTTCAACCTCATCGCACAGGGCTATTCTGACATCATGCGCATGGAGGACAAGTACGAATTCCTGAAAAGAATGCACGAGATGGTGCTGCTGAAGATAGATTTGAAAAGGAAGAGAGAATGAATTAACAAACTATATATACCACCTATTCAAGTATGGAATGCAATGAAGAAGATCGTGACCTTGCTCGTGGTGATGCTTGTGGACATCATCGCCTTGCAGTTCGTGAATGCATCGGAAGTGAAAAAGACCACTGCTCTCCTCAGCTATATGCCCTTCATCCTGCTGTTTTTCACGCTTGCCATGACCTTGTTCCTCTTCTACACGCACTATTTTGTTGCAGGCCATGAGAAGCTGAAGAACATCCTCGTGAGCAGCAGAAAGGCAGCGACAGTGACCCTCACGCATGAACACAAGGAAAAGCTGCCCTTGGACAGGCAGTACGAGATGATCGAGATGCTCAGGAACCAGATCATCATCATGCGGACGACAGGCAAGAGTGATGGCGAGATCATCAGGCAGCTGAAGCTCGAGCAGTGGGACCCGCAGGTGATCATGATCGCGCTCGGCAGGGTGAAGCAGGACGATCTGAAGAAGGCGGGATAAGGAAATTCAGTTTCTTCAAAAAAAAGTACAGTACAATAGGCTCGTTTGCAAGTTTCGTAAAATAAGCAGGTTTAAATATTTCTTCGCATTCCCACTTGCTATGGCAGAACCAAAAAAACCTGAAGAGATGTCATTGGGAGAGATCGTCCGATCCATGATCACTATTTCGATTCGTTTTCAGGAGGATACACATGAGATAGGGTCTAAAGACGCGATACATTCACCGTATCATACAGATGAGGAATTAAGAAACGGCATTCTCAAAAACTATAGGTCTGTCATAGATCCGCTGGAGCAGGAATTGCAGAGAAGGGAATCAGAAGAATACCGGAAAAAATATTCACTATAAAGAAAACATCCTATTTTTTCCTCTTCGGGCTTTTCTTCTCCTGTTCATCTTTGGTTTTTTGTATCAGTTCCTGGAAATACTTGAACGTCTGCTCGCCGAGCAGCTTCTTCTCGTTCTCCTCGGCAATTTTCTCGTGCAGGAGTTCTCGTTTCCTGATTTCCAGGAATTCAGAAGGAGGATAGCGCAACACCTTCTCGAACTCTTTCCGGTCAATCTTTCCTTCGGCATATGCCTGCTCTGTTGAGATGATGATGTCGTTCTTTGCCTGGCGGATCATCTCTGCCATCTTGACCTTGAGCCATTCAGCCTTGTTGAGATGATAGCTCTGTGAGATGAATTCCAGGTCGAACATAAGCTCCTTTGCAATGCGGATATTGAGCTGGATCGTCTCCATATCTAGCGTTTAATAGCAATTGCTATATATATTTTTCGGTTTTGATTAATTCAGATATGTATACGAATAGAAAGATTTAAATACTAGTAGTGTTTTTAGTATACTAATATATGGTGTTTCGCGCATAGATTCATGAAATTTCAAGAAAATTCAAGAAGGCAACAAAATGAGCGACATGATCTTTGACTTCTTCAGTAAGGTAAACAAGAATAGCGCAGACAGGGGCGCGACAAAAGCCCTTCCAAAGCTCGAGGCTGTCCTGCACCAGAACGCGCAGCAGCAAGAGGTCTTCACCAACCAAGTGGTGACCAATCAACAGATCGTCAGGCACCTCTCGAGCGAAGATCTCCGGAAACAGAACATCTCTGACTTCAGGCAGCGCGTGCTCACGAACAATCCCCTTGCTGTCCAGAGCCATTATGACACGCCCGGGACACGGCCGATCGTAAAGAATCCAGCTCATGTTTTCCCGAATTCACGAACTGAGGAGAAGCGTATTCTCGAAGCGAGAAGGACTGAACCTGCTGAAACTGCAACAACAAACCAAGCAGCTCGGCCCTTACTTAATTCTGAAAAGAGGATACCAACTTCTCCTCACCCCTTTCCTCAGGCAAAGATCACTGAAGGAGCAGGAGTAGACCTGTCAAGGATGTTCAATTTCGGGAAGCGGAAGTAGGAAGGAAAAGAAAACATCTTCCAGAGAGAAAGAGAGAGCACGCTGCTGCACACAGATATGTACACATTGATTTCTAATAAAATATTTGTTTCTATTTAGGAACTTTAGAATAATATATTTAATAAGGCAATAATCGCTATGATAGTCCATATTGCGTTAAGGGCAGCTGGTTGGTATGCTTTCTTAATAAATGATATGATTACTATACCTATAGCCCCAGTCAAATTTAATACTTGATACCACACGCTATTTGATGTGAAAACATTAAAACTTAATAATGCATATGCAAGAACAATGGCAACCATTCCATACCAGCCAACAATTTCACCAATAACCTTTTTTCATTGAATAGCAATAATCTATGGCCCTTATATATTTTACTGAAAAAGCTCTGAAGTTTGTTTTTCGACTAACATGTATTAATCGTAGTTTTATTACGCTTTCAAATTATGCCCAAAAAATGTAAAGTTCTATCTAGATTAGGAAACATAAATAGAACATTATTTTCTTCTAAAGTTATGCACGTCTCTGCCAGAGCAGGTATGCCCGAACAGCAATATCGAGCTGAAGCGCATCTCTCAGGCGCAATTCATGCAGACGTGCTGCGGTGCTGTGCTGCGAAGTAGCCTTCTTCCTCAAGCGCATGATACCAGTGCTCTGCCTTTTCAGTCAGCACCATATAGCCCATCTTGTCAACAGTTGTCCGCGCAGGCTCAGGGACATACCGGGTGACAAACCCACAGCGCACAAAGAGATCAAGATCCTGAAAAGAGCCATCAAACAAATGCCGGCCATTGAGTGATGCGTACAGCGGCGATTGGTTCAACGGGTTGTGATATGATTTGAAAAGAGCGTCAGCGAGACTGCTCACGAACTCACCTGACTCGATCATCCTTTCAAGCCCTTCACGCACATCATGTTGGAGATCCTCGACAGCGCCCATGCGAGATAATGGAATATGAGAAAGTATTTAATCTTTTTGAAACAGAAGAGATACTACTTATTGAGAACATAACCATCTATTGTCACTCTTCTTTACATTTGTCAATCTCCTTGAAAGTCAGCTATTCTCCAACATATATATCAAAAAAGAACAATATTTATATATTTGAAACCACTCTGGAATTAAAACACGAGATGAGTTGGGGAAAGCAGCACAATCCAGGAAAGAATGTACATACGCGGGCTGCTTTACTTGATTAGGGAAACCAATTCGGGAAACCAGATCTTTACTGTATGATATGCGAGGTAGGGTGAGGAGAATGAAACATACACGATCAATAGGATTGACTATTTTGCTGGCAATTTTTACTGCCTTGCTAGCGCTCTGCACTGTGAAACCGTCAGCAGGATACTCGTATTATAATGACTACTCCTCAGCATATTATGACAATTACGATAACAGGTATGACAATGGATGGCGCTACGATTCCCGCTATGACCAGACAAGATATGATACTGTGCGGAACTACAATTATAACTACTATAATAACTACTATTATCAGTATTATACCCCCTATTACAGGCCATATTACCCGCCAGTCTATCAGCCTCGTTATATCAGGATCCAATATGACTACCCCTATTATTACCAGCCCTATTACCAGTACAGGCCATATTATTACACAAGGATCTATTACAGAAATTACTATCAATATCCCAGACAATATTATTACCCGCACTATAGCCAGCCCTATTATCCAAGATATTGATAGGATAGGCAATAGCAAAATAGCATAACAACATAAGAAAACAGAGTTGAGACAAAGCGATCAATAAAAAACAGAACGGGGAGTGATGCACTATCGAAAGCGAAAAAAAGATCATTGGAGTGATTGTCGGCCTTATCTTCATCATCATCGTAGTCCTGGCTGTGCTGGTCTCAGTCAATGAGCAGACCAAGCCGAGCCTGGGCAAGATGCAATTCGCAGGAAACCAGGGGCAGGCGAATATCCAGCTGCCAGCGCAGCAAGAGCAGGCAGTGCAGGAATACAGAGAAGCAGGCAGAGGAGAGCGCACCACACCTCCGACAACTGGAAATGAATACGTGCCACGGGAAATCGAGACAACAGAACCTGTGACAGCATCACGGCAAGTCATTATTCTGAGTCCGTTCCAGGTTGCTGAGAGCTATCTCAGGGCGCGGAGCATTGTCGAGCGAAGCCAGTGCTATGCATTGCTCGGAGATGTACGTGAAATCACCTACTGGACAAGCCTTGTCGGCACGAAATTCATCAGCAACATCGTACCAAACGAGGACTATTCAGCATTCACAGTCACGATCATGGTGAAGCTTGCTGATTCCAGAGGCTATCCTGTCTTTTTCAGGGAATACCCTGTCAAAGTGGACCTCATGACAAACAGGATCACGGAATGCAAGGGCAAACCAATTGAGATGCAGGATGTCATGGCACAAGCCCCTCAGATACAGGTCATGCAGCCGCAGCATTATGGAGGATACGGATACTGAATGTGATAAATTAATGAATGTGATGAATGTGCATGATACTGAATCAACAATCATCATCAAAAGAAACATACTCAACAATAAATAAGAGGTGAAGAACAAAGGGTGAAGGTGACGACATGAAAGGAAAACTATTTGCACTATTGGGAGCAGTTCTTCTGTTATCCTTGGTGAGTGTTCTTGGAGCATATTATGGCTATTCCGGACAGTACCGCCAGCCATACCAGGACTTCAACACCTATTTCAGCCAGCGCTATGCAGCGCCAAGCACCATGTCCCAGGACAGGTTCATGCCCTATGCACAGCAGACAGGCAATTATGGCTATGCACAATATTACCCGCAATATGACCAATATTATGGGCAGCAGTCTGATCAGCAATACTACAACCAGCAGACGTACTATTATGTCCCGTACCCTCTTGGCCCTATTACCCAGAAATCCTATTACCGGATCGAGGACCAGCCGATTGATATCGAGCCGAACAGCTATGAAGACGGCTACAACAAAGGCTACTATCTCGGCTATTATGACGGCCAGTACTTCCAAAAATACGGCTACGAAGGCTACATGGACTACAAGGCGAACTTCGAAGAGATCACCTCAGACACGCCCACGACAGGCTATTATGTGATCAATGAGCGGAAAGTCGAGATCTCAGCGCGCAAGGTCGTGAATGACTATGACCGTGGCTATAATTCCGGCGTCAGTTCAGGATTCCGGGACGGCTTCTACGGCATCGAGTACAAAGGGCTGAATGAGGACTATTACGCATTCCAGCTCTTCCAAGAGAAGTTCCCCGGCAGGTACGTGCCCCTGAGCCAGCCGCAGAAATACAATTACCCCACATACAGGACATTCCCTGGCCTGAGCTCGTTCAACATGGGAAGCTATTATTACGGGTTCAACTATTATAAGTGAACAGGGAGGGAAATTTTTTTCTTTTTTCCTTGATTTTTTTGTTCTCTTTCTTATTGTTATGTGAGAGAGATTCTAGACTACTCACTCAATTTCTCAGGCAAGTCTGACCTATATTCTTGAATCAACATATATCCTCCATCACCGAAATATTTAAATAGTAGTAAGTGTTATCTAAACACTAAGATGACGACTGAACAGCAAAAAACACCACAAAGTAAGTGTCAAATTGACACTAATTCTTCTTTGACATTCTCAGCAAAGACCATGCTCACTGATCTCTACCAGCTCACGATGATGGCAGGCTATCTTGACAGCGGAAAGCAGGATGACATCGCGACATTCGACCTCTTCATCCGGAGGCTTCCACAAGACTGGGGCTACGCCATTGCAAACGGCATCGAGGATGCGATCGATTACATCATCAGCATCAGATTCGAGGCGGAAGATATCAACTATCTCAGATCACAAGGGCTGTTCAAAGAGGAATTTCTCGATTACCTTCGAACGTTCAAGTTCAAAGGCGATGTCTGCGCAATGAAAGAAGGAACACCAGTGTTTCCCAACGAGCCTATCCTGCGAGTGACTGCCAAGCGAAGCCAAGCCCAATTTCTGGAGACTGCACTGCTGAACATCATCAATTACCAGACATTGATCGCCTCAAAAGCAAGCAGAATCGTGCACGCAGCGCATGGCACGAAAGTGGTTGATTTCGGCCTCAGGCGCGCACAAGGAGAGGATGCAGGGATGAAAGGCAGCAGAGCATGCTACATCGCAGGCGTTGCTGCAACATCAAATGTCAAGGCAGGAAAGGAATATGGCATCCCGCTCTCAGGGACTATGGCGCACAGCTTTGACATGAGCTTTTCAAAGGAGGTTGAGGCGTTCAGGGCGTATGCAAAATCATTTCCAGACAACCCTACACTGCTTATCGACACCTATGACACACTCCAAGGCGCGAACAATGCAGCAATAGTGGCGAAAGAAATGGAATCCCGGGGCAGCATGTTAGGCGCTGTCCGATTGGATTCAGGAGACCTCTGCGACCTCTCGAAAAAGGTCAGGAAGATCCTTGACCAACAGGGCCTTAACCATGTCAAAATCTTCGCCAGCGGCGACCTGAACGAATACAAGATCGACGACCTGGTCAGGAATAATGCACCTATCGACGGCTATGGCGTGGGTACTGAGATGATCACCGGAAAGCCGGAGCCGGCGCTTTCAGGCGTGTACAAGCTGGTCGAGGATGTTGATGGGCCGAAGATCAAGCTGAGCAGCGAGAAGGAGACGCTGCCGGGGAAGAAGCAGGTGTTTAGACTCTTCAACTGCCAGGCAGGGTACATAAATGACCTCATTGCTCTGCAAGGAGAACATGCTGCTGAAATCGTGCCAGCAGGTTCTGTCGAGCTGCTTGAACCAGTCATCAGGGACGGCAGGCGGGTCAGGAGTAAGGGAAGCCTGGATGAAACGAGAGAGTATTCACTGAAGGAAGTAGATATGCTTCCACACGAGGCAAAAGAGCTCAAGGTGCAAAGTTCTATGCAGATCTATATTTCTCCACGGCTTCAAGCGCTCAGAAATGAGCTCGTGGAAAAGTATGCTTCGAAAAGGAAAGAAGAATCAGGGACAGACAGACCAACAGATGAACAGGTGAAGGTGAACAAATGAAAACAATCTACTGGAACGTCGACACACAACGAGACTTCATGCTCAACAACAGCACCCACCACGGGACACTCTACATTCCCGGAGCAGAATCCATCATTCCCAACCTGGAAAAGCTCACCAAAGACGCAGAGCAAAAGAACATCATTGTCGTCAATACCGCAGACTATCATCGCACCGACAGCAAGGAAATCTCTTTGCATCCTGATTTCAAGACGACATTCCCGCCCCACTGCATGGCAGGACTTCCTGGCGCAAGCTATATCGACGAGACTCTTGTCACCGACGGTCTGACTGTGTATTATGACGATCACTATGTGAGAGACAATATGATGAAACACTTCCGCAACATTATCATCCTCAAAGATGACTTTGATGTTTTCAAGGGAAATCCGCATACAGATACTGTCCTTGAGCTTCTCAAGCCAGACCGCGTCGTCGTCTACGGCGTTGCCACAAATGTTTGCGTCGACTATGCAGTCATGGGACTCCTGCTGCGGGGAATCGATGTCTGCGTTCCTACTGACGCCATCAAAGAACTCCCCAATCTGCCACTCGAAGAGGTCTTGCAGAAGTGGAAAGATGCCAGAGTACACTTGACCACGACAGACGAGGTCATCAACTGGTGATAGTATGAACCGCATCAAACTCCCGGAAATGGACCCTGAACTTGTCAGCAGAGAAATCGGCGACTTTGTCATCGACACACTTATCTCCGCCCACGCCACAGGCTGCGTGATCGGCCTCTCCGGAGGAGTCGACTCCACAACCACCGCAGCACTCATCAAACGAGCATTCGACCGCTACAATGCTGCCATCCGCAAACCAGTAGATTTCGCGGCGTTTGCCATCTTTCCTGAAGGTAACAGTCCCCCGCTGGAGCTTGTCGCCTACATCCTTCCAAGCAACCTCAACAGCCAAAAAGACAACGCCGACGGAATCAGTGTCGCCGAACGCCTCGGCATCAGATACGAGGTCATCTCACTCGACAAACTCATTGACGCGTACGCGACTACCAACCCCGAAGCCCTGGATGATTCCTTTCATCGCGGCAATCTCATCTCCCGTATCCGCGCAAACGTCCTCAACACAAAAGCTGCAACCGAAAAGAAAGCTGTCGCAGGGACAGGCAACCGCGACGAAGACTACGGCATCGGCTACTACACTCTCTTCGGAGACGGCGCAGTCCATATGAGCCCTATTGGCGCGCTCTCCAAGCGGCTCGTCAGGCAAATGGCAGCCGACCTCGGATTTTCTGACCTTGCCAACCGCGAACCCACCGCAGGACTCGAACAAAGCCAAACCGACTTCAAAGACCTCGGCTACCGCTATGACATCGTCGAACTTGTGAGCGAAGGGCTTGACCAAGGATTCAGCCCGGAAGAACTTGCCACCCACGAACAAATTGCTCCTGTCGTTCGACAACAATTCACCGAATACCGTACCCTCTACGGCAAAGACAAATTCACGACTGTCCCTGAAGTTGTCTCTGACATCATACGACGAAAAAAAATTGCAGCAGCAAAAGCAGAGATCATCCATCCGCCAATTCCCCTGATCACGCTCCAGTATCGATAAACGAGGTTACCATGCAAACAGCAGGCAAACATCATCGAATCAAATGCCCCTTCACTGCCACTGATGCCATCATTGCATACAATGACGGCTCTAAACCAGGGCTTGTCCTCATTGAAAGAAAGAACTTTCCATACGGCCTCGCACTCCCGGGAGGATTTGCAGAATACGGGCTCACCTTTGAAGAGAATGTCATCAAAGAGGTCATGGAAGAGACAGGACTTGAATTCATCATTGACAATCCCGAGCACCCGCTCTGCGTGCACTCTTCTCCGCAACGGGATCCAAGAGCCCACATCTGCTCCCTCACATACGTGGGCAAGGGCACAGGCGTCCTGAGAGGAAGGGATGACGCGAAAAGCGCAGCCTGCTATCCAATACCTGCAGTGATCAGCCTGCTGGGCAGGAATGTTTTCGCTTTCCCTGATCACGAACTGGCGTTAGAGGAATATCTCATACAGGAAGGATATCTCAAAAACAGGTGAACAAAAAATGGACAATTCATACAAACGTGTAGGCTTCATCGGCAGGTTCAAGCCACTGCATCTTGGATCAGCAGTCATGTTAGAAACATTATGCGAGAAGTCAGAGCACGTCATCATCGGCATCGGCAGCACCAACAAGGAGAAGTACAATGTCAGAAACCCGTTCACTCCTGAAGAGACAAAAGCAATGATAGATGTATTTCTCAAAACAAAATTCAACAATTATGAAACTGTGTTTATCCCTGACTATGCACACATCCCTGAATACCGCGACGGCCAGAAATGGCGGGAAATGGTCAAAGAGAGATATGGGAACCTCGATGCGTTCGTGACAGGAAACCTCTATGTCGCCACGCTGCTCAAGGATGATTATCACATTGTCCATCCTGCAATGCTCATCCCGAAAGAGAAGCATATCTACCTTTCAGGAACAGACGTGCGGATCGAGATGGCAAAAGGAGGTGACTGGAAACAACTCGTTCCTGAAGAAGTTGCAGCGTATCTTGAGCAGAACACACTTGTCGAAAGATTCAGGAAGGAGTTCGGGCTCGAAACCCTGGCAAGGATGCCAGAACACTATGAATTCCAGGTTTTCCCAAGCATTAAACAGGAGCATATGTACACAACTGAAGTTTGACCAACACAAGAGGCATGAGACAAGAGGGCACGAGCATGGCAAACATCGGCAACTACAAAATCATCAAAGAGATTTCAGAAGGAGGATTCGGCAGAATATTCCAGGCAGAGCACCTATATCTTCCGAAGAAATATGCCTGCCTCAAGCAGAACAAGAACGACAGCCCCGACCATGTCGAGCTCCTGAAACTCGAGGCTATGCTCTTGTGGGAGCTCAACGAGCACCACTCGATCCCGCACACCAAGGACTTTTTCAAGGTCAGCACGAACAATTATGTGATGGTCATGGACTACATCCAGGGCCAGACAATAGGAGAGATGGTCAGCACACATTCACGACTGCATCCGGAAGAGGCATGTTGGATCACAGAACGATTGCTCGGCGCATTGTACTATTGCCATTACAACGGCGTGATCCACTCTGATGTCAAGCCAGAGAATGTGTTCATCGAGCAGAAGAAGCATGACATCAAGCTGATTGATTTCGGACTCGCTGCCTACTTGCCGACCAGCAGGACCATGCCGAGCGGCTACACAGAGAGATATGCCGCGCCAGAACTCATCGCAGGCAAGCCTCCTGTTCCAGAGACTGACCTATATGGCGCAGGCATTGTCCTGCTCTACGCGCTCGGAGGAGATGTCAGTGCAAAAAGACTGCCTCCTGATACGCCTCCTGAACTCATCCACTATTGCAACACACTGTTGCGTTATGATCCTGCAGAACGACCGAACTGGGAAAAAAGCAATCCCTTAGAGGCGCTCTCAAACCTCAGGCTCAAGGTCTTCGGAAGAAGGCACATGAGCAGCTGAACTATCGGATTTTTTTGCAGGAGATCGCATTAGAGCTAGCCATAGCGCTAGCCCTAGGAGGAAACAAAAATGTACGGATGGGGACCAGAAGACACGAAAACATGGAGAAAGCCCGGCGGCTACAAATACGACTCAGCACGAAGCCCGTATCTTGACAAGCTCGCCGCAGACTCGAAAGCAAAAGGGCCGAGGACATACACCAGGAGAAGCAGTCCAGGAAAACTCGTTGACCCGAGAGGCAAGGAGATTTCAAGCGAAAGCCAGAATCCTCTTATCGTGGCAATCGACGTGACTGGGAGCATGTCAGCCTGGCCTGCAGAGATCTTCGACAGGCTGCCCTTGATGTACCAGACCCTCTCGCAATACAGGCCTGACCTGGAGATCTGCTTTGCAGCGATCGGAGACGCGACTTGTGACAATTATCCGTTGCAGGTCAACCATTTTGGCAAGGGTGTTGATCTCGAAGAGCATATCAAAGCCATGTGCCCTGAAGGTCATGGCGGCGGCCAGATCAGCGAGAGCTACGAACTCTTCGGATACTACATCCTCGAGCACTGCAAGACACCCAAGGCGACATCTCCGTTTCTGCTCATCTACGGAGACGAGAAGTTCTACAACCAAATTGCTCCAGATCAGGTTGCGCACTATATCGGAGACAAAATGCAAGGACCGCGAGATTCCAATGAAGTATGGAAAGCGCTCATGCAGCGGTTCAACTTGTTCTACCTGCAGAAACCCTACAACACAGAAGACACTCCACACATCGATGAAGAGGTCAGAAACCATTGGGCAGGCGCAATCGGAAAACAGAGGATAATCAATCTGGACAGCGCTGAACGGGCAGTCGACATCGCCATGGCGCTCATCGCAAAGCAGTGGGGCCAGTATTCTGATTTCAAGGAGAACCTTGGATCCCGGCAGCTTGACCCTGCAGTACGGGAATCAGTGTACTCTTCAGTGAGGTACATCCCGGACGCAACAGCGACGACGTCAAAGACCACGACAAGCAGGAAAGGCAAGACAACACCATCACTGAGCATGATGTACGACGACGCGAAGCGTTGATCGGCGGAGGAAAAAAATGACAGATGAAACAAAAACAGCGAATGAACCGAAGGAAGAGGTCTACTCGATCGTGACCACGACGAGGGCGAAGTATTTCGGAAAGGTCACCAACAACGGCAAGGGAATCATCATTGATTCAGCCTACGAAGTAAAGGGAGAAACCGATGCCCAAAGCATTGCGCGGAGCTTTATCAAGGGCCATTTGTATGGCGACAACAAGCGCATTGAGCTCAGCGACGCGCTCATCGAGTCAGTCACTGACGCTCCCGATGAGACGCGCATCGTGCGCACGTATGAAGCCTTGTTGCCCGAGGCAAAGAAGCGCGCATTGGGCGTGATGACCTACAAGGCGCTCGAAGAGCTGCTCTCGAAGTGAACACATGTTTATTTTTTTTATTTTTTTGATTGCAACATCGCGTAACAGAGAAGTGGAGGAGAAAGATGAAACATGTTGGCTTGGAGAAACGGCTTGAACTCGTGGGCACAACAAAAGCAAGGTACCTGGGATACATCAGGGAAGATGAGCACTACCTCTACCTTACCCAGGCAGCAGCCTTGCCAGAGGAAGCCCAAACTCCGGCAGAGATTGCATTGGCGTATTTCGGAGAGAAATCAAGAAGGAACCTCCGCGAGTACACTGTTCCCAGGACAGCAGTTGAGATGAAGACCTATGACCTGCACATCGAGCGGATGCTGCTCTCCTACGCAGAGCTCTCGAAAGTCGCCTCCAGAGGCGTATTCGGGAAAGTCAAGCTCGCACGCCTGCGGAAATTCCTGAAGAACATGAGCGAAGACAGCAATGGATGAAAATAAACATGGATGAAGACAAAGGTGATGAAAGATGAACCCCAAAGCAATCGTGACCATACCACCATACGCGCCATTCATTGACGACGTGCTGCAGCACCCCGCAGTCTCCGGCATCCGGCTGAACACTGTCATGCCGGTGAAGAAAGCAGATACGTTAGATGATGTTATTGCGCGGCTGCAGATGAAGGCAGAGCGCTACAGGAAAGACCTCTATGTTGACCTGAAGTGCAGGCAGCTGCGCGTCAAGTCCTTCGGCGTGCCGCCGTTTACAGAGATCGAACTCACACACGCCATCGAGGTCCACACCCCAGTCAAAGCCTACTTCTCTGCAGGAGAGGAAGTGGCGACAGTCCTGGAGGTGGACGGGAACAGGCTCATCATGCAGGAAGGGCCCAAGCGGGTTGTCGGTCCGGGAGAATCAGTCAATATTCTCCATTCCTCATTGCGGATTCTTGGCTACCTGACCGAGACTGACCAGGCATACATTGCAGCATGCAGGAAGAACAAACTCCATAACTACATGCTCTCATTCGTCGAGGGAAAACAGGATAGGGAAGCGCTGCTCAAGCTCGATCCTGAAGCGAATATTGTAGAAAAGATCGAATCGACGAAAGGGCTCAGGTATGTCCGGGAGGAATATGACCGGAAGGCCAGGCTCATGCTCGCGCGAGGAGACCTGTTCATCGAGGTGGAAAAACCGCATGAGATCCTCCAAGCCTCTGAGGATGTGCTCAAGAAAGATCATGACGCAATCGCAGCATCGCGCATCTTCCCCTCGCTCGCGTTCAGCCTGAATCCCAGTTGTGCAGACATCAATGACCTTGACAATCTCCTGCGCACAGGGTACAAGACAGTCATGCTCGGCGACGAGGTGTGCCAGCACGCTGACTCGGTGATGAGCAGCCTGAACCTGTTTTATGAAATCGCGAAGAGGTATGGGAAATGAATGATGACTTGGAAAGGAAAATCAGGGAAATGGATAAAACTTTTAAAATAGGCAGGCATTTCCCTGGCAGCATGGAATACAGCAGGGAACACTACATCGCAACGCTCATCGGCTGTGCGCTCGGCGACATGCTCGGCATGCCTATCGAGATGTGGCGGCCGGGCCAGATACAGAAATATGCAGGAAGAGTTGCGTCGCTAATCGACCCAGTGCTTCCAAAAGACAGCGCAGGGAACATCATAAAAGAAGATGAGTTCGGCAGGCTCAGGACATACAATCGTAACCTCAAGAAAGGAGACTACACAGATGACACGCTCTTGACACTTGCCATTGCGCAATCAATCGCTGAGAAGCAAAGCCTCGACCTTGATGACGTCGCTAAACACCATCTAATATTTTATGACAGGACAAAGGACAGCCAGGAAAAACCACTCAATGTGTTCGGCAAGACGACACGGGAAGCGTTCAGGAATCTCGAGCAGGGAGTATCGCCTTTGCAATCTGGAGTGATTGGCGGGCCAGGGAACGCACCTGCGATGAAGATGTCTCCTGTCGGATTGTACATGGATGCGACAGGCCGCTATGATGAAGGAATCGCGTTTGCAGAACAAGTAGCCAGGATGACGCATCTGGATCCAAGATCAATCGTGAGCGGCATTGTGCAGGCCCATGCAATCTTTCTCCTGCTGGCGATCGTCGACAGGAAAGAGTTTGTCCAATCACTTGCTGAATGCTGCGAAACCTATGAGAAGCCTCTGAGTGCTGAGTTCGCAGCACATGACAAAGGAGACCTGAAGTCCCGGATGAGATGGATAGCAAATAATTATGATGCGACACCCGGAGAGGCATTCATCCACCTCGACAACTCCAGCCTGGTCATGCACTCCTATCCGTTCGCAGTCTTCATGTTCCAGAAATACTGGGATAACCCGATTGAGGGATTGATCGAGACTGTGAACTTCGGAGGGGACTGTGACACAACCGGAGCGATCTATGGCGCATTGTGCGGCGCAAAGAATGGCATGATCTTCCCCAAAGAATGGCTTCGGGAAGCGAAAGGGCTTGAGCCTTTGGAGAAGGCAGCAAAAAGGATTTGGGAGTTGAAAAGAGAGACAGAAGAAAAGACGTGGAGGTAGTGACCATGGACAACATCCTTGTGGTGACCAAGAAGAGCAGACTTGAGATCTACCAAGGCCTGACTGACGAAGCAGAAAAAGCAGTCATGCTCCAGGAAGCCAATGGCATGAAGGACATGCTGCATGAGCATGACACTCATTACGCTTCTCTTGAGAAGATATTAGCTACGATTAAAGATGCACCCCATGATATCGTGCAGCGTGCGGACATATCTTCTCAGAAGCAGTACAGGCTTGTCATTGCAGTGGGAGGGGACGGGACTTTCATCGACGCATCGCACAGCATCAGGGACAGCACACCACTCTTCGGCATCAATTCGACACCATGGAAGAGCGCGGGATTCTTCTGCTATGGCACTGCTGATGAATTTCCTTCTGCGCTTGACAACCTCGAAAGCGTCCCGAAAACAGTCCTTTCCCGTATGCATGCTGTCAAGGATGGCATCCCTCTTGAAATACCGATTCTGAACGAAGTCATGTTCAGGCATCTCCATCTCGGATCATCCTGGTGGACTGTAAAGGACAACGGCAAAGAGACATTGTACAAATATCCTTATCTGTTCATGGTCTCCACTCCTGCCGGAATGACTGGCGGAATGTGGGGCATTGAAGGCGAGGTTCTTCCTCTGGACTCTGGACTTCTGGAATACCGTTTCGTCGGCCTGCGGGGCATGCCGTCGCAATACACTGATCGTCTTGAGATCAGCTCAAGGACACACCGCGGCCTCTTCCAGATAGATGGCTACCACATCAGGCAGGAATTCCCTTACGGAAGCAAACTCATACTCAGCCTTGATGCGCAGCCGTTGACAGTCATCGGTGATTTGGAGAAGAAACGACAGGAGTTCATTGAGAAAAACAGAGGTGGCGCATTACCAGGATCACTGCAAAGACCAATTACGCCCGCTTCTCTCCAACCAGCACCATCGTAGTCACAGGCCATTCCATCTTCTGAAGCCCGTTCGGAGCCCTCTTGTACAGCTCGACCTTGCCTTCCCACCTGTTTTTCCTGATCCACTTGCTTGTGTAGACGTGTGATCCCTGCTCAGGGTGGTTCGGGTTCTCGAGCACTGTGAATCCTGTATCAGCCAGCGCCTGCTTCCACTCTGAAAACGACCAGAATGCGAACTCCTCGTTCATCTCGCTCTGCCAATTGTCGAGGTAGTCTTTCTTGGTCATGAACTCGACAGCGTCCTTGAGCGTGAGCACAAAGTAAGATTTTTCTTTGATAGTTGTCGTGCGGTAGTTGATTGTGGACTCAGGCTCGCGTTTTCCCTCTGCCAGGGCTTCTGTAAGGTAATCCTCTGTAAAGCGCTGGAACCTTCCACAGGTCGACAGCCTTCCGAGGAGATCTGCGACTACGGCAGGGTCTTTGATGTTCATGAACTCGAGCTCATTCAGGCCATCCTTGTCATCGCAGGCCATGTAGACTTCCTGCTCCTTGTCCTCTGGCCCGACCACGTCACGCATCACCAGCCTGCCGCCTGGCTTGAGTTGCCTGAACTTCTCTGCGAGGTATGTCCTAACCGACTCTTCCCTGTCTCCGTACGACCAGATCTCATGGCCTGTGGAGTTACAGATCACAGTATCGATGCTGCTCGCCTCGAATATCGGCTCCATGATGTTCCTGTGGTGGAAGTAGATGAACGTGCCGTTGCCGAACTTATGCTGGCGCTTGTGCTCCTCTGCCCTGCTGATGAACTCGCCGCTTGCGTCGATGCCGATGAGGTCAGCGTCAGGGAAATCCTTCGCGACCTCCATGAGCAGCCTTCCCTCAGCGCATCCTTCGTCTGCGATCCTGCCGCCCCTGATGAAGCGCTTAATGTCATTGTACTTGACCCTGATAATGTCCTGGTTTCCCATGCCGAACGCATACACGTCATAATTCCTTGTCGCGGTCAGCTCTCCTGTCTCTGTGCGCAAGGGGTCATTGAAGAGGCGGATGATTCTCTTTGGGATTTCCAAGTAGTCATCAAACATGCTGATGGTGGATGCGCAGAGCTTTTTCTGCAGGTCAGTGTCAGATTTCCACTTGTCTCTCAGCGATGCGATGCGCTGGACAAGCTTCACCGGCGTCTCTGCTCGGTATTCTTCCCTGATGAAGTCCTGCTCTGCCGGCCCGTCAGTGTCACGGAGCTCTGCAGGTAAAATATAGTAGCCGAGCCTCTGGAACAGCGGAATGACTGCGGGAGTTGAGCAAAGAACAAGCGTGTTCTCCGGATTTATGTCCACTTCATGCTCTATCTCTTCAGCGATCTGCTTGAGCATGAGCTCTGCGAACCTGTCTGTCCTTCCAAAGTCAGGGATGCCGACGATCCTGTAGCTCAGCGTTGGGAACCGTGATTTCAACAGGCTGCCGAACCGCTCCACTCCGATGATCCTTTTTTCATACGGTATGGGATTGTACCGTGATTCCGGCTGGTTCGCCGACGTGACTGCGAAGACGATCTCGTCGATAGTCTGCCCTTTCAGCTTTTCCGGAAGCGAGAACGCACGGCAGTTGAAGATCTCGAGCTGGTGTGTCGGCGTCATCAGCGCACGGAGCAGGTAGTCCTTCTGGAACTCAGTATGCACGAGGTGTCGGCCGGGGAAGAGGATGCGGGTCATGGGGATCGTGTCTTGATTTCATACTTGAACTGTGCCTGCAGACACATATGCTGAACCAATAGCATTGCCCTCAGAGTATATTTTTTGCAGGTATTTTCGCATGTATGCTTGCGGATTGGATAATTCTGCTCTATCGGGAACTCTCTCAGGAGTCAAATCCCTGATGAAAGCGACTACTCCATCCATTCCTATCGTTTCATGTATTGTGTGAAAGAAACGATACGTCAATGAAATCATTCTGAGTTCCTGAATCTTGCCTTTTTGTGTTAAGCGTCTTTTTTGTTTTTTGGCCAT
>JAZDID010000073.1:0-4959 GCA_043805315.1 Nanobdellota archaeon | reverse complement strand
GCCAACTTCTGAATGTTTTTTTGCTTTACAATCTTTTTATTCCTTCTTCTCTTTGCCATTTACCAAAGAGTCGGGATGCATTGATCCGGAAAGACTTCTCAAGTGAGGAATAGGTAAGCCTTCGGAATGCTGGCAAGATCTATTTGGATGATGATCGGGATGTTGTATAGCGTTTTCGTTTTGGAAGGGAAAAATTTATATACTACATGTACATTATTGTACCCAATGGTAAATAATTATACCTATCTCGGGTTGTTCTTGGATGATCCTTCCAAGCAGGTGAACCTACAAGAATTTGAGAACATTTATAAGAAGCCCCACCAGACGATAAGGAGGCATTTGAACGTTCTCGTGAAAGAAAGCATCCTTATTGAGATGCGGATGGGAAAGTTCGTCTTTTACAAGCTCAATAAGAACAATCCCTTACTGCTCAGTTATCTCTCCATTTGTGAGAAAGAGCGCACCTTTCTCTTCTTGAAAAATCCTTTATTCAAGAGATTACATGAATTGCTTGCACCATCGTTTAACGTGGCTAATGTTCTCGTGTTCGGGTCTGCTGCTGTTTCTAAGAACTATAATGACATCGACCTTCTTGTCTTATCAGGCGACAAGAATGTGTGGATGGCATTGGAAGGATTTGAAAAAATCTACCATAAAAAGCTTCATATCGTCAAGACAGAAGAAAAAGACCTCACTACAACTTTCATTACAGAAATCACTAAAAAACACATCATTTTAAATAATCATGATTATTTTGTAAGGCTGCTCTATGGGAACTAAACTAGCCTGGTGCAAGAAGCAAAAGGCAGGAATACGCCTCACTGACCCTAATGATAACCTTGCAAGAGAATACTATGAGAGCGCAGAAGACACCATACGCGACCTGAACACCAACAAGACAGAGTCGATCATCTGGAAGGCCACCAAGAAGTACTATGCAGAATACTACGCTGCCTACGCGATCCTGATGAAACTTGGAATAAAATCAGAAATCCACGAATGCACCATCGCACTCATACAATGGATGGAAGAAGAAAAGATACTCACCTTCCGTTTGGCAAGCATCCTTGATGAGGACAAGAGACTCAGGATAGACAACCAATATTACCTGAAGAACAGGCCCGTTCCGATCAATCCAGAGCAGTTGGCAACAATGCTGCTGAATATCAAGACATGCATAGACGGGCTGACCCCCGCCCGTATCCAGGAGATCAGAAAAAAGGTCGAAAAGGCATAGCCTCGTCCATTATCCTTAATTCCATGCCCGAAATCACATGTTTTTTGAGTTTCCGGTGCCGACATTTAATTTAAAAGAAAAAGAAGATAGCTTTTCACCGCTTTCCGCCGCAATAAAACATCTTCTCAATTGAAACTGCTGAGGGAGGCACGCCATTCCTGTCAATCGGTTTGTCTACTGGAGGATTTGGCTGAGATTGCGGATACTGCGGCTGCTGGATCGTCTGCTGCTGAGGATATTGGTTCTGTTGCGAGAAGTTCTGGAACTGCTGTCCATAGCCTTGCGGGGGATAATTCTGCGCTTGCCCATTCTGCGGATAGCCCTGCTGGAAACCTTGTTGCGGAATGCCTTGATTACCAAAGCCCTGTTGAGGACTTTGGTTCATCAGAGGCGGGTTCTGTATCGGAGGGCTAACCTGAAAGTCCTGCCGTGCATATGGTGAGCTCGGGATGCTTTCATTAGAGGGTCTCTTGAGGTCTTTCCTGAATGCAGTGAAGTCCTCTTTGAAGCCCTCGATGTCCTTTTTGATCGACTGGATTTCAGTCAGAAGCTTTTTCACAGCCAAGTCCAGCTGCAATTCCATTTTTTTCTCGAGCAGGAAATCGTTGTCCATGGTGGCACCGCATGTTTTCAATTGCGATTGTTATCATTGGGGGCTTTCTGGGCCAAAGCGATAGGGACGTTCCAAAGCTTCTCTATCATAGTTGACGTTTTTTGGATCGCCTGCGGGTAATTGTCCTCTTTTTATGTTCCCAACTACCTTGTTCTCGCTTTTTTCCTTTCTTGCCCCCAACAATAACGTTCTTTGATGACCTTAAATGTTGATGAACTGGTTGGGCGTTGTTGCAAGGTTCTGCTTGATGAACTCCAGCATCATCTGGTTCTTTGTCAAGTCGTAGCACGTCGTAGCCAAGGCGATGAGGCCATTGTTCAGGCAGACGTCTCCGAGATGGTTCAAGCGTTCAGTGTCATTGCCGAGCTCGTATGCTTTCTCTGCATAGGCGAACTGGCGCTCATTCAGGCAGATGTCTCCGATATAGCTGAGCTTTCCTGCATCCTTCAGGCTGCCGAATATCTCCAGGGCAAAGTCCCATTTCTGCTTCTTGATGCAGTCGACACCAACATCAGTCAGCCTGTCTGCATCGTTGAGGATGATGAATGCGCTGATCGCATCCTTGACATGGCCGATGTCCAGGCACTTGTTCCCTAATGCAAGGAGCTTTTCCTTGTTGTTCGCAAGCCGGTAGGCATTGATAGCGTTGTCGATCTGGGCAACATTCTCATAGTGCTCTCCGATCTCAGTGAGCTTGTGCTGGTTGGCTGTCAGGATAAACACCTTGACTGCCGCTGTCATGTTGCCGCGCCTGATATATTCGTCTCCGAGCGTGTTCAGGAGGTTCTTCTTGGTGTCGTCGTCGAACATAGAGAGGTTGATGCTCTCAAAACCCCTTTCCAAGAGTATGGGAAGAAGCCTTTTGAAGTTCGCGATGTCAGAGGCGTCCAGGACAGGCTTGTCAAAGTCCTGCTCTATCTTCTTGGTGACGTGCTTGTTTTCTTCGACAATGCTGGTCACCATCTTTTTGATGAACACATCGTTGCGAGGGTTGCTCATTTTATTCTCCGCTGTAATTTTTTATGCACCTTGATTTCAGTAAAAGTTGATGCCCAGCTCTTCACTGATCTTCTGCTTGTTCTTGGCTGCTGCTGCCTTCTGGCCCTTGCCGAGGATCCAGGGGCTGTTCACGCCAGTCATGATAGTCATCACAGTCACTTTTCCTTTCATGTGATCGCTGACCCTTGCACCCCAGATGACATTCGCATCCTCGTCCATCACTGCAGTGACCATCTCACCGATGCTGGAGATCTCGTCCAGCTTGAGGTCTGGACCGCCTTCGACATGGATGAGTGCTCCGGTGGCGCCTTCATAGTTGATGTCCAGGAGGGGATTTGACAATGCTCCCTTGACAGCCTCCTCTACCCTGTTCGTGGTGTCAGAGCTGCCGATTCCTATTGAGGCAACGCCGCCATTTGACATGATGGCCTTGACATCTGCAAAGTCCAGGTTGACCAGGGATGGGATGCTGATGGTCTCGACAATGCCCTTGATCATGGTGGAGACAAGCTCGTTCGCGACTGCGAAAGCTTCCTGCACTGGCAGGTTGCCTGCAATCTGGACAAGCCTGTTGTTGTCGATGACAATGACTGTATCTGAGAACTGCCTGAGCTGCTGCAGGCCGAATTCTGCCTTGTCTATCCGCGCACGCTCGATCTTGAACGGCATGGTGACTGTGCCTATGACAATGGCACCAGTGTCCCGGGCAACTTGGGCAACCATGGGGCTTGCGCCTGTTCCTGTGCCTCCGCCCATGCCTGCGCAGAGGAAGATCATGTCAGAGCCCCGCAATGCCTCTTTTATCTCTGCATTGGACTCTTGAGCAGCCTCTGCTCCTTTATTGGGAAAGCCGCCGCAACCTAAGCCGCGGGTGACATCTTTTCCGATGAGGAATTTCTTGTCAGCCTCGATCATGTTGAGATGCTGGAGATCGGTATTGCATGCGATGATCTCTGCTCCCCTGACCCCTTTCTGATAGAGCCAGTTGACCATATTGTTGCCTGCACCACCAACGCCGATGACTTTGATGTTTGCCAGTCCTACTGTTCCTTCCTTATTGACTCCTGCTGCCATTTTAACCTCGTTTTGCCTTGATTTTAATCATAACTTTCGTCTCAATTTACCCCCAGATTCACGACGGTGAGTAACTTGATGTAGAGTATTGATGTCATGCTAATATATAAATCTTTCGATTGGTATACAAAAAGGTATATCTAGATATGGGGTGGGGCCAGAAGGAAGGGGTCAACTTAAGCCACTAGTTGTAACAATAAACTTTTGGCTACAGTGCAGTGGCACATATATTGAGGACAGCAAACAGCAGAAATCACAACATTTATAAATAAGACTACTCTTACCAATCTTACCAAGAGGTGCACCATGAGCATTTCATTGACACGCATGAGCTCGAAAGGCCAGGTTGTGATTCCTGAAGAGATCCGCACCAGAACATCTTTGAAAATTGGGGAACAGCTGCTGGTGTTTGACCTGGAAGACAGCATAGTCCTGAAACGCATCAGCAGGCTGAAGAAAGCGAAAAATGTCGACGAGTTCGATCGGGCATTCTCCTCGCTCTGGAAGACCGCAAAAGAGCAGGGAGTGACGTCAAAGGATATTGAGGAAGAGATTACAGGATATAGGGAAGAGCATGCTGAAAGTCACACCTGACACCAACGTGCTGGTATCTGCAGCGATTGCACAGGGGAACGAGTTTTCATTGTTGAAGAAAGCCCATGAACGCGAAATCGAGTTGATCATTTCGCCTGACATTCTTATCGAGTTCAGAGGAGTGATCTTGAGGAAGAAATTCGGATTCTCAGAGAAACAGGTTGAGGATGCAGTGAAGCAGCTGGTGATCATCTGCAGGATCGTTTTCCCTCAGCAAAGGGTTTCAGTGATAAAAGCAGATCCTACGGACAATAGAATCCTGGAATGCGCTCTCGCTGGCAAGGCAGATTATATTGTTTCAGGAGACAGACATCTCTTGGAATTGAGGAAATTCAAAGGGATACATATAGTCAGGTCTTTTGAAATACTAGATATATTACTGAAAGAGAAAAAAATAACCTTTTTAAACTGATGAATCATCTCAATTCCATGATCGCCATCA
>JAZDID010000072.1:0-10202 GCA_043805315.1 Nanobdellota archaeon | reverse complement strand
CACTCCACTGAACTGGAGCAAAAAAGAGGTTTTGGATATTTAAACCTATCGGTTTTTCTGAGGAACGGGGTATGAACTGCTATAATGCCTTTTTTTGATAGGAAGAAAGAAATTGCTGAGTTTATGATAAAGATATTCTAACCGATATTAATGATCGGAAACAAGTACACCTCGAGCCAGGCAGCGACAAACAGGAGCAGGATTGCCAGGCCAAAGATGATAACGCCGTCCAGTAGGACGTGGTCGAATTTCTTGCTGTCGAATTTCTCGCGGATGACTGCTTTGGAGATGATGCCGCCTGCAAAGACTGCCATGAGATAGGACATGGCTTCAGTGATCATATGCGGGAACACTGATATCATCGTGGTGGTGAAATAGTAGAGGTTGTAGATGATATACTGGGATTTCTTGGTCACATAGCCGAATATGGTTCCCCAGACACTAGCATTCCAGGTGAGGAAGAGGATGGAGCCGGCGCCGTACACAAGGGAGAAGATAAGGCAGACGAGCACGACTTTCAGGTTATTTAAGAGGATGGAGAAGAACTCGCAGCTCTTGCCAGAGCAGGCTGTGTTGAACATGCCGAATGCGCTGCCTACCACTGCAGTCTTTGCCTCGCCTCTGTTCTGGTAATACATGTCAAGCTGGGTGCTGAAGAGCTTCTCTGTGTTCTGGTTCGGCAGCAGGAGCGCGAACAGGCCGTATGCGAGCAAGATGCCGAGGAAGAGACAGGCGTACACTTTCAGGATGTCTGAATGGTCCTTGAACAAGAGGCGAAGGGAGAGCTTTTTCTCCCTCAAGTTTTGGTTTGTCTCCATGCTCAGGAGCTGGTTCAGGGAGGGAAGGATCAATAAGGAGATGAAGCCGATGCTGATCAGGCTTGGATCCTCGGGAAAGATGAGGATGGCAGAGATGATCCCTAATTCTGCGTAGATAAACCCTAAGAGGAAGGTGATGCCTGATTTCTTCTCCAGCCAGCGCGCGCCGAAGATCTGCTCGAAGACCATGCGATGTTCATTGAAAAGAAGGGTTTATAAAGATTTTTATTAATTTGCAGATGGTCGCTGAGTACGGGTCTTGATCACAGTATCTATGTGCTGAAGAAATAGTTTTGCGTTTTTTAAGGAGTCTTCAGCTGGTTCTTGGTTTGCTTGAGGTATGGTTGCATAGGTGAAATGGCCTCTTTTCCATTTCTCATCCTGGAAAATTTCAAGCAATTGATCAGCCCGTATCACAAGCTTCTTATAGATGGTGAGGAGTTGCACGTCAAGAACGCCGGTGTCGACGAATTCTTTCTTAAATGCCTCATAGGTCTTCTTATGGACTTCAGGAGGTAACGTGATGATTTTCCTTGTGAGCAAGATTGCTTTTGCAGCGTAAAAGATCGAGTAATAAGAATGGGAAATCACTGAGCTGTAGAAGGTGATGTTCTCAGGAAGGTCAAAATCGTGCTTGGTTTGTGGTTCTTCGCTTAGTTTTTTTAAGGATTCGGCTGCATGGATCTCATTGTCAGATCGTTCAAGATAGGTTTTTATCACCAAATCCATGATCAATAGCCTCATTCAGGATGGCGTAATATTCTTCGCCGCCAAAGGCCAAGAGGTTATTCTTGACTGTCTCCTTGCCATAATTGGCGCTCTTGTCCAAAAGCATTGCAAGGAATTCTGATTTCTTGAATACATACAAATGAATCTCTGGGATACAGAGCTCGCACGCGAGCCTGAGCTCTGCGTATATTCTCTTCGGCTCCATCATGTCGTCGCAGATGATGGCCACGTCAAGGTCAGAGTCATCACGTTGAGTTCCGTGCGCATAACTCCCCGTAATAATGAGAATATAAAAGCTTGTCGGGATCTTTGTGCTGATTTCTTCGAGGTTCCTAAAAGGTATCCGCTTCTGCTGGAAACAATGGTATTCTGCGGTGAATCCGGCAAAAATCTGCGCTTTTTTCGAAGAAATATTCAGGCTGTAGAGGATGACATTGCCTGCTTTTTCCTGCTTGAGGATGCCGAGCTTAACGAGTTTCTTTAATGTCGAAAAGACATAGCTCTCGGATGATTTTCTTGAGAGTTTTTTTATTTGCTTGAAGGTGTATTTCCTCCAGGGAGTTTGAGTGAATTCCTTCAGGATCTGGTATTCTTGGTTGAGCATGGTTTCACCATTAATCCTTTTTTCAGGATTGATTACTCCTAATTATAGGATTTTAGTATATAAATATTGTGGTGTGGAACAAGTTTTAAAAACAACAATACTTTCTGATAATTATGAAAACAGCATTTCCAAAGCTCTCCAGCCCCGCAATCTTGTCTCCGATGGCAGGAGTTACTGATGTGGCGTTCAGGGCATTATGCAAGAGATATGGCGCGGGCTTGACCTATACAGAGTTTGTGAGCAGCGCAGGATTGGTGAGGGCTGGTGAGAGATTAGCGCACATGCTGGTTATTGACCCTTCTGAGAAGCCGGTCGCAGTGCAATTGTTTGGCAATAGCATAGGAGAAGTGGTTGAGGCAGCGAAGGTATTGGAAGACAAGTTTGATATCATTGATGTGAACTGCGGCTGCCCTGCATGGAAGGTGGTGAAGACAGGCGCTGGCTCTGAGATGCTCAAGAATCCTGAGAAGATCGCAGAGTTCGTGCACGAGCTAGTTATTGCTGTACACAAGCCGGTCACTGTGAAGATAAGGATAGGCATCAACGAGAAAAATATCAATGCAGTTCAGGTTGCGAAGTTGGTGGAAAAGGCAGGCGCTGCAGCGATCGCAGTACATGGACGCACGCAAGAGCAAGGGTATAAAGGCCATGCAGATTGGGAGATCATCAAAAAGGTGAAAGAAGCGGTTTCCATTCCAGTGATCGGCAATGGTGACGTGTTCACGCCTGAGGATTTCAAGAATCGGCTTGAGGAATCTGGTGTTGATTACATCATGATTGCACGCGGCGCTATCGGGAATCCGTACTTGTTCACGCAGATCAATGAGTATTTGCGGACAGGAACGTACAAGCCAGGAAACAGGATAGAGCACTTCTTCGAATACCTTGAGCTGGCAGAGAAGTACAAAATATCCTTTTCAGCAATCAAGAACCAGGCGATGGGGTTTACGAAAGGATTAGTGGGGAGTGCAAAAGTGCGGGAGAAGATCACGTATTGTAAAAGTATTGAAGAAGTGAAGAAGGCTATGCAGCAGTTTCAGCTTAAAGAAATGTAGTGGTTAACTTTACAACATATTTCATCATATTTGCACTTTCTAGTCGAAAAATTTATAAATATGTAGTGGTTAACTTCATCCATGGTCAGCATCGTAGCCAAGCGGATTAAGGGAAACGAGTATTTGTATTTAATAGACTCTGTTCGGGAGAACGGCAAGGTGGTGCAGAAGACCCTCAAGTACATCGGCAGGAAGCGTCCAGTGCCGAAAGAGGAGTTCGCGTGCATGAAGCTTTCTGCAAAAGGAGAAGACTGGATACTTCTTAACACTGAAGACACGCTCTCATACCAAGACCACCTAGAGATGAAGACGCTCTCTGACAAGCGCAAGGCATACCTGAAACAGCTGGACAAGCTTTCCCAAGAAAAGGAGCGGGAGCGGTTCCTTGCAATGTTCATCGCAAACAGCAATGCCATTGAAGGCTCGACAGTGACTGTGCAGGAGACGTTCAATTATTTATTTCACGATGTGGCGCCTGCAGGCAAGAGCAGGAAAGAGCTCTACATGGCAAGCAACCTGCTCACTGCGTACGCGTATGTGGAGAAGAATTGCACACGAATCCCCATGGAAAAGGACATGCGCATCCTCCATAAGCTCGTGAACAAGGACATTGAGGATGAGGAGACTTTGGGCAAGCACAAGAACATTCAGAACTACATCGGAGACGTGTACACGACCTCTTATTTATATGTTAAGGAGAGAATGGCAATGCTGTTTTCCTGGATACAGAAGGCATATAAAACTTTGAATGATTTCGAAGTGGCATTCCAATCCCATGCCCAGTTCGAGCTCATTCACCCGTTCGTGGACGGCAATGGGAGAGTAGGAAGGCTGCTACTCAACTGGCTGCTTATGCACAAGAAGCTCGCACCGCTTGCTATCAAGCTGAAACGGCGCAATGAGTACCTTTCTGCGCTTCGGAATGCGCAGCAGGGCAATCCGCGGGCGATATGCCAGTTCTGTTTTGAGGAGTACAAGGAGCAGTACAGGTTTGCGGCATGAAATCCTGCTAACTTTATAAATGCGTAAAGATTTCTTCTCCAGATGAAATCCCTCGTTACCGCATCGCTTTGCGCGATACTGCTGGCGATTCCGCAGGGTGAAAATAACAACATCCAGGAACAGGCATCTTTAGAAAATAGCCTATCCAGGCCTGCGACGATTGAAGCATCTCGTGCAACTGCCAAGTTTGGCAAGACAGCTGAGGCAGACAGCATGATTTACCAGTGCGATATAGATTTTCAAGGACGCGCTTCTCCAGTAGTCACCGTAGTGAGCTACCGTGCTGCGCAGGCTGAAACAACTACCTTCTTCATCATGAGACCGGAATTTTTCCGAACGCATTTTCCGAATTTACAACCGCCATCTCTTCAAGACAGTACATCCTCTCCGCCACGACCAGAGTCACTCCGATCTCTGAGCCTGCCGGATATTGTGTGCTATGGAAAAGCTCGGCCTGGCGTTGTCGTCACCATGGAAAAGTTGGAGATGAAGGAGAAGTTTTTCTCCCAATTCGGCAGGTACACGCTCAGCATGGATGTCAGCGATCACGGCTACCGGCTCGCGCCTGACCTGGCTGGCTTGGTGGAAACGAACACAGACACGCTCGGCATTGACTACTTCTACAAAGAAGGCCTGCCATTGATGAACCTGTCTGTGTCGTGGACAAAGCGCGGGCCAAAGACACTGCAGGAGACATTCGACGCCTGGACAGAAACTCCTTTCCGATACTACAAGAAATCGTCTGTGAATATAGTTGAAAAGATCGGACCGAAACAGCTGAAAGTCGCCGGAAAGGACGCGCTTTACCTCGTGCAACTGGGAAACAGCTCTATTCCCGGCAGCCCTGAGCTTCTCCAAGAGCACATCCTTGTCCTCCAGACCGAGCAGATGAATTACACCATCAGAATGGCAAATACCCTCAAGCAAACCAGCAAACATGACCAAGACTTGGCAGCCTTCAAGAAGATGACAGACGAAGGAAACACGTTCTACTTCGACGTGCTGGAGAAGATACACTTTCTGGACAAGAAATGAGCAATCGTTAACCGATTTCTTGAAAAAAGTATTTAAACGTCAATGTACTCCCTGCCTAAAAGTCGGGGTGATTTAATGAATGCCATGAAAGGAGTATTGCTATTCTTGACCTTTTTCGTCATTGCAGCGAGTGCCAGCGCAGTCAACATCAACTCATGCCAGACCTTGGGCGCTGCAGGAACAACATATGATCTCACGCAGAACATCCTGAACTTCGCAGGCGGGACGTGCATGACGATCACAGCCAACAGCGTGATCCTCGACTGCCACGGCTACAGGATCGACGGAGTATTCCTTGGCGTGGGCGAGAGGGGTATCTCGGTTGCGACAGTCCCAAACGTCGTGGTGAGGAACTGCATCGTGACTGACTTTGACTTCGGCATCGTCTCCTACGGAAATTTCAACCTCATCCAGAACAACACCGCAGACAACAACATCTGGGCAGGAATCACCCTCAACAGCACACAGGACACCAGGGTCATCAACAACAGGGCGAGGAACAATGACCAGGACGGCATCGACATCCTCGACGGCACCCATAACGATGTCTTAGACAACCTGGTCCAGGCCAACCAGTGGGGTATCTCCCCCCAATGGAGCACCGGCACGAAAATCGGGAACAATGACATCAACAATGGAAATGACATCGGCATCGTCATCCTTTCCAGCACGACCAGCAATGTCACATTCAACAGAGTGACTCTTAACAACCTGAGCGGGATCGCAATAGATTCTGCAAGCCCGAACAATCTGATCTACAACAATTATTTCAAGAACACGGCGAATACTGACATGCAGCCGCCTCCCTCCGCAAACCAGTGGAATGTCGGCAGGCAGCCAGGATTACGGGTGTACGGCGCAGGCAATGAGATCGGCGGGAATTATTGGACAAACCCTGCTGGCAACGGCTATTCAGACCTGTGCGCTGACGCGAACGTCGACGGGTTCTGCGATACGCCATTTACCATCACTGCGAACAATGTTGACAACCTGCCGTTGAGCAACAGGCTCATCTCGGGCTGCACAGGCATCAACACCCCGGGAACCTACAATCTCATCAGCAACATCGGCAGTTCTGGCACGTGCATCAACATCAATTCTCCCAATGTGGTGCTGGACTGCAAGGGCAAGAACATCACCGGGCAGGATATCACGGATAGCGTTGGCGTTCTCAATCCGAGCTATGACAATGTCGTCGTCCAGAACTGCGTGATCACCGATTATTGGGCAGGGATCGAGTACTTCAACAGCGCAGACTATGGACGGATCGAGGGCAACACCCTCACGTCAAACCTCTACGGCGTTTATCTCAACGGCGCTTCTGGGAACGTAATCAGGAATAACCTCGCGCAGGGCAACGGCTGGGATGGGATACAGCTGTACAATTCCGCGAACAATAACCTTCTGGAGAACAACACCCTCGTGGCCAACAATAACGGCGTCTTCCTCGGACTTTATGCAGCATATAATAACCTGACAAAAAACACGTTCAAGGAGAACGGCGACGGCGCCTGGGTAACCTGGGCAAGCGGCAACCGTTTCTTCAACAACCTGTTCAACAACTCAGTCAATGTCGTCTTTTGGCTTACTCCGGTCTATGCAAATGAGTGGAACACCGCACGACAGCCAGGCACGAGGATCTTCTCGCCAGGCACAGAGATCGGGGGGAATTACTGGACAAGTCCTGGAGGGGGAGGGGTTTCTGACACGTGCACAGATGGCGACAGTGACGGATTTTGCGATTCGGCATACCAAGTCGATTCTGTCGGGCTCAACTTCGACTATCTTCCTCTCAGCAACAAGTACGTGCAGCCGCAGCCGAACACGATCACGAGCTGCCCTGCCCTGATCACTGTTCCGGGGGATTATCAATTAGGCCAAAGCATCGGCACAGCAGGGACCTGCATCACCATCAATGCTTCAAATGTCGTGCTCGACTGCAAGGGCTATGCGATTGACGGCGATGACACTGGCACTGATTATGGCGTGTACAATCCAGGGTTTGACAATGTCACTGTCAAGAACTGCAAGGTGACAGACTTCGCTATCGGCATTTATTATTTTAATCCCGGCTACAACGGGGCTGACAATGGTTTCATCATAAACAACACTGCCACGTCAAACAGCGAGGGCATCAAGCTCTACTGGTGCGGCAACAACAATGTCTCGAACAACAACGCGAGCGACAACACAGGCACAGGGATCGTCCTCGCATGGTTCTCTAACCAAAACAATCTCAGGAATAATATGGCTTTGGGAAATGGCGGGGATGGGATGTATCTCCAGGACAGCGGGGGGAACAACCTCACAAACAACGTGCTGAACGCCAACGCCTATAAAGGGGTGTACATCTATTCTGCCTATGGCTCTGGCAACAGGCTGACCAACAACACTGTAAAGTCGAATGGAGAGACAGGCATTCGCATTGATTTCAGCGGTGGCAACATACTCACGAACAACACTGTCAACTCAAACGCCTTGCGTGGTATCGAATTAGGGGCAAGCGGCGGGAACACTGTCTTGAACAACGCGGTAAGCGGGCAGCAATACGGCATATACCTTACTGGCTCTGGCGGAAACGCCATTACAGGCAATACCGCCAGCTCGAACACTGCCTATGGCTTGTATGTTACCGGCTCTTACGACAATACGTTTGCAAATAACATATTTTCCAACAACGCCAATGCGAACATTTACCTTGAAGGGCCGGCACAATACGCCGGGGAATGCACTGGCGATACATGGTGTTCTGAGCCGCTTTGCAGTGAAGACCAGTATTTCTGCGAAGAGGAAGGCATGTGCCCGGGTTGCAGTTGGCAGCTGGGAGAGCCGACCTATCCTGCAGGCAATGATGTGTTTGACAACAACAGCGTCACTGGCGGCAGCTACGGATTCGATGTCCGTGAGATAACCGCCAACACATTCCGCAACAACATGGTTATTGATAACAATGACGGCATCAGGTTCATCACCAGTTCAGGCAACAACCTTTTCAACAACATCCTATCCTCCAACACTCGATGGGATTTCTCCTCGAGCAACGGGAGCACTAATGCGCTCATCAATGTCACGACATCGCAAAACCTCATCAGTTTTGTGTGCCTGGACACGAACCTCAAGGGCCTTGCCTCTGGGCCTGCAGACCCTCCGGAATATGCGAACATCGGAAAATATCTCTCCATCAACAGCACGAGCGGCTGGATCAACCTGAATGTGAGCTATACTGATGCAGAGATTGCCAATGTGAATGAATCCACGCTCCGCATGTGGCGGTACGTGAATGGCTGGACAGACCAGAACTTTTCATTAACCAACGGCGTGGACATGGCGAACAACGTGGTTTATGCATACATCACTGTCTTTCCAGGCACCTATGCGCCGCTTGGCTGGAGAATAATCCGCGATTGCACTGACGGCACGCCAGTATCCCAGTGCTCTGCGACAAGACCATACTACTGCAATGCAGGAACGCTTGTCCCCCGTTGCAGCACGTGCGGCTGCCCGTCCCTCGCGCCGCAGTGCCTGCCTACAGGACGGTGCTTTGGCAAAACTATACGACCAACAATGCCTATTGTGAACGAGTAAGAGAAAAGAATTGATGTGTCAATCGAAAACCGACCACCCCCAGTCAGAGACTGGGGGCATGCTCGCCCTTCGGGCTCGGGTCGGTTTTCTCGGACTATTCATTTTCCACTCGATGATTTTGTCGAGCGAATAACCACCATTCAGAGAATGGTGGAAAACGAATATTATACCAACATTTTTAAACATTAAAACAATTCCTTGATAAGGGGGTATGCTCATGAAGAAACTGCTTATTCTGGGAGTGTTCTTGTTATTCATCACCATCTACGGCGCAGCTGCTGACAACTGCGGGGGAACTGTTCAGTGCCACTGCGGAGACAGTCTTATAGAGAATCACACGATGTGGTATGATATTACTGGATGTGGTAATAATGGAACAGTAATTAATTTTGATGATCTTGTATTAGACTGTAATGGTCATCGAATAACTAGATCAGGCGGCCTAGGATATGGGATTTACAACAATGCAGATAGAGTGATAATTAGAAATTGTCAAGTGCTCGGCTATTATGTTGGAATTCGATTGGAAGACAATTATGGGAATAGTGTTTATAATAACTATGTAAGCAATGACGCCAATTATGGTATTGGATTACAAACATCTTTTAATAATTTAATTTATGATAACATTATATCTTATGGGGCATATACTGGCATGTACTTAAATGATGCAAGTAATAACACGATGTGGAATAATTCTTTTCACAATAACGGAATATCTGCTGGAATATACAATTCAGGATCAAATAATTGGAATATTAGTTATAGAGGTAATTATTGGGATGATTTTCAAAGCAATCCTGGTTATCCAACACGATATATAATTAATAATGATAATATTGACTGGTTTCCAAATCGACCCGTGATCGACTCCGACTCCGACGGCATATTTGATTACTCCGACAACTGCCCTTCCACCTACAACCCAGACCAGCTCGATACAGACAGCGATGGCATCGGTGATGTCTGCGACAACTGCCCGTTCGTTCCCAACCCTGACCAGTTGGATGATGACAGCGATGGTTATGGCAATGCGTGTGACATCAACATTCCGCCAATCTTGAATTTGTCCAATGTCTCGATGAACGAAGACAGCCAGTTCAGTTTGCCATTGGAGCAGTATGTGATTGACGACGACAACTGGGTGAATCACACTTGGACTGTGGAAGGAAATGTGAATATCAATGTCAATGTGTTGGCAAATCATACTGCAATTCTCACACCTTTGCATGATTGGTTCGGCGCAGAGTTGGTGACTTGGACAGTGACTGATGCTGCAGGAAATAATGCATCTCAAGAGATGACTATCAGCGTGAACAGCGTGAATGACCCTCCGGTCATCGATCCTATCGCGCCTATCACCGCGACAGAAAC
>JAZDID010000071.1:0-16376 GCA_043805315.1 Nanobdellota archaeon | reverse complement strand
TCGGTAATCAGCAAACCGCGGGTTTGCTGGTATTTCAACAATGTGTTGAAATTTTCTCGGACTATTCATTTTCCACTCGATGATTTCATCGAGCGAATAACCACCAATCAACAAACCAATAGTTTGTTGGTGTTTCAATATTAATTGAAACATTCAAATAATGGTGGAAAAAGAATATTTTATCCTGCGCGCCACCCCGGAGGGGCCAAGTCCATTTGTGCTCGGCACAAATTACCAGAGACCTCTGGTCTCTGAGTACCCGGCGCGCCAGCGCCAATAACTAACTACCTGAACATCGGCAGGAACGCGATGAATGTAAATACTCCAGACACAATTATCATGCCGGCAAATATCCATTTGTTCCATTTGATTATTTTGTAGCCGTCGAACATGCCGAAGGGGATCATGTTGAAGAGTGCAAGGAAGGAATTGATCCAGAACCCATACTGGGCGATCTGGTGGATGATCCCTGCGCTTGTCAGGAAGTAGAGCGGCAGCAGGAGCGCTGCGATGACGAGATTCGAGAGGGGTCCTGCGAGCGAGATGAGCCCGTTCTGTTTTCGTGAGACATAGCCGAATATCATGACTGCGCCAGGTGCTGCGAAGACAAAGCCGAAAAAGCTCATGAGCACTGCAAGGAAGAGCATCTGGAAGTTCGCCCTGAATTCTGCAAGGCAATGGTAGTGCTGGGCGACTGCCTTGTGGGATAATTCATGAATCAGGAAGCCCACACCGACTGTTAATCCCGCGAGGAGGATGCTCCGGAGAAGAGTGATGGTGAACTTTGAGTCATTGATCACGATGCCGAAGGCAAGGCTGATGACAAGCCAGGCGATGAGCAGATGCTTGATTTCTGTCTTGGAAAACCTCATTTTCCTGATCATGCTGGCTGAGAAACACGTTCCTCTTTTATATTTTGAGGTTTTTCAGCTTCCGGATCCTGTTCTTGCCCTTTTCGAGGTGGGTAGTGAGGTGCTTTGGGATGTTCTCAAACCTGTTGGTGTTCCTGAAGCGGATCTGGCCGATGATGGACAAGGCATAGAGGAACAGGCCGATGGAGAAGATCGCGTCGAGGGTAATGACCACCTTTGTCAGGTCTTTTGTCGGCACAAGGTCGCCATAGCCGACGGTTGTCATGGTCATGCCAGAGAAGTAGAAGGAGTCAACCCAGCTCCACTGCTCTGTATAGTGGATGAATATGGTCGTGAAAAGCAGGATGGTCACGATGCTGGTGACTGCAAGTTTCAGTTTTGCTTTCTCCTGGAGCATGAAGAAATTGATTCTTGCCCTGTTTTAAAAAACTTTCTCTTTTAATCAGATATAAAAACAATAAACTATTAATCCTTCCGAATATTTCTTCGAGGCATGATCACCTGCGTCTATTGCCGCGGCAAGTATCCGGAAGAGCTGTGCAAGAACGGCAGATGCCCTGTCCTGATGCGATTCTATGCCAAGGTAAAGAAGAATAGTGAAGGAAAGCAGGATTTCTTCGGCGCTGCTCCGAACGTGTTCATCGGTAGGTATGGCTACCCGAACGTCTCAGCAGGGATTTTAGGGAATGAGCTGGTCACTGAAGAGCATGACAATCCGAGAGTATGGGCTGAAAAGAACTATGACATCGATAAGATCGTCGACCTGCGGACAAGCCTGATCAACTCCCAGTTCAGGACGCACATCAAGAGCTTCAATGACCGTTTTCTTGAGATGACTCGGGAGGTGTCCATGGCGGAAAAGCCGGTCGACATGGAGGTCTCACTAGAGAAAAAGCCCGTTTTCCGATTGACAGTCTCGCAGGACGTGACGCCGTTCGGCCCGAGCGTCAGGCTGAAAAACGCGCGGATAACGGAAAATCCGAAAGTGCCTGTTTCTGTCGAGAAGGCTGTGGGAGACAGTGACTTGAAGGCGGGCAATGCCATTGGAGAGCTGTACCGCAAAGGGCTTGGTGAACATCATTTAACAAAGCTGATCTCCACTGGCAGCCTGGGACTGAAGACGCAGCGGAAGCTTGTGCCGACGAGATGGTCGATCACGGCAATCGATGATACGCTGGGGAAGCAGATGATCGATGAGATCCGTGATTTCAGGCCAGGAGAGTACGCTGCGTATTTCGGCGGCTACCTCGGCAATTATTACCTCAACCTCTTCTTCCCTGACGTCTGGTCCTACGAGCTGTTTGAGATGATGGCGCCCAAAACACCGCAGCACATGAACTGGGATATGGTGACCACTGATTATGAAGGGTATGAGGGAAGGAAAGATTATGCAGCAAACACGGTTGGAGGATACTATGCAGCACGCCTCGGAATCCTCGAAGCATTGAAGAAGAGCAAGCGGCAGGCATCCGTCCTTGCCCTGCGCTTCATCACTGACGAATACTATACGCCGCTTGGAGTCTGGGTGGTGCGGCAAGCATCGCGCAACGCGATGTCTGTTTCTCCCCAATTCTTTTCAAGCAGGGAAGAGCTGATGAACTATGCGCGCCAGTTCGTGAGCGAGAAGTTCAAGGTGAATCTGGACGAGCTCTTGCAAAGGAGCATTCTGTATCAGAACCTGAAGAAGCAAAGGAAGATCAGCGAGTTCTTTCGTTAGGTGCTGTTATGCTCCGCTGTTCATGAGTGAGTCTGCTGCTGTTTTCTGGGCGAGCATCTCCTGGTAGGATGAGGATTTTCTGCACCTGGTGACGAGGTATTTTGGAAATTTCCTTTCTTTCCCTCTGACCATTTTCACATCAGGAGGCAGGTCTGGGAAACGTGTCCTGTCCTGGATGTACTTTTGGTAGACTTCACGCTGCTCAGCTGAAAGGTCTGCCTCGTAGTCAATGCCAAGTTTCCTGAACGCGCGGTCATATACTCTTGCGATGCCGAGGATGCGGAGGGGGTACTCTGCAGGTTCCCTGTACTTCCTGTTCTTCTCTGCTGCTGCCCTGAGCCTGCTGAGGATGACCTGCTCACTTCTATACTTTTCCACAAGCCTATTGACATCATTGTGCCCTTTGTTGTAGTCCAATAGCGCAAGCACAAGTTGGTCATGCCTTTTCTTTACCCGCTCTTGGAATCTCCAGTCTCCCACTTCGAGGCTTGGGTTGTAGCTATAGAGATCGGAAAGGGAATAATCAGATTGCGGGCGAGTTTTCTTATACTCTTGAAACGTCGCAGGCATGACTGCGCCGATGCCGAGGGCCCCAGCAGGAGATTCAATTATTGCCTCTTTGTTATTCTCACACTTTCCTGCCCTGTACTTCATCTCAAAGCCAGCTTCCACAACAGTCCTCGCGAGATGAAAAGCGAGATTCTCCTTGCTGTGCGCTGCCTGTTCGACTGCGCTGGCTGCAAGAGGGTATTCTTTCAGCAGGTCGAGGTAAGCCAATTCTTGCTCTGTGAATCCTTCGAGCGAGTTCAGGTCGGCCATGACCACTGTCTCAATAGAGCTCAGCTCTCGAACAGGCTCTTGTGCCACTTCCACCTGGACAGGCTTTGGAGAATAATGGTTTATAGCCGCTATAACTCCTTGAGAGCTGCCTCCGACAAGTATTCCAAGGCTTGCGCCTAGCAAAATCCCTCGTTTGACTGTATTCCAGCCAAGTTTTCTTTTTTTCCTCATTTTAACCACTTCTAAATAGTAATAATCAGTTTAGAATCGCTTTCCTTTATAAATCTTTCGGTTTTTAACCACTGTCAAATAGTAAAATTATACGAAAATGGTTTGAGTCCTGAAAAGAATATTTATATACCAGGGCATCCTTGGAGTGCATAAAGAATAAATAATACCTTTATTTTCCAGAAAAATCATGAATTACCAATATCAGGAAGCATATAAGGAAATCGGCAAGAAAGGCCAGGCCTTGCTCGAGGCAAAGACAGTCACCCTTGTAGGAATCGGCGGTGTCGGCTCTGCAGTCGCAGAAATGCTCGCGCGATCCGGCGTCAATCTGCGTCTTGTAGATAAGGATAGGGTATTTGAAGAAGACCTCCAGCGGCTTTCCCTGTTCCAGGAAGAGGATGTCACCAAGTTCAAGGCGAAAGAGGCGAAGAAGATCCTGGAAAAGATAACAAAGAAGCCAAAGATCAAGGTCTTCCATGAGGAACTCACCCGGCATAACACCTTTCTCCTGGATGCAGAAATCGTCGTGGACTGCACCAATGACCTCGCGACTTCTGTAATCATCAATAAGCACGCCAGGAAAAGCCTGCTCGTCTGCTTCTATGCCGGAGATTCGGGACTTATCTTTCACAGGAACAAGAAGCTGAACTCCGAGAAGCTCAGGAAAGAGATCGAGAAGCTCAAGACAGTCAAAGAGGTCGGCATCATCAACCCGACAGTACACATGGCAGCAGCTATTGTTGTCTCAGAAGTGCTGAAGCTCCTGCTCAAGAAGAAACCGACTGCCGGGCTGATACAGATCAACAGCTGGATGAATACAGTGAAGGTGAAGAAGTAACTTACATTCTCCGGTAATTTCTCATCGCTTTCTGTATGTCATCGTGTAACTTCGCGTACGCGGTTTTCAAGAACAATTCCAGCTCTGCATCTGAGTAATCGATCCTGCCAGTAAAAGTAAAGTTAGCAATACGAGTTCTTGAGACGTAATGGTATGCGTAGGTGGTGAGCGTGAACAGTCCGGACATGGCCAGCTCGAAGTGAAAATAATAGGAGTAGACTTTCCCTCCGCGGTTGTTGATATTGATCTCGACGTAGAATTGCCTGCCTGCGAGAGGCTGGCTGAAGAAAGGCCCCACTACCTCGCTCGCCGGATCTGAGTTTTGAAAAATCTCATTCCCTCTTTTCACGATCTCATAAAAAAATGGCTTGACGCGATCACGCAACCGCTCGATGTCTGCAAGAGATGCGTGACCTGTACTCTGGTGTGCAACTGCTTCCTGGAGCGTCGAACCTGTTCTCTCCTCCTTGCCTGACGTACTTCTGTTATTCTTAAATACCAGAAAAAGAAAGAATTCTTTCAGTGCAAGATCATATCCTCTCACTATGCGTTCACGCAATGCGTCTTGGGAACCAGTGAGGTCAATGTAGACCTTTTCCTTCTCAGTCTTCACTTTCGGCTGAAAATTATCAACGTACACATAAAAATGCGGCGCCTCTTTTTCTGAGAGGTGGAAATGAAAATTGATGATGGTGGCCATATCACTATTTCTCTGCACTTGGAGCTGCACGAGGAATTCTCCATGCTCCACCTTGTCTGGGATGGAAGTTCTTATCTTCTCTGTAACTCCTTGCTCTGGCTTGTAGACGTGCGTTTTTTTCGCGATCTCCTCAAAAATCGGCCTGAGCCTGCCCAGGATTCCAGCTTCTTCCTGAGGAGTCTTTGGCTTGCCCTGTGCTTCGCGAGGCGCTTGTGGCTTGCTCTCATGAAACCTGCTGGAGTTCTTCATCCGCTGGTGCGCAACGCAATCACTGATCAGCGCGACCACAGTAAGCAATGGCAGGTTGATGAAGTACTCGCGCTTGAACTTATCATTGTCCCAGGCGATGATGTTGTGGGGAGTGCTGAATTCGACAGTGAAACCAATGTTGCCTTTGTCCAGTTCCTTAGGAAGGATCCTGAATTCCAAGAAGTTTGTAGCGCGCATCCCTTCTCCAGGCTTCTCTGACGGAAAAGGAGTCGCAAGGTATTTTCCGTAGAACTGGAACAGGTAGCCTTTATTCTTGCCCTGGAATGAGATGGAATAATCAGCAGGGATCAGCTGGATCCAGTTTCCATTGAGCTCAACGTAGAACGGCTCGTTCTGGCGGGTTATCCAGCCAAGAAGCTCTTTGAACTGGGACTTGAACCTGGACTCGACCTTGAACTCGATTTTCTTCTCAAAGAGCGCGTATTCCCTGGCAAGCAGGTCAAGGGCTTCCTGCGATTTCTGGTCCATTGCTCAGCTCTGATGTTGGATGAATAAATATCTTTTGGTAGCTGGCTATTCAGTTAATTATGTTCTATATGGAAAGAAATTAATGCTTTCAAAAGAAAAACCAAGCAGCGCTATTCCCATCATCTTTAAATACTAGCTCTCCCTCCACTTCTTTGTTTTTTGTTTTTTATCTTTGAGGTTAAAACCATGATACCGGATGACCAGTTGCAGAGGTTGAGGAAAGAGCTTGAAACTGCTGAAAAGCCTTTGTTCTTTTTTGACGATGACCCTGACGGCTTGTGCTCGTTCCTTTTGCTCTACAGGATCATGAACAGAGGCAAGGGTGTGGTCATCAAGAGCACGCCGCAGCTTTCAGATGAGTTCTTCCGGAAGGTAGAAGAGTTCATGCCTGACAAGGTCTTTATCCTGGACAAGCCCATGATAAGCCAGAAGATGCTCGACCTCATCCATAACGTGAACATCAAGACAGTCTGGCTTGATCATCATCCTGTGCAGCAGCGGGAGCTTGTCGATTACTATAATCCTCGGATTGAGGATCCCCAAGATAACAGGCCGACAGCATACTGGGCATACAAGATCGCGCAGAAGGACTTGTGGATTGCCATGGTCGGCATGCTCGGAGACTGGTTCATGCCTGAATTCAGGGAGGAATTCTCCAAGCAATACCCAGATCTGCTTCCTGAGAATATTGTCAAGGCCCAGGATGCATTATTCACCACGCGCGTCGGCCTTCTTGCCAGGATTTTCTCCTTTAATCTCAAGGGCGCAACCACAGAAGTGAACCGCTCTATCAAGATACTCACGAGAATTGAGGACCCCTATGAAATCTTGGACCAGAAAACGCCAAGAGGAAAGCTCATCTATAAGCATTATGAGAAGCTCTACACTGTCTATGCCGGCCTCGTTGAATCAGTCAAGGTGAACGATGAGAATATCATCCTCTTCACCTATAAAGACAACAAGATGTCCTTTACCTCTGACATGAGCAACGAGCTCTTGTACAGGCACCCGGACAAAATCATCTTCCTTGCCAGGGAAAAGGCAGGAGAGATGAAATGCTCAATCCGCGCCAGCCACATCACCATTCCACCAATTTTGAAAGAGGCATTGCAAGGAGTTTCTGGCTATGGAGGCGGCCATGACCATGCCTGCGGCGCCTGCATCAAGAAGCGTGATTTCCAGGAGTTCTTGAAGAGGTTCAGGGAGCTGGTGGAGAAACCAATGCAGTAGAGGGTTATGCTGGTGTTATTGAATATTGTCGTGCCAATACCAGGAATTTTGAGCCTTGCTCGCGGTTGTAGGTGATGATGTCTTCTGCACCCATCGACTCAGGAGGCTCAAGCAGGTCATCAGCATGCTCGCTTCGTCTTGCATTGAAACCAGTTAATTCATAAAACAGCGAGATGGTGATGATTGCGCCAAGCCCGCTCTCTTTCGATGATCTTCCAATTTCTCTTAGGTTGCAGTCTTTCTTGCCATAATCATTATAATAAACACCCTCTGGAAGGTTATGGTCAGCAAGAGTCATTGCCATGGCTGATTTTGGATCTGCTCGTGCATGAGTTTCTTGAGACAGTGGATGCCGTGGAATTGCAAATAGATCAATGTCAGTATATGTCTTGGTATCTATGCTCGAACCTGCCACAATCACAGCAATGTCATCTTGCTTTTCACTTTGAGAGGTGTCAAGGCAGAATGCGATTGAATCAAGAGTATACAAGGTCTCGCGTATTCTTTCTTGTTCAAGCGGGTGCAGTTGGTCATACCAGTGTTGCGCTTGCTCTAATTCTTGGGGGGTGAGATTTTGGAAAATATTGTCTATATTCATATTGAGGGGATTTCATTGGAAAATTTAAGCTTTGCGGTTGATTATCCTCGAAAAAATCTCTTTCATCCCTGCATAGTGCTCAAAAAATCGAAAGATTTAAATATAAGAACTACTTTGCAGTAGTTATGAAGGTGATTATGCCTAGAAGTCTTTGCTTATAGGATGATTATCTTCATATCAAGAAACTTGGAGGAGATCATGTTCTTGTAATCACCTCACACCCACCCTTTGATTCTTCCTCCTTGTTTCTTACTTTTCATATTTCTTGATGATCAGCCGGATATCTTTCTCGTGCTTGAAGTTGTAGGCGATCAGCCGCTCTTGCAGCTCTTGGAACGCTGGACTATCAAGGTCGACATCTTCAGCTATCCAGGAATGGAATTGTTTGTCATAGCGCGTGAAGCCGATGTATTTCAATTCCTGGTCAAACCTGCCGGCATGCACTGTCTCGATGTTCACCCTGACTTTTTTTCGTTTGTACTCAGTGTAGAATCCTCTGCTCTTCTCGTAAATAGTATGCTTGTCCCGTTCCTTGAGCAGCTCTGTAAACTGTGCGAGCTGTGCATAGGAATCTTTTATTATTTCAAGGAGCTTTGCTGACAGATATACCTCTTTGGCGTTTTCAGGCTCTTGTTCTGCACTCTCGAGCTGTTCAAGAAGGCAGTCTGCGTGTGACAGGGAACGCAGGTTGTCGATAGCCTGGTAATGCGCAATGCCGAGGTTCTTGAAGCTGCTGAGTTTCGATGAGAGATCCTGCTCTTTTCTTATGACCTCTGCCAATGGCATGGCATTGCTGAGGATTTCTGAGAGGCGCTCGACTTTTTTCGGATCATAATAGCGTATGCCTGCCCTCTCTGCTGCATAGAAATCTTCTGAGATCATCACAATTGAAGGCTCGGGAATTCCTTCAAATTTCTGGTCTATGAACACTTGCCCTGTACGCTGTTGGATGCGTGCTATTCTCTCTTTATGCGCAGGATCATGGATATCGAGTACTTCTTTGTAAGTGAAGAGCCCTTCTTTTCCCAGGATTCTTTCAAGCTCCCGAACATGTTCATCAAGCCTTTCTATGACATTCATCCCGAACTGGTTGATGACCTTTATCTCCCGGAGATGTTTTTTCCTGCTCTCGAAACCTTCAATCGAGATGATGAGTGGGCTCTCGCTGAATTCATAGACTTTGGTGATCATCCGCCTGGTCTTTTCAGGAAGAGCTGTAGTGCCGGTATCGAGTTTTTTCATCCGCCTCACTGTCTCCCTGAATCGTTCGATTGGTTCGAGAGTCAAGTAATGTTCCTGCAGCTGTCCAGCGTCTTTCTGGAGGTCAGTGCCTCCGATTGTCCACCGGGTTGCATAGCGCTTGACAAACGCGTGGTCTGAGAGCTGTTGGTCTTCTTCTGCATCTTTTTTTCCATTCAAGGTGTCCAGGAAACGGGCATGTCGGAGCGCATCGAGCTGTTGGATTGCTTTGGTGAGGTCAAAGCCCTGCTCTTGAAGATATTCTTGGTTCAATCTTTTCCTGGTCTCCTGCCAGTCTGGCTTGATCATGCGGATCTGGAACTGGGCAAGATATGTCCGTTCCTTTCCTTTGATCGCGCTCATCGCCATGATATATCTTTTCTTCTCACTTTCGTCAAAAAAGCTGTTCTTGTCATAATAGGAAAGGTCTTCCAGAAGGTCTCCGATAAAGTGTTCAACCCTGACTGTCCGTGAGCTTGCAAGATGGTCCCAGTAGATAAGCCGCTCTGCCAACGAAGTCTTTGCAAGCGGGTTCTTCATCTTTTTATGGATATCAAGGATGTAATGAGGAAGTTCCTGGATTTCGAGTGTGTTGAAATAGCTATGTCCTTCTTCGAGCAAGCCGAGCGCTATGCTTGGGTCTTTCCTGTCAATCACCCGCTGCATGACCTTGCCGAGCTCTACATACATATTCCTGAACCTGGCAATTTCGTCATCTTTTTTTCCTGCCTGTTTCAGGATTGCTGCTGCCTCTTCAACATCCTCTTCTTTGAATTGGAAAAGGGATTCTTTGATCTCTTCAAGGCGTTTCCGTTCTCTCGGCGTGAGCTCTCCTTTCGGATAAGGGACTTCTGCGTGGATCTTTGCCAGCTGCACATAGACGCTCTGGACGATCTTCCATTCAGGGGTGTTTTCTGCTGGCTGGAAGTCTGTGAAGAGGTTTTCCCAGCAGACCATGCCGATGTACTGCGCGATGCTCGGCAGGTTTTTGTGCTCGATAGTGATTCCTGCAGAGAGGTCGTTGCCGCAGGCAAAACAGCTCTCCTCTTTTCCTGAACTTTGCTTGTCGTAGAGATTGATGTATTTGTAGGAGATGAGCACGTCGAAGAAGTTCAGGAATGACTCGCCCATCATCCTGGTCAATGGGCTGTTGTGCGGTAGGGCGAGCAGGTTGAAGTTCCTCGAGATGAATGCGCTGTCTCCTGCAGCATACCTATTAAAGATTCTGTCGAGGATGAAATGGTCAAGCTTGTTGTCAATCATGCCTGCGAGCATATAGGCTGCAAGCTGGTTTGTGCGCAGGCTTTTCGAAAGCTTGTTCCCGATGATCTCTTGTTCAAGCGCTAAAAGGAATGTCAGGTAGTCGTTCTGGTCCACTATTGTCTTTTTTTCAACACAACCATATTCTTTCTTTACCCGGGAAGCAAGATCTGCTTTCGCATCAGCACGGATTGGCTTCCTGAAGAGCATTCTTTTCTCTTCTTTTTCATCATCCTCAGAAGAGTTCTTCTCCTTTTTCGACCGCATAACAATCACACCCCGAATCCATTATGAACAAGGAGGAAGAGCTTGTCCTATATAAATATTTGTCGAGAACTCAGTCCTATTTAAACTTCACATTCTGCATCCCTCCTTTCTGCAGCTTCTGCACCATCTTTTCCATGTTCTTCTCACTGCCTTTGAACATCTTCATGATCTTTCTTGACTGGCGGTATTGCTTCAGGAGGCTTCTGAGCTCGTTGGTTGACATGCCTGATCCTTTGGAGATCCGCTCTATCCTGCTGGCTGTGATGATTTCAGGATCTTCGAGTTCTTCTTTTGTCATGGAGTCCATCAGGATGCGCCAATTCTCAAGCTTGCCTTCCTGGACCTTGAGCATGTCCTGCGGTATCTTGAGGTCTCCGAAACCAGGAATCAGGTTCACAACTTTTGACAAGGGGCCCATCTTTTTCATGGCATGCATCTGCTCGTAGAGGTCTATGAGGTTGAATTCTCCTTTCAGGAGCTTTTTTCCGAGGTCAACTGCCTGCTCTTCAGGGATGGCTTCTTTCGCCTTTTCGAGAAGTGCTTCGAGGTCTCCCATGCCGAGCAATCTGCCTACAAATCCCTCTGGCTTGAACTCTTCAAGATCGTCTATCTTCTCTCCAACGCCGATGAACTTGACAGGAGCTCCGGTGATCGAGCAGGCTATCAATGCGCCGCCTCCTTTTGCAGTGCCTTCTAATTTCGTGATGATCACGCCGGTGACATCACAGGTGTCATGGAATGCCTGCGCTTGTTTTTCTGCTGCCTGGCCGATGTCTGCGCTCATGACCAATAAGCGCTCGTCTGCCTTGATTGCCTTGTTGATGTCATTCAGCTCTTTGATGAGGTCGTCGGACAGCGCATCCCTGCCTGCAGTGTCCATGATGATGAGGTCATGTTTCTGCAGCTCTTTCTCGAATTTCTTGATGAGCTTCACAGGGTTTTTCTCTTTCTTGTCTCCGAAGACAGGCACCTCGATCTGGGCTCCGAGCTGGACAAGCTGGTCGTATGCTGCCGGCCTCCAGGTGTCAGTGCACAAGAGGGCTATTTTCATGCCGCGCTTCTTGTAGAAGTTCGCGAGCTTTCCGCAGGTCGTGGTCTTGCCGTTGCCGAACAGGCCGACGAGCATCATGGTGAAGGGCTTTTTCTTGATCTGGATTTTCGAGCCAGGCCCACCGAGGAAATTCACTAATTCATCATAGACCACTTTGATGAGGAACTCTTTTTGCGTGATATTCTTTGGCGGCTCTTCCTTCAATGCCCTCTCTTTGATCTTGTTGGTGAGCTCGAAGACCAGCTTGACATTCACGTCTGCCTGCAGGAGTGAGCGCTGGATGTCTTTTACCAATTCATTGATGAGCTTTTCATCTACGAACAATGCGCGCGTGATCTTCTGGAGCGTGTTCTTCAGGGAGTCTGATAATTTGTCAAGGACCATGCTGGCTAGAAAATAGGGTTTTATTTATAAATGTTGAGAGGAAAGTACGTGAAATTGAAAAGAATGTACACCACCACAACAGCAGCAGATGATCGCACCCTGTTTCACTTCGACCTGATTAAGAATTAAAACAATATTTAAATACTACTGAGTCTAATTTTGGATTATGAAAAACAATTTAATATTTACTATGAGCCTGGTCGTGATAATCACTATCGCTGTGATAATAAATGGCTGTGCGCAAGTCCCGATCCAGCCAATCACACCTGATGGCAATAACCAATCAATCCAAAATGGCACTGGTACTGAGCAGAACCTTTCTGTCAATGAAAGCACATTACCTGTGGATGCACTTGTGTTCAACAGCATTGTCGATGCAAACAACCAATTCGCACTTGACCTTTATGCGAGATATGAATCCACAGAAGGAAACCTGTTCTTTTCATCCTATAGCATTTCATCTGCACTGGCGATGACCTATGAAGGAGCGAAGGGAAAGACTGCGCAGGAGATGCGGGCAGTACTGCATCTTCCTGAAGATAAAACCCAGATACGCACTGACTATGCAGCACTCTATGCTGGGCTCAATAATCCTGACAAGCCTTACAGGCTTGCTGTTGCCAATGCGCTTTGGGCGCAGAATGATTATCCTTTCAACCAAGACTACCTCTCTGTTGTGGAGCAGTATTATGACGGTAAGGTGACCAATCTCGACTTCAAGTCAGATGCAGAAGGTTCCCGCAAGACCATCAACAGCTGGGTTGAAGAGAAGACCAACCAAAAGATCAAGGACCTCATTCCTGCAGGTGCGCTCGACAGCTTGACCCGTCTCGTTCTTACCAATGCGATTTATTTCAAGGCGAACTGGTCAGAGCAATTCGATGCAGAGGATACTCGAGATGGAAAGTTCACCCTGCTTTCTGGTGATAAAAAAGATGTGAATATGATGCACAGGACAGGGATGTATGCGTATGGTGAGACAGAGGATGCCCAGCTTTTAGAGATGCCGTATCTTGGCGATGACCTCTCGATGCTCGTGATCCTGCCAAAAGAAGGAAAAACAGCTGCTGTTGAGAATGCATTGAGCACAGCACAACTCGCGGAGTTGAAACAAAGCATGACACCAGAGAAAGTCGCAGTGAGCATGCCGAAATTCAAGTTTGAGACTAAGTATTTCATGGCCAAAGATCTCCAAGCTATGGGAATGCCAACCCCCTTCTCAGAGAATGCAGATTTCACAGGCATGAGTTCCGCGGAAAACCTCTCCATAAGCCAAGTCATTCATCAGACATTCGTCGAGGTCGCTGAATATGGGACAGAGGCAGCTGCTGCGACAGCGGTCATCATCAGAGCCTCCTCTGCAGGTCCCGGGGAACCTGAGAATATAAAAATATTCAATGCAGACCATCCCTTCATATTCATCATCCAGCAAAGAGACACTGGCAACATCTTGTTTATGGGAAGGATGAGCAATCCGAGCAATCCTTGAAAATAATCACATCAAGAGTTTGCTGTTCAGTGATGTGGGTTTCGCTGATTGGTTTCTCTAACCAACATATTTAAATATGAGGCCAAATTCATGCATTTTGTGAGGGTCACTATCTGCGGAAGCATCGCGTTTTATGACGAGATGCTCGCGGCAAAAGAAAACTTGGAAAAGCTCGGCCATGAGGTCAGGCTGCCGCCGTTCGAGATCAGGGATGAGAATGGCAGCATGATTCCTGCAAAGGAATATTACACAAAAAGGAAGGCAGAGACAAGTGAGACGAGCTGGATCTGGGACAGGAAAGAGGACGCCATGCGCCTGCACTTCCAGAAAGTGGAATGGTCAGATGCAGTCCTCATCCTGAACATGGACAAGCACAACATCCAGAATTACGTCGGCGCCAATACGCTCATGGAGATGGGCCTGGCATTCCACCTCAACAAGAAAGTCTTTTTGTTGAACAGCATCCCTGAAATGGACTACAAGGAAGAGATCCTGGGGATGAAGCCGGTCGTTCTCGAAGGGGATCTGGGAAAAATCAAATAGAAAAGCAGTAAGGGTCACATTATTTTTTTCATGATTCCTTCGATTTCAGCATACAGCTCCTGCACTGAGCACTCATTGACAATCGTATAATCTGCCATCGCGATCGGCCCTGCCTTCTGGATGTTCTCGATCTCTGCATAATCCCTGCTTTTGGCCTGCTCTGCAGATGCCTGGCGGAAGCGTATCTCAGTATCCTTGTCCTTATCGTGTATCCTTGAGGCGAGGCGTGCATACCTGGTCTTTGGGCTTGCGACAGCCGCGATCGTGATCATACTCTCGCCGTACTTTTTTTTCATCTCCACATACTCTTGCCATGAGTATAATCCATCGCAGACAACATTCCCTTTTTCAAGGCCTGCATCGATCTTCGGATAGTTCAAGATTGCAAACGCAGCCATACCGTATTGCTTTCGGAATCCTTCACGGATAGGGCGCTCGTTCTCTTCTGTCGGCGCTAGTCCTTGTTTCCTGACTTCATCAAGGGTGATCTGGCCGAACCTGATGAAGAAGAATCCTTTTTCCTTGATGTAGTCTGCGACTGTTGTCTTTCCGGAGCCGGTCAGGCCGACGATGCAGAGGAGTTTGTTCATGATTTCCACCTTGCCCACCTCTTTATCCACTCCTCTCGAATCAGGAGGACAAGGCGTTCTGTGGTTATTTGCATTGATGTGATGAGAAGAATGGATTTTATAAATGTTTCATTTGTTGAAGAACTATTCAATACTTGAATCTCTTCTCATACTTCTTATGGTCCACCCATTCAATGATGATGGAGATGAGGAGAACTTCCTTCGAGGTAATGGAATAGAGCAGTCGCCATCCTTTTGGCAGGTTATGCTTCCAAAGATTATCAATTCTGTATTTTTGTATGTATTCTTTCGGTATGAGCCTCTTAGGGATTTGGATGCCTGAGAATGCGTTCTCTTTTAGCCGGTCAAATACCTTTTGTATCGAATCATAGAGCTGTTTATCTTCAGTTGTGGAATATTTTAATTTCTCCAACGCTCCTGCCAGACGCTCATCCGCTAAAACAACTTTTGATATCATCGTACAAACAAGTGTTTTTTCTTTAAGTATTTGTCAACAAGCTCCGGGTTCCAAATCCACCCTATCTTCCCTTCCCTGTCCCTGGCTATCTTTCCAGACTCTTCAAGATACTCGATGACGATGCAGTACGTCTGGTACATCATCTTCTTTGGTAGGCTTTCCCAGAGCTTTCGCTTCTTGAACTCTCCCGAATGTTCTCTGATGAACTCCTCAACCATGAGCACAGTGTCGAGCTGCGGGTAATGGAGGATGTTTTCTGGCTGGCGTTTCATGTTATATAAGTGTATATAACAACCAGTATTTATATTTTGTGCTTCTTGCATCATGCTTCTCACAGGAGGCAGAATAACATTCATAAGCCTTTCTGAGAAAAAACGAGGTTATTTTCGAGAAAAACAGAGGATTTTCATTAATTTTATAAACCCTCTCTGTCTCCAGAATCCTCATGCACCGGTAGTCTAATGGTTAGGAGTTTCCCTAAAAGAGACTAACAAATAGAGGCCTTCCAAGCCTTTGATCCGGGTTCGAATCCCGGCCGGTGCAGTTACTTTTGGGTAATCGAAAAAGACCATGAACGAATACGAATTTAACACTCTTATCAACTACATTGTCGACCGGGGAATCAAGGCAATTCATGACAACACGGAAGAAACCTCGTTTGCTGTTGATTACGTTGCTATTTTTTCAAAGAACGATGCGGAGTTTCAAGACCTGCTCGCCTTTGCAAGAACACTTGGAACAGAAACTGATAAAATCACTGGCAAGACTGGCGTCACCATCAAACTCTACAAAAGCATTCCAACAAAGGCAGGCGTATGCTCTTTTGTGAAGATAAGAAAGCCGGACCCGACAAGACCACAACGAGGGGCGCCAGATTTTAAAATTGACAATTACACTGGTTTCAAACAAAAATACCTCCAGACGTCAGGGAATTTCACTCTCATGGTCAGAAAAGATTATGAGCTGATAGAACTCAAAGGTGTTGATGTCCTAGTCTATTTTCCAAGTAAACTTGCTGAACAAAGAGTTTGACACATCCTGCATTCTGGCCTGCTTGGTTTTCTCATCGGCCGGTGCATCCTATTTTTTCAATGTATAAGAAACAGCTTTTTTCCTGTGCACTTTCTCGATCAATCCTTCCCGTTCCAGGTCAGCGATGATGCAGGAGATGTCAACATTTCCTTGATATGCATCCTGTAATTCGTCTTGACGTATCGCATCCTTTTCTGTCAGGAGCTTTATTATTTTACCTCGGTAATATCTTTTTGATCCGAGGTATTTCGGCTGTCGTGAAAGTGGCTTTATGCCGGTCTTTCTCGCGGTCATCAATGTCGCACCATAGTCCATCAGCGCATTGTGCCAGTCCCTGCTGTGTCCTTTTGGCATGACTTT
>JAZDID010000070.1:0-2214 GCA_043805315.1 Nanobdellota archaeon | reverse complement strand
CTCATCAGCAGGTTCATCCCCGTGGTCCGGCACATCATCTCCATCCCTGCAGGCATCGGCAAGATGCACCTGAAGAGGTTCTGCATCTACACCATCATCGGAGCAACCATCTGGAACACATTCCTTGCCTATCTCGGCTATCTCTTGGGAAAGAACTGGGAAAAGGTCAAGCAATATTCTGACTATATCACTATTCCTGTGGTGATCATCATCTTTGTCGTCGTGTGCTATTTCATCTATCGGCATGTGCGGCACAAGAGGGGGAAGAAGGGAAATAAATCATAAGTTGCCTTGCAGTGACAAAATATTAATAAATACAAATCTATTCTGTCATCCAATGAAAAAGGACTTGAGCTTTCAGGAAGCCATCACGCTTGCCCATAGGATAATCGAGAGGTTTGAAAAAATCGAAGAAAGGGAATGGGGCGCAGAAGGCGCTTTGATCGAGCTTCAGAAACAGGTCGGCGAGCTTTCCAAATTGGTCATGATGCATGAAAAATACTATTTTCCTAGCAGGGATAAGACTGACAGTTCATATGCATCGACAAGAGATAAAATCGGCGATGAGCTGGCAGACATCTTCTATGCCATACTCAGAATCGCAAAACACTATGATATCGACCTAGAAGAAGCGCATCTTAAAGCGAGGAAAGCAGAAGATGAGTTTCTCAAGGAAAAGGGAGTCTAAGCTTTCCTGACTATTGACGCTTCTGTTTGTTCTCTTTTTCATTTTCAAACCTCAGCCCTGCACAGAACTAGTATTATGTACTAGCAGAAGCATGGCATCCTCATTAACGACTAGTACCCTCTTACAATTTCAGACTCAAAATACGATTCTTGGAAAGCAGTCATCGATCGTATCTCTTCATCAGTATACGTCTTGCCTTCTGGAACCACCACGAGCTTGTCGTCATCGTCGTTGATCCTGTGGATGATCGCAATGCAGACGCCAGTGAACTCTTTTTTTGGTTCAGAGACGCCCAGCACATAGGCGTCCAGCTCTTCCCCATCCGAAGCCTTGGTGCCTGGCACAAAACCGTAATTCACCGGATAGACAAACTTGAATTCCGGATGCCGGCTTCCCAAAGGACGGCCCACCTTGACAGTCACTCTTTTCCCTAAATACCTTCTTGAATACTGCATGTGCTGTAAAAAAACTGCTATGCTAATAAATGTTTCTCTCGATACGCACGTGTTCTCCAACCTCTCTATTCCAGCACAGAAATCATTAAATACCCGGATGATTCACTTTTCTTTTTAGTATGCCTCTTACCGTCGATAAAAACATCCACGCAGACTTCTGCCGCCTTTTCCTATTCCACTTCATTCTCATCATTCATTTCTCTGTTCAAATTATTTTTCCTACGCAATTCATCATGCCCCTGAACTAGAAAATTACATTCAGGGTTCTCGCCTGGGGGCACCCTTTTTTTCCGGCGAGAGCTCTCGGAGGAAGACATGAAAACAATGCAAGAACTGAGGATGAAAGAGCATGAACTGACAAGAACTTTCGCTCCAGCCTACGAGCGCGTCAAAGATCCCAGAGTTCTGGCAGTGGCGCGTATCGAAGGAGCACTCCTTAAGGGAGCAAGAGATTACTTTGCAGATCAGGGATTCACTGAAATGGTGGTGCCGCACCTGACGCTTGCGACTGGGGCGTGCGAGAATGTTGACACGATGTTTGAGATTGATTACTTCGGAAAAAAAGCATTCCTCTCCCAGACAGGCCAGCTCTTCCTCGAATCCCTTGTGCCAGGCCTCGGCCCTGTCTACACCATCGGTCCGAGCTTCAGGAAAGAAGAGAAGGATGACGCGCGACACTTGTGCGAGTTCACGCTCATCGAGTTCGAACATCCAGGAGACTTTGAAGAACTATTGGGCCACATCGAAGGCACAATCACTTCAATGGTGAAAGAGGTTTTACAGCACAATGGCGAGGACCTTGATGTTCTTGGCGCAGACAGAGCACGTCTGGACCAGCTCACGAGGCCCTTTCCCAGGATCTACTACCAGGACGCCATAAACTTATATGACGAGTACGACTTGAGGAACGGCGACGATATCACTTCATGGATGGAGCAGGAACTTGTGAGGACAATAGCGAAAGGGCAGCCATTATTCATCACGCACTATCCTGCGAAGATCAAGTTCTTCAACATGCGGAACAATCCCTCCAATGCAGACATCGTGAACAGCGCAGACCTCATCCTTCCT
>JAZDID010000069.1:0-4153 GCA_043805315.1 Nanobdellota archaeon | reverse complement strand
GTCCTGCCATTGTCCATCTTCACCGGGATCGAGAACTCAAGAATCCTCTTCGGCTGCTTCATAACATTCTTTGCATTCTCAGAAACCTTGGTATGGCTGAATGCAGTGTGCAAGAGCTTCTGTGCATTGTCATAAAATGATAGATGCGTTAAGTGCGTTGGCTTTTTCATGACTCTCCCCCCAAATGTCCTGTATGAATGAGATGAACGTGACAGTGTAACTGATGTTGTTCTTATTCCCTTAGTCCCGCTCTTCCTCTTTGGTGTCTCTCCTGATCACCTTGACCGCGTCCATCTTGACTGTGATGGGAATGGGGACTGCAGCCTCCAGGAGCTCGACGACCACTTCCTCTTTTGCCTTGTCAACCCTCACGATCTTGGCTTTCTCCCTCTTGAACGGGCCTGAGATGATCTCTGCGATGTCATTCTTCTGGATATTGACCTCTTTCTTGATCCGTTCGAGCATGTGCTCGATTTCCTTATACTTTATTTCCTGCGGAAGGATGCCCCTCGCATAGGGGACGCCGAATGCTGCTGCCTCTGCATCAGTCATGTTGTCTGCTTCGATAAAGATATAGCCGCGCATGCCATGCGGCCGGACAATGGAATAGACAGGGATTTTCTTCCGTACCACATTGCTGGAGACAAAGCTCATGACCTGGTCTTCCCTGTTCGCGGTTGTGCGCAGGCCGAAGATCTTGGTTGTCATGCCTTCCGGAGCGCTTTTGCGCTCTTCCTCTGCTGCCATCTCCTTTTCTTCTTTCTCAAACCCTTCCCGTGTTTCCCGTTTTTCCTTTTTCCTGCGCTCTTTCTTCTGCTTTGGCTTTTCTTCCTCTATTTCCTTTTCTTCTTCTGTTTCTTCTTCGGGATGCTTTTCTTTAGGCTCAGCCTTCTTTTCCTTTGTAAAGAATGCCTTCTCATCCTCGAATTCGTCCTCATCTGCAGAATGCTCGACGACAAGCTCTTTCTTGATCTGCTCAAGGTGCTTTGTGTCCTTGGTCTCTTCCTGGTCTTCCTCATCTCCCTTCACATCCTTGAACTCTTCTGCAGCGAAATGGTCTTCCTGCTTCTCTGCTTTCTTGGGATGCTTTTTCGTCCCTTCTTCCTGTTCGTTGTTTTCCTCTGCCATCTTGTCATTCCTTTGCTCATTTCAGAAGCTGGGATATGATTGAAATGATGAACCCTATCGCGCCAAGGACTGCGATGCCGAGCGCTGAGACTTTCACGGTGACCTTGAATTCCTCTTTGTCAGGCTTTTTGGTCACTAAAAGCACTCTTTTGCATTCTTGGATGAATTCTTTAAGCCGCACCATTTCGTTTTGCACCTTAAACTAGCTCAAGACAATACTGGTGAGAACGGTTTTGTTAGGAATTTAAAAAGGTTTGCTTTTATGCGTGCCTGGCTCAAACCGATACATTTAAATACCTGTAAATTGATTGCTGGAAAGACAAAATCACGGCAAATCAAGGTGATTCGGACAAATTCCTCGTGAGGTGGCAATGATGGCAGACATGGTTATTGTGAAGGCAAAGCTCAAAGACCTGGCAAAAGGGTATAATGTTTCTGGGGATTTCGCAGCTGCATTGGATGCCAAGGCAAAGCAGATGGTTGCTGACGCGATCAAGAGGGCTGAGGCCAATGGCAGGAAGACGGTTATGGCCAAGGACCTGTAAGCATCTTTGCAGGTTTTAGCCAACCAGACTTTTTCAGCGATGCTTCTCTAGCGGATTGTGTGTTCCTGATTGATTGGCTGGCATGGCAACAGAGAATTCAGCTTGCAGTTTCCTGCATCTTCTTCGCGATCGTCTTGTAGAGGTTCTCTATCCGCTTTGAGAATACCTTTTCAATGGAGGCGGTCAGCATGCGTTTCTGCCTGAGCTCTGCAAAAATCTTCTCGACTCCTGCGAGCTCGCTCTTGAGCTCATAGAGGAGGATCCTGTTCTTGAGGAAGGTGAGCTGCTCGCGCTTTCTGCTGTCCATGATTTTCTGGTCAAAGGAGCTATCCTGCCTCTGTTCAGGCAGCACTTTCCGTGACTGGATTCTGTCAAGCCGCTCTTCCAATGCCTGGGTGATCTGGATGATCGCTGCACGCTCTTCCTGGGCATTGGTCAGATCATTGGCTTTTTCTTGTTCTTGCGCAGCCCGCATTCTCTCTTCGGCATTGAACGCAGGATGGCTGAGGCTGATGTCCAGCCTGCTCTTCTGCTGCAGTGCAGGGACTTCATGGAACATGATCTCTTTCGCAGGCTCCTGCGTGGGGAGCGGCGGGAGATCGCGTGCTGCGTTTGCCAGCTTCAAGAACGCGTCTTTGACTGCAGGAGTGACGATCATGGGAATCCCTGGCTATCTTTTCCTGAACCTGTCGAGAAAGCTCTTTTTCTGCGGAGGCAATGGGATAGGCTGTTCTTGCTGCTGCAGGGAGTTTTGCAGTGCAGGCTCATCCTTTTTCGGCATGAGGATGTCGATGACAGGCATTTTGAGAGTCCTCTCCTCTTTCTTTGTCTGCTCTGCCGGAAAAGGCGCTGTTCTGTCCTGGATCGACGGAAGCGAAAGGTCTGGGAATCTCGGGACAGGAGACCCCGGGGGAACAGCGTTCAACAGATTGAGCCTCGGGTCAGGGGTCTCATAATACGCAGGTTTCTGCCCTGGCTGCTGGAGAGGCTGGCCTTGCATCAGGCTTTGCTGATCGCCATATCCTGGCGGTATCTTGAATGTGAAGTCCCTCCGCTTGGGCAGCGTGTCTTCCATACGATGCCTCAGCTCTCCGTATAGGGTGTTGAGCTGGTTTAGCTGGAGCTGCTGGTCCTTGATCATGTTCACCATCGAGATGATGCCGTTTGCGATCTTCTCGTTCTGGCTCTCGAGCTTCAGGAACTTGTCAGGGCTTTGGCTTGATTTGTCCTTGATCAGCTCTATCTGGGCGCGCTGGAACAGGGTGAGGAGCCGGGTGACAGACTCGTTCAGCTTCTCCATGCTGTTGTACAGGTTGACCATCCTGCCGGTGTCAGAGGAGAATGACGGTTGGTCTTGCTGGTGCGCCCGGAGTTCTGCAGGAGACTGCTGCGCAGAAGACGGTTGGGCTGGCTGGAATCCCATCTTGAAGCGCTTTATCTCGTCGCGCAAGGATTGGATCTCATCCTTGGCAACTAATTCATAGTCATCCAAGACATACCACCTCTTTTTTCCACCCTTTTCCTGCATTAGAAGAGCGAGGGTTTAAATAATTTACTGTTGGGAAAATGGGGAACGAAAAAAGAATATTTATAAACTAATAAGAATTCACTACTCTGAATGAAAGACGTTACCGGAGATGTGTTCAAGAAGTACAGCAGGAGCAAGTTTCATGAGCCCTATAAATCAGAGAAAGGATACACTTTTACAGTGATGGACTGCGAGATATAGTTGATTAAATAGAAAAGTTCTTATAGTGGTTCATATATTGTTCTATTTGAGGTGAGTGTTATGGCTGTGCGAATAAAATTTCATCACACCGCTAAGGTGTTCAAAGAGTTATATCAGCAGGAAAAAAATGAGAAGCAGAAGAAAAGATATCATGCAATGTATCTTCTCTCGAATAAATATGCTGTTGGTGATGTGAGCGATATTATTGTTGTTTCTCGACGGATGATCAACAAATGGGTAAAGTTGTATGAGAAACATGGACTGGAGGGTTTGCTAATTAAGAAATATCCCGGTGCTAAACCAAAAATTGATAAGAATTTACGAAAGGAACTTGTCTTGCTCATGCAAACACCGCCGAGACAAATCGGCTTTCATTTCTCGACGTGGAACACGAAGACTATCAAGATGTGGTTTAAGGAAGTGCACAAAATCGACGTTACAAAACCTCGTATTTTTCAGATTTTAAAAAAGGAAAAGTTCAGCTGGAAAAAAGGAGCTCATAAATACGTTCTTGCCGACGAGAATGAACAGAAACGTTTCATTCGAAATGTTAGAAAAGTTTTTCGTCAACTTGCACCAAACCAGATTGCACTTTTTGAAGATGAGTGCAGTGTCAGTCAACATCCGAGACTGACGCATATGTGGATGAAAACAGGAACGATTATCGAGATTCCAACACTTGGCAATCATAAAAAAAAAGAATTTTCGGATCCATAAATCCCCTGACGGGGGATATTATAACACACCTTGC
>JAZDID010000068.1:0-5600 GCA_043805315.1 Nanobdellota archaeon | reverse complement strand
ACCGGCCTACAGATCCCGGGCGATTATATCAAGGCAAAAGCTCAGGTAGGTGAAATGAAGAGTGCTCTTTATGCCATAGCTTTTAAGACAAACAAGGGACTCGAATTTCATCCTCCAGAAAAAGTTGACCTTGATGCGCTTGAAGAGGCAGAGAAGGAACTGAAGAGACTTCGGCCCGCCTGGGAAAAAGCGAATGTCATACCAAATGAGTATTATCCTGAGGTCACAACAGATGAAAGACCACGGCTATATGGCATGCCCAAGTGGGCCGACATGTTCTCTCCCCGCCAGCTCCTCTGCATGGGTGTGTTGGTTGATGAGCTAATCGGTTTAAAAAAAGAAATTATAGCAACAGAAGGGAAGGATCTTGGTGATGCCATAATACATCTTCTCGCATTCACTATCGATAAGTTTTCTAATTTCAATGACATACTTTCCAGTTGGAGTACAGGTACGCAGACGATTCGAGGTATTTTCGATCGGCATGATTTTTCTTTTAAACCTACCTGGGCAGAAATGGCTCCATGCAACGCTGATTCAGGTTATGCTTGGGCAATAGATAATGTAATGACTGCTTATGAAAATCTGAGCAGCTTACCCCGACAAAATTCATCTCAACCCGTCGACATCTCTCTTGGTTCTGCTACAAATCTGCCTCAGATTCATGACAAGAGCATCACTGCCATTGTTGTAGATCCGCCCTATGCAGACAATGTTCAGTACTCTGAATTGGCTGATTTCTTCTATGTCTGGCTCAAACGGACACAAGGCTTCCGGAGGCCAGAGTGGTTCTCGACATATCTCTGCGAACATGATGAAGAGGCAGTCGTCAATGTAAGCAGACATAAGGATGGCGGTAAGACAGCCGAAGCAAAGCAGAGAGCAAATGCATTCTATCAGGAGAAAATGTCTGCTGTTTTTAAAGAGTGCCGCCGCATTCTGCGTGACGATGGTGTTCTCACAGTTATGTTCACTCATAAGAAACAGGAAGCATGGGAATCTCTCTTTACTTCGCTTATTAACGCGGGATTCAAGATCACCGCAACCTGGCCGATAAAGACTGAGAGCGAGCACAGCCTTCATCAGGCAAAGAAGAATGCTGCCCAGAGCACAGTGATCCTCGTTGCTCGGAAGCGGGAAGAGGGCTCAGGCATAGGTTATTTCGACAGCACAATGAAAAACCAAATACGTGAGCGTGCGAGGTCGACTGCGGAAAGGCTTCAGAAAGAAGGTTTGAATCCGGTGGATCAGCTTGTTGGAACTTTTGGTCCTGCGATGGAGGTCTATAGCCGTTATGATGAAGTTCGGACAGATACCGGCGCTCCTGTATCTGTGGATAAAGCGATTGATGAGGCATCTGACGCGGTCAGCACATGGCGAATCGAGCAGCTCTCAGAACGAGGTCTTGATGGGATCGAGCCTGAGGGAAAATTCTTTCTTCTTTGCTGGGACGTGTTGGGTGCTGCTGAATTCAGGTTCAACGAGGCAAAGCTTCTGGGTCATGCTTCCGGCATGGACATGGACCAACTAATTGTAGCGGGCCTCGTCACAAAAACTGGCGACAAGATAAAGATGCTCTCTGCAAAGGATCGCCGCCGTGAGCGGGCGCTGGAGCCTGATGAGGTGCATGAGACTCTATTTGGTTTTGAAACCATCAAGAAGAAGAGGACAAAGAAGCAGATACTGAAGATTCACCCTAATGATCCGCAGTTCAGGACAACCCTTGATGCCTGTCATGCCTTGGCCCTGCGCTATATCGAGGCAGGCGGCGGTTCAGGAGGTATCGGATCTGCAAAGGCATGTGTAAGGCAGCAGAGATGGACAAAGGATTCCCCGGTTGCCAGCCTCATGGAAGCACTCGTGCATGCTGCGCCCGAGGCCCTGCGGTTTGACAAGGGGAAGAAATCGGCAGCAGCCCAGTTTCCTGAATTCCTTGCCTGGCATGCTTTGCTGGAGCCTTTATTTGGCATCAAGCCTCCAGAGTGGGTCGAGAAAAAACCTGCCCAAGGAACTCTCTTAGATGCACTTGAAGAAGAGGACGAGGAAGAAGAAGAGGACAACGGCTGAAGAATAGAGTGTGATGGAAAAGGCTGAGTTTTTATCAAAGGCTAATTTATCAATAAGCCCCGGTAGCCTCCGGGGTAAAGAATGGAAGAGGTTTCTGCGAGGGCCCGACCCTGCCCTTCTCGAAGAGCTGTACGTTCCATCCCTTGCAGAGGCCGTAAATTATGACCGATGCTGTGCTTATTTTTCGAGCTCTGTCCTTGCAGCAGCGGCAAGGGGATTCGGCAAGCTTATCGAACGGCTTGAGGTCATGGGGGAAAAGGCCCCTCATCCTGCCGTGCGACTTGTCGTTAATGAAGAACTTTCAGAAGATGATGTTCGTGCACTGACCGAGACGGGCGATTTAAGCAGACTTGAGTCGCTCCTGGGGAAGAGATTCAAAAATCCAACTGAGCTTTTAGAAAAAAAACGACTGGCTATGCTTGGCTGGCTCGTGAAGAAAGGGCTTTTTGAAATCCGTGTGGGTGTGATGCGACGGGGCGAGGGGATTGTCCACGCTAAATTCGGGATTGTCACCGATGAGAAGGGTGATGCTGTTATTTTCAGTGGAAGCGGTAATGAATCTGCCCATGGCATCCTCTGCAATTACGAGCGACTTGAAGTTTCTTCATCATGGGAGGATCCGGAAAGATATAAAGAATATTCACAGGAGTTTGACACACTCTGGAATGACACTCATCCTGACGTCCATACCTTGACCTTGCCTGAGGCCCTTCGGCTTCGCCTCGTAAAGTTTGCTCCGAAAGAACCACCTATCACTGAACCATCGGCGGCGATTGCCCGGCAGAAAGCGGCGATGATCTGGCAGTACATCATTGAATCCCTGTATTTTAAAAAGGGCGGCTCAGTGTGTGATTCAACCGCAATGGTTGACCTCTGGCCTCACCAGCGCCGCGTAATTGAAGAGACTGCGGAGGCATGGCCTGAAGGAAGACTTCTTTGTGACGAGGTAGGCATGGGAAAGACCATTGAGGCAATCCTTGTTCTAAGGCGGCTAATGGCGGGACGCGGAGTGAGACGCGCATTGATACTCTTGCCTGCGGGTCTACTGAAACAATGGCAAGCGGAACTTCGGGAAAAAGGGGGTATGATTTTCCCTCGGCTGGAAGGTCTCACCAGTCTTATATGGCCGGACGGAAGCATAAAAAAAATTGATGGTCTTCCTGAGGCTTTACAGCAAGATGTGCTCCTGCTGAGCAGAGAGACCGCAAGGACTGCCAACAATATACCATTTATGCTGGACGCCGAACCATGGGACCTTGTAATCCTTGATGAGTCTCACCATGCAAGAAGACGTGAACAGGTTGAAGGTGAATTCAATAGCGGCACTTTGCTCTTGAGCCTCCTTCGACAGCTTCAGCTAAGAAGGCGCGCAAAGGGCTTTCTTCTGATGAGCGCCACGCCCATGCAGACGCATCCCTGGGAGCCGTGGGATCTCCTCTCAGTGATTGGTGAAGGTGGAAAATGGCTGTCTGAGTTCAGGGGAGTAAGAGACTATTACGAAGGGCTTTCAGGTATACATCGCGAGGTACGCTGCAGTCAAGAAAATGCCTTAAAGATCGCTGCGATGGTACAAGGCGATGACTCATTTCCTGCACTGCCGGGTGAGATTGAACCCAGAATGGGATTTGATGATATTGTCCGGAAGCTCCGATTCATGACATCTGCAAAGAGTGAGGAGACACTTCGCTGGCTTCGAAAAGGTTCCCCTCTCATGAGGAGAATGCACCGCAATACGCGAGATACTCTCAGGCGATACTATGAAATGGGACTGCTTCCAAGTCCGCCCCCTCTGCGGAAAGTAACGGATGAGGTTTTCGACTTTGAAGACTCTGGAGAACGCGAAGTCTATAATAGCGTTTCACGCTATATTGAGAAACGGTATCGGGAGCTTGAGTCAGAGAAACCGGGGAAAGGTTTCGTTATGACAGTTTATCGGCGGCGTGCGAGTAGTTCTTTATTTGCCTTAGAGAGGAGTCTTCAACGGAGGCGTGAAGGCCTCAATAGGGTTATAGAGCGAAAGGCATACGATATTGATCTTCAGCTACTCGACGCACCCGAGGCTTTTCTTGAGGATGATGTCCCGGATGCAGATATAGGCGTAAAGATATCTACTGCATTTCCACAGGACCCGCAGGTTGCGAGGAATGAGCTCCGGGAGTTGGAAGCTGTTTTTGATGAAATCATGGGTCTTCGAGGCAAGGACACAAAACGTGACAGGTTCTTCGATGTTCTTCGCGAGGTGATCAACGATGGGCGTTCAGTGTTAGTATTTACAGAGTATGCGGACACTATGGAATATCTCCGGGACAGCCTTGTTTCCCATTTCGGAACACAGCTTGGCTGTTACAGCGGTGTTGGCGGAGCGCGCTGGAACAGAGAATCGTGGGTATCAGTAACAAAGGATGTCATCACGAAAAACCTTATGGATGGCGAGTTGCGTATCCTTCTCTGCACTGATGCTGCAAGCGAAGGCCTGAACCTGCAGGCTGCCGGTGCAATTATCAACTATGACCTTCCGTGGAACCCGGCGAAAGTTGAACAGAGAATTGGTCGTATTGACCGAATAGGGCAAAAACTTTCGGACGTACTCGTCGTAAACATCTTCTTGAAAGATAGTATTGATGATAAAGTGTACCGTGCGCTCAGAATGAGATGTGGACTTTTCGAGCACTTTGTGGGACCAATGCAGCCCGTGCTTGCCAAGGCTCGCAGGATGCTCCTCGGCCAAGAGGGATTCGATATGGCATCAATCGAGATGTCTGCAAGGGAAGTCGAAAGTGATAGTATCGCTAACGAGATGTATGTGGAGAATATCTCATCGGGCGAAAAGAGTGACATTGCATTACTGACACGGGACGATCTGGTACAGTCATTGTCCCTGCTAGAGAGCGAATTAGGCACGCATGTTCCAGTGAAGCTTATGCCAGATAAAGCAATATTCGCCTTTTCATCCCGAAATAAGATCACAATGTCGTCAAGAGTCGAAGTATTGGAAAAGAATCAGAATGTGCTACCACTATCGCCAACCACAGGACCACTCAGAGATTTGATATCTCTTTTACACCGAGGAGAACGGCTGCCACTTGTAGTAGGATCTTTTCAAAATGGAGGTTTCAGAGCGTCTGCTGCGTATTGGGTGAAAGATGGAAGTTATGTCAGTGTGGATAGTCTTAACGAACTGAAGAACTTTGTCGAATCATGGAACGGAGAGCATGCCGATCCATCTTTCTTAGTCGAAGTATTAAAGCATGCACAAGAAATAGCCAAGAAGCGCGTGAAGTCCATGGAAACTCTGGCTGCGAAAAGGCAGAAGAAGGCTCTCGAACAGCAACTCTCGGCTGCACGCTTGAGATTACAGAAAGAGCTGGGCAGGTATCTCGCCTGCCTCGGATTTGGCACCAGCGATCTCAATAATGTTTTGTACCAGCAGATGACGAGAGACATTGCCACCGCACAAAGGCTGCGGAAGTGCATCGAGAAATTTGGCGGCAAATATCCTGAATGGCCGCAGGAGTTTCGGAATGAATTGGATC
>JAZDID010000067.1:0-7596 GCA_043805315.1 Nanobdellota archaeon | reverse complement strand
ACACCCCTCCGAAGATCGCTGCCATGGTGAGTGCGCCCGGGGAGAATATCGGGCTGCCAGGGCTCGGCACGAACTTCCCTATTGCTGTGGAAATCCTAAACGACATGCTGCCGGTATCAAAATAGTACGGAAGCTCTCTTGAAGAGGCGTAGAATCTTGAGAGGACGCTCTTGCCATTTCCCGTCGGCCCATTGAGGATGACCGGCCTAAGGCCATGGTCGAGGTATTCGAAGAACCGTTCCTTTTCCCCTGCTTGGTCCTGATACGGGAACGCCTCATCGATGAAATTGGGCTGGAAGCGCTCTTTGACGAACTTCACAAAGGGGCCGTCTTCCTGTGGTTTCCTGGTGAGCTTGAGGCCCTTGACCACAGGGATGCTTTTCTTCAACGTCTTTCCTTCGATATCCTGCCTGATCCTGTCATACAGCACAATGGGCAGGAATGGGAGGTAGCTGGAAGTATCCAATTTCAGGATGGCCCTCGTTTGCGTATCCTTCTGGAAAAATGAGAGGCTGCCTACCTCGTCTGAGCTCCTGAGCTTGTAGCCGTGCGTGAATCCAGCTTCAGCATGCTGCTGTGCCTCTTCTTCGACAAGGTCTTCAAGCTTTACCTGGCTGATGTCATACCGTCTATTGCCTGTCTGGAGGAAGAGCTCATCATTGGCGCCGATGATGAGCGTGGAGAGCTCTGCGTCGTTCCGCATCAGGATTCTTTTGCGTTCTGGAACATACGAGACGACTGCGCCGAAAAGCTTGCCGTCAGGTTTTTCCACTGCGTACCTGACCGGGAGCTCAACCTCCTGGGGCAGGTCAGGAAGATTCACGACTGCCTGCGGCTGGTTTGCCTTGATGTCGAGAATAGTCGCATTCCTTTCATGGAAAAATATCGTGTATTCAATCATGGTCTGCCTCCCGTTCTCCCATTCTTGGCTCTTCGATCTTCCAGGGGTCGATAAAACCGGCCTGGATTGGTGGCGGAGCCGGCTTTCCTTCTGCTTTTCCTTTTCCGGCTAATTGCGGAACAGTGCCATCTTGAAGCACATAAGTGAAGAGCGCCAATATCTTTTCCCTGTCAAGACTTTGGGAATGGATGGAAAATCCCTTCTGACGGGTCGTGTAGGGGAATTGCTCCTGCAGGATGGCATAGAGAGCGTCGAGTTTCCTGCTCAGTTTTTCGGATTTCTTCGGGTCTTTGGGGGTCTTGCCCATCTGTTCACGCCGGTCAGAGGTCCGGGCGAAGTCATCGAGGAAAGCGGTAGGGTTCCTGAGCTTTTTTCCTGCAAAGTGTTTTGCTGTGAGATAGGCTGGAGCTGACAGGATCCCGCAATGATGAGACGCCACAAAACACAAGTCAACGACACCCATAACAAATGCACCTATAGAAAGAAGGGATTGTTTTTGAAGACCTTGGAGGTTCGTATCGGTAAAGACATAAACGGCTGTGATAACAGATCCGTAGGCAACCGAAGCAGATATAAAGCCAGAGATAAATGTCCTATTATTTTCGTAGGACTTCATTCCGTCCGGAAGCATCCCATTTTGCGGGTTCATCCTTACCGTTATCCCGGTTTTCAGCTTCTGCTTCAATGGATTCCAATGATTGAAATTTCCGTATTCATTGAGCATACCCTGTATCTTTGTGCCGGAGACCTGCTCGAGACGGCTGGCGACGCTTATATAGAGCCGGCGGTCCCGTTCTGAATCAGAAGAAAATATCTTATGGTAAAGGATTCCGGTGTAGGGCTCATCGGCATTGTTGCGAAAAATACGCGCAGTGAATCCGTCCTGGCATGCAATCTGCTCATACGAACTCGCGTCATGCCTCATCGTTATCCCTTTTCCAAGGGTCGTGACCTGCCTTTCGAGTGTGTACATCATCTATTGCCTTCTTCTGGTCCAATTCTTGGCTCTTCAATCTCCCAGGGGTCGGTGAAACCGGCTTGGATTGGTGGCGGGGCCGGCTTTCTTTCTGCTTTTTCTATTCCTGCCAATTGCGGAACAGTGCCGTCCTGAAGCACATAGGTGAAGAGTGCCGTTATCTTTTCTTTGCTCGGGCTCTGGTAATGTATGGAAAACCCTTTCTGCTGGACAGTGTAGAAAAATTGCTCTCGCAAGAGGGAATAAGTCATGTCAAGCTTCTTTCTCAACCTTTCAGACTTCTTCTGGTTCCGGTGGTCTGCCTTTTTAAGCTGTTCATAGGCCCGGGTGAAGTCGTCGAGAAAAGAGGTTCTGTTTCTCACCTTTTCATCGACCAGCATCCTTGAGGAGAAATAATAAGGAGTTGACAGAAAACCGTAACCGAGATTCTTCCTCAGGATAAGTTCCATAGCACCGACAAAGCATGCAAATAGACCTACTTCTTCGTAGAGGTTTGGAGCGTTTGCACCATAAATAGCCAGGCAGATTCCACTTCCAAAGTAAAGCACACCCATTACAGTGCTAATTCTATGTGCTCTTTTGTTCTGGTCAGCGTACATTGCATCTGGCAGCTTTCCGTGATGCGGGTTTATCCTGACCGTGATGCCGGTCTTGAGCTTTGCCTCTAATCCATCCTTGGTGATGAATCGTGTGAAATCAGCTTTGCTGTGCGGTATTCCGGTTCCGGCAAGCCGGGTAAGACGGTCGGTGATGTCTTTGTAGAGCTGGTAATCTTGTTCTCTGTCTGCAAATTGGGGATGGTAAAGGATGCCTGTGAACAGGTCACTTGCATTGTTGCCGATAATCCGTGCGGTGAATCCGTCCTGGCATCCTATCTGCTCATACGAACTCGCGACATGCCTAATCGTAATCCCTTTTCCAAGGGTCGTCACCTGCCTTTCGAGCGTGTACATCATCTTTTGCCTTCTTCTGGTCCGATTCTCGGCTCTTCAATCTCCCAGGGGTCGGTGAAACCGCCTATCGTTGACGGTGGTGGCCGGATTATCGGGGATCCGTCTTTGCTCGGCTTGATGGAGAGAGGTTTGAGATTGGCATAGGACAATCCTTCCTGTTGCATCGCTGCCATCACTTCGCGTTCTATCCCGGAATATGTTTCCAGGTCAGAATTGTTGATCTCTGGTTTATCCAGAGTAAGGTGGTAGCGAAGAGCAAAATCCCTCGGGGTCTGGATAAATGGTCGGGCGAGGAAGAATTTCCCTTCACGGGTGATATCTGTGACAATGAATGTCATGACATATCCATTATCTTGCATTGAAGTCCGAAGAACATTATCCCTTTCATAATAATGTTCTTTATTCTTTGCATATCTTCCATTTTCGAGCGCGATCTTGATCAGGATGTCATCTATGCGATTTGCATATATAAACTCCTGTCGGTATATTTCAGCACCGCCTTCAAGATGGAGAGTTCCGTCGCAACATTGATCCTTCCATTCACCGTCGTTCTTTGTCGTGAATCCCTGTCCAGCAAGATAGTTTCTCCCATTGACCATGGCTGTCATCGCCTGCAGGAACGAAAACCTTTTTCCAGATGCTTTAGTGGGGTATCGGGACCACGCGTCTTTGTACATATTCATCAGCTCTTTGGCAATTTCAATTCGCTGCCAACCTATTCAATAGAGGATTATTCAGTCAAGAATGCGATTTTCATTTATAAACATTTCGTTTTGTAACTACTAAAAAGTCATAAAATTAATATTGCTTGTTGAGATTTGTAAACATTCCAAAAAATGTCCTTTGGGATGTTTCTTGGTATTTTTTCCCGAACCCTTTCCAAAACCTTTTTATATCCCTTCCCACTCATCCTCTAATCTTCCAAAAAATTCATGTTCACGACCGCCATCATGAAAACCGAATTCATCACCAGCGAATCAGTCACCGAAGGCCATCCCGACAAGATCTGCGACCAGATATCCGACGCAGTCCTTGACGAGCTCTTGCGCCAGGACCCATACTCCCGCGTGGCAGTGGAATGCCTGACCACGACAGGGCTCATCATCGTCGCCGGAGAAGTCACGACGCAAGGCTTTGCAGATGTCCAGCAAATCGCAAGAAAGACATTGAAGGAGATTGGCTACGTCGACCCGGAATTCGGCATTGACTGCGAAGACGCCGGCGTCATGGTCTCGATCCACGGCCAGAGCCCGGACATCGCACAGGGAGTGAACCATTCCAACGGCCATGAGCAGGGCGCAGGAGACCAGGGCATGATGTACGGGTTTGCCTGCAATGAAACTCCTGCATGCATGCCTTTCCCCATCATGCTCGCGCACAAGCTCACCCAAAAGCTGGCAGAGGCACGGAAAAACGGAGACATCCTTCATCTCGGCCCTGACGGCAAGAGCCAGGTCTCATTCGAATACCACGACGGAAAGCCAGCCAGGTTAGACGCTGTCGTGATCGCGCAGCAGCACAAGAGGAACATCAATGAAGAGGAGCTGAAACGGGCGATATTGGAAAAAGTCATCCGCCCTGTCTGCGGCAGCTGGCTGGACAAGAACACCAAAATCCACATCAACGCAACAGGTGCATTCTACATCGGCGGGCCAGAAGGAGACACGGGCGTGACCGGCAGGAAGATCATCGTCGACACCTACGGCGGAGTCGGCAGGCACGGCGGCGGCGCATTTTCAGGAAAAGACCCGTCAAAAGTCGACCGGAGCGCGAGCTATGCTGCACGGTATGTGGCAAAAAATATTGTGGCCGCAGGCTTGGCAGACAAGTGCGAGGTCGCGCTGTCATACGCGATCGGCGTTAGCCAGCCCACGAGCATCAACGTGGACACCTTCGGCACTGCAAAAATTCCTGAAGAGCGGATTGCCGAGCTGGTGAAGAAGCACTTCAAGCTCACGCCGTCATGGATCATCGAGCACCTTAAGCTCAGGAGGCCTATCTACCGGAAAACAGCGTCTTACGGCCACTTCGGCAGGGAGGACCCTGACTTCACCTGGGAGAAGACAGACATGGCTGAAATCCTGAAAAAGGAAGCAGGGCTCAAATAAACTTCCGGAAAACAAACTCCCAGAATAGGAAATAACGTCAATCGAAAACCGACCCGAGTCCGAAGCGCAGAGCACACGCCCCCAGTCTTTGATTGAGAGTGGTCGGTTTTCTCGGACTATTCATTTTCCACTCGATGATTTCATCGAGCGAATAACCACCAATCAACAAACCAATAGTTTGTTGGTGTTTCAATAATAATTGAAACATTCAAATAATGGTGGAAAACGAATATTTTACTTTTTCTTTTTATTGAATAATTGCTCAGCAGGGCATCCAATCTTCCTTTGCTTACAATATTTGCAGGCTAACTTGCTTCTTATTATCCCATTGCCGACAAAAGCCAAAATCAATATTATGAGAACTAATGACAGCAGGACCAAATTGAACTTTTTTATTAGGAGTATAATCCCGATTACTGCAGGTATCAAAGAAACCATAAAATCCGGAACAATATCTTTCCAGGCCATCTGTTTTTTACAGAACCTGCTCACATCCCCTTTTTTGAAGAAAATCCTGCTTATCCTGCCCTTACCAAATGCACAGGTTTTTCCATAGTAATAACAATTGACGCAATGCCCCTTGAGCAACCGAAATTCCAGGATCCCTATGAAGATCACGTATACAATCACCCACAGAAGGCCTATGTGCTGCATGATGAATGCCCCACTCAGATAAATCGCTGCCGAAACAAAATTTGAGAAAAATACTATCCAAAAAGGATAGTTTTCATGCCATTGTTCTTTTTCCATACGCTAAACACAACCTCTTTTTTTCCTCTTATCCTTTCATCTTCTCCTTCACTGCCTTCTCAGAAATGATCGCGCTGTTGCCGGTCTTGTCCTCAATGACCAATTTTGCTTTCTCCTGGCCCCACATGATCCTCGTCAGTTTCTTGAGGAGGTTCTTCGCCTTCTTCTTATCCTCTTCCTCTTCAGCGTCGTCGCGCAGGAACTCGACCTGTTTTTTTATCCTGTTGAGGACGCCTTCGACATTCGTGATATAGCCGTTTGAGGCCTCTCCTGGCATGATCTCGCCGACATGCGGGACCTTCACGACTGCCTCGCTGGACTTGATGATGCGGATCTTCATGTCATCCTCTTTCTCAATCTCCAGCGTGAATCTGGAGGGCTCTTTCTCCTCGACAGACTCCACATCTGCCTTGTGGTATTTGCAGCTCCCGCAGTCCATCGAGAACAGGTAGCACTTTCCAAAATAGGGAATCTCCTTTTCTGCCTCCATCAAAGTCAATGTCTTCTGGTGGCAGAACGGGCAGAACTCACCCTCGAGCACGTCAGGCGCTTCTAATTCCTGGCCATTCCCTGGATTCCTTCCTGGTGCTTTCTTTTCTGCTTTTTGCGATGCCATAGGAATTCACGACTGAAAATGATATACTGACCATCTTACTTCAAAATTTGGTTTAAAAATATTTATGTCTTTTAATATACATCTTTAGAACATGAGGGTTTGATTTCAATCAAATTTAAAAACAGCTCATCCAGGGTTTTAAAAAGGTTTTTCTTTTGCAGGACAGCTGTTCCTCGATGAGGCAGAATTCATCACAATTGCCCGCATGCAGGCAGTCATTGCACAAGCGCGAGCAGAGTCCCCTTCACCTTGTCAAACATCTTGCTGTTGCCAGAGCCGTTCAGGACAATATCAAGCGTCTTGTACTTGGAAGGGTTTCCAACCTGCTTTTTCGTAGGATCCAGCCGTATCACCCGATACTGGACAAGGGCATGATAGACGCCTTGCTTATCCATATACTGCTCTATTTTCGCTTCGATGCTACAATCCCTTTTCGTGTATGCCTGCTCGAATATCCGGTGATGCATGCTCTTGAAGAAAGTGAATCTCCTATTTAAATTATGACCAAAATTTCCCGAATTTCTTCCGAACACTCCTGCAGTTACAAAAGGATAAAGGCAACAGCAAAACAGCTTACAGCTTCACGTCCGCCTTCCCTCTCTTGTTGAGCAGGCTGATCAGCAGCCCATCGACAAAGTACACAACCATGCTCTCGACAAGCCAGAGGATGACCAGTCCTGACGGAAGGTTGATCAGCAGGATGAGCGCAAATGAAGAAGGGATGCCTGCAACCAAGAACAGGACAAGACTGTAAAACGCTCCCTTGGAGAGCCAGTTCCTGCCTTTGAGCCCTGGAGAGATCAGGACGAACACAAACGTGAGCAGGAATGCGCTCACAAAACCAAAGGCGAGCGAATAGACCAGGAATGAAGGCGGAGGCGGGCCTGCACTCGGCATCATAATCTTTGACCAGACTCCTGCATAGCCAGGGTCAACATAATAGCCCATGCTGAAACTGCTGGCGAGCCAATGGATGATCTGGCCCACTATTGCGATAATGACTGCAGTGATGAAGATTTTGTCCCATTTGAATGCTGGCATGATACCACCTCTATAGCTGCAATATTCGTGGAGATTTAAATATTTTGTCTTGGCTTGGCGCAATCAGCTTATTGATGTTCGAAAAATCTCTTCTTAACTGTAGAATGCGCTGGTGGTGGCGGTGCGACGCTCATCCTCACTAAAGCTTCGGATGAGCTACTCGGCACCCCGTAGGGGGGCATCCCCCGCCTCGTCGCACGCCACCCAGCGCAGACGCGACCGGGGGTCGGCCCCGTCGGGGTGGTCGCGTA
>JAZDID010000066.1:0-17539 GCA_043805315.1 Nanobdellota archaeon | reverse complement strand
TTTTCAGAAAATCATTCTGAGAGCACTTGAGGTCATCTAGATTCCCAAAATAGAAAACACCTGCCCTCCTCCCCTTCCACTTCGAAACTGTCCGTCTGTGTACATCAATCCCGAACCTCTCTTTCACTATCAGAACCCGCTTCTCGTCTGAGACTTTCCACTGTCAGTGCAGTTCCGGATCTTCCTGCAATTTCCGCAGCGCGTATGCGCCTTTTCGTGTCGAGGCGCGAAGTCCGCAGCTCATCCGTTTGTGACGACCTCTATCTTCTCGACAGTTTCTTTTGCCCTTCTGACGATGTCGTTGAGGATCTCCTTGTTCACGCGAGTCTCTGTGCCGTACTGGAACTCTTCGCGCAGTGATTTCGCATCTTGTGTCTGCATCTGTTCGGTAGTCCTGATGAAGGCGATGTCCGTAAGATTAAGCTTGATTTTTCCAGCCGTGATTAGGTATTCCACAGCGCTGATCGTGCACTCGTGGTTTCTGGACTCATAGCCGAACTTATACAAGACAGCCAGCAGGGCGTGGTACATCGCATAATAGCACTGTGCCACTGCCCAATCATCAAACGCTCCTCTGATGTTGTAGTCAGCTGCACGGAGGTTGTGTTCTGCCTTGCTGATGTGCTTTCTCGTTTTGGCAAGGTCTGGCAGGATTCTCTTGAGCCTGGTCTTCTTCGAAAGGCACCAATCCAATCGTTTATTTCGCATGCTTGGCAACCTCTATGAGCGCAGATTCTCCTTTAAGAACAACGCCTTCCTTGATGATCGAGACCACAGCGCCGTTCCTGTCTCTCAACTCATGGAGCAAGTCTTCCTTCTTCAGGATGAGCGGAACGATCGGCTTCGCCCGCACCTTTGAGAGGTCCAAGCAGAAATCATTGACTTCTTTTACCTTGTCAGTCACGAACAGGACGTCGACGTCGTTGAACTCCTTCCTTGTCAGGATTGAGCCGAAGAGGATGATCAATGTCGCGTGGCTGAATTGTTGGATATCAGCAGCGTACACCTTGGCATACCCTTTCAGCTGCCGCTTCTCCTCCAAGAGCAGCAATTCACACAATTTCACAGTCTCAGGGTTCTCAAAGTCCAGCGAATAGTATGTCGCGTTCCCGATCTGCTCCGAGACAGCCATTCCCTTTTTTTTCAGCTCTTTGAGCACCTGGAATGAGCTTCCGACGCTGATGCGCAGGGATTTCGCAACCTGGTTGATATTGTGCCCTCTTTTTTCCGTGCTCCTCAAGAGGAACCGGACGACCTTTGCAGTGTTTTTTCCGCTCATTTTCAATAAAATTGAATAATTATTCAAAAAATATGAATGAATATTTAAATGTTTCTGTTGCTGCGTTCCACTCTCGGCTGTCATGTCCTCTTCGGTCAGCACTTCGTTGGCCTGCCTGAGCTCAGCAGTATGAGAAATGGGTATGCTGTCCGCTATGCATACTTTAGCTGCTTCAGTGATTCCAGTAAATTTCGTCATATAGCCAGGCCTCGACAAAAACGAATGAAGACAATATCTTTTATAATGCTTTTCAGCATTTCGCCGGAAAATTCCCGACCACTTGGATAAAATATTCGTTTTCCACCATTCTTTGAATGGTGGTTATTCGCTCGATGAAATCATCGAGTGGAAAATGAATAGTCCGAGAAAACCGACCCGAGCCCGGAGGGCGAGCATGCCCCCAGTCTTTGACTGGGGGTGGTCGGTTTTCGATTGACGTTCCGGTTTATGGAGGGAAATGGTTAAGAATCATGTCATCCTCCAGAACGCAGAGAGGTTTTACCGGATCATATGACCTATTCCGCATCTCTTCCGAAATTCCCGTGATCTTCTACAGGACATCTGGAGCCAACGATTATGAAGGACCACGCATTTCCTTGGAAAAGCATGATTGTCCAGCATAAGAACCAATTTCATTCAAATAAAATGCGAAAACTTTATAAATTAGTCGCATTTTATTGTAATTATGCGCTTTTCAAAGACGGCTCTGGAAGTCCTGCAGCAGGTGGCGAAAGGGAACACCGACATCATACAGATAGCGGCAAGCCTCAAGAAGAGCAAGAGCCAGCTCTACAGAATCTGCCAGCAGCTCGACATCCTTACTGTAAAGAGAAGCATTGTACATCCTGTGGACCAGACACATGTCGCACTGCTCTTGCAGCTGCTCGCACGCCACCCGAGCATTATCAGGCCGCTCTCAGGATGCGGGATTGCCGTCTTCAGCGCGATCCGTGAGCCGAAGTCAATCAAAGAGATAGCAAGAACCGCAGGAGTCACGCAAAGCATGGCCTATCACAAGCTGCAGATTGGGAAGAACATGAGCCTTATCACCATGAGAAATAAGAATTATGTCCTGAACGGGCGCATCTGGCCGAAAGCGAAAGAGTTCCTTGAAGAGCTGAAGCTGCACCAAGAGGCCGCAGACCCGAGAGCTCCTTCAGGCGCAGTAATTTACTTCAAGAACGAGAAAGAAATCGTGTTCTCCTTCGAAGGCGAATGCGATGCGACACCCACTGCATTTTCTGCGTTCAAGCTGTTCGGGATACTCCTCCGGACGCCTTTCCAGTACTACTATCTGCCAAAAAGAGCCTTGTCGAAACAAGAGGTGTTCCGGCACGCGCTCCACGTCACAGAGAAAGAGCTGCGGGTGAGCAATATCATTTACATCGCACTCTTTTCCATAAAGCACCACCTCAAGGGTTTCCAGAGCAGCATCCTCGAAAACATCTCCCGCATCATGAATGGCGAGAGGATTACTGGCTACCCAACACTCGAAGAAATCAAGGAGAAGGCCGAGCTCTATGATATCCGACTTTAAGCAGATAACAGAACTCTTGGGAGAACTGCATGCGCACCTGAAGAAAAAGGTCACGCTCTACCTCCTTGGTGGCGGCATGATGCTGTACTATACGCTCAAGGATGCGACAAAAGACATGGATGTGGTTGTGGAGACAAGAGAGGAATTCCTTGATCTGGAAAGCGCGCTGAAGAATGCGGGCTTTTCTGCGCGGATTCCTTCACATGCGTATAGGAAATTGGATCTCAGCCAGATTCTCATACGAGATGCGTTGCGGATTGACCTCTTCGAGAAAAGCGTGTGCAAAGGCTTCTCGCTCTCACCACCTATGAAGCAGAGGGCTACGAGCATATTAAAGCTCGAGAACATCGAACTGAAGCTCTGCTCCCACGAGGATGTCTTCCTTTTCAAGACGTTCACAGAGAGGGAGGGGGATATTGATGACTGCCTTCACTTAGTTGAAAAGGCGCTGGACTGGAAAGCCATGCTCGCTGAAATCAGACACCAGATCAAGACCTCAAGAAATAAGGTCTGGATCACCTGGATTGGCGAGCGCCTGGATATTCTCGAAGACAGGGGACTCACCATTCCTATCATGAAAGAAGTCAACAGGATGAGGATTGTGTACTTCAAAGAGCTGGAAAAGAAGAATAATCCATGAAAGTTGTTATGCAAGGAATATCCTCTTTCCTAAAAAAACCGCAACCCATATAAACCTGCATTTTCAGAATGGCGTGCATGGTCTTAGAGTCCCTGGTCAACCCGTTCAGGATGGAGAAGACTCCGCAGAACATGTTCCTGATCGGCTTCCTCTACTGCTCGATCGCGATCCTACTCAGCTACTGGATCTTCCAGGCCTATGCTTCCTTGATCATGGTCTTTCTCACCACCATGGCCGCCATTCCTCTCATCTATCATGTCATCAAGTATGAGGAGGAGAAGGACTTGATGGACTATTCTGAAGTCATCTTGTTGAAAGAGCACTCGAAGGCCTTGAGCGGCTTTGTCTATCTGTTCTTCGGCGTCACCTTGGCATTCACCTTGTGGTATGTCGTGCTTCCTGCAGATCTCATCACAACGTTGTTCGACAGCCAGACAGCGACCATAAACGCAATAAACGGAAAAATAACAGGCATGTCAACTGCTGAAACCACAGGGGTCTTCAGCAGGATCTTCCTGAACAACATGAAAGTCCTGATCTTCTGCATCCTCTTCAGTTTCCTGTATGGCACTGGCGCGATCTTCATCCTGGTCTGGAATGCCTCTGTCATAGGGACTGCCATCGGTGACTTCATCAGGGGAAAGCTTGCCTTGCTCACAGAACTCGCGGGCTTTGACAAGCTCAGCCATTATTTCCAGTATATCGGCATCGGCTTGTTCAAGTACGCGATCCACGGCATCCCTGAGATTCTCGCATATTTTACTGCAGGCCTTGCCGGCGGCATCATCTCCATCGCAGTCATCAAGCATGATTTCGGCAACAAGAAGTTCGAGCATGTCCTGCTGGACAGCGCAGACCTTTTGCTCATCAGCATCGTCCTGCTCTTCATCGCAGCGCTCTTGGAAGTGTTTGTGACGCCGATAGTCTTCTAGCTTATTGACTTGAGGAATTCCAGATGTCGCAGGGATTGTGGGCTATCCAGCACTTTGCGGATTCCTCCCAGGAAGGTTGTATAGAAAAAAATGCCCAGTGCTGTTTTCTTGTGGGAAGAGCTCGCAATTCTTCGTATGCTTCGCGGTGCAGAATAGAATGAGAGGTACATCTGGTTTATGGTCAGCTGCAGGTCATACGGTGTCATATGGCTTGGCCGTATCAGCACATTCTGCCCGTCGTACAAGGAATAATCATGGGTGAGGATGCGGCCTTCTTCCTCCATCCTCTTGAACAGCCGCGTCCCTGGAATAGGTGTCGGCGGAAATAATTGCACGCTGTCCAGATTCTCGTTAATCCAGTGAGACGTCTCTTTCAGTCTTTCCTTAGTGTCTCCTTCAGCTCCTGGCATCATCATGCCATGCACCCAGAACCCTTCTTCACGAAGTAGCTTAATGCTCTCCTTGTTCTGTGCTGCATTGTATGGCTTTCCCAGGCTGTCAAGGCTTTCATCAAAAATGGATTCTATCCCTATGCAGAGAAGGGTTATTCCTGCTTTTTTCATTGCCTGCAATAATGCCGGGTTCTTTGCTGCCCAGACAGTGACTTGCGCTGTTGCGTTCTTTCTCGGTAATCCTTCTGCAGCCATGCTCTCCAGAAGGGCAATTGTTCTCTTTGGCGATCCTGCAAGGTTGTCATCTGCAAAGAAGACTGTCTTCCCCATATCTTCAATGTCACGGAGCCCTTCAAGCACATACTCAGTTGGCTTTGTGCGGTACTCTCGTCCATACGCCTGGGTGACGCTGCAAAAATCGCAGTCATGCGGGCAGCCTCTTGAGCTTTCAATCACTCCAACATTCACCTTTTTCCTGACCATAGCATCATAGTGCGGGTGCGGAATCTCTCCAAGCTCTGCAGCACTCAAAAGCTGCCGAGGAGGCGTAATAGTCAAACTCTTTCCATTGCGATATGCAATGCCGTGGATGTCTGCAACATACTGATCTTGTTCAAGACGAGCCATGAGCTCAACAAGAGTCCGCTCTCCCTCTCCTATCCCAACAATGTCTGCACCTTGCTCAAGCCATGCAGCAGGCCGCGCCATAGGATCAAACCCTCCTGCAATCACGATGCCGTGAGGGTTTGCCTGCTTGTACTGTTGTGCAAGGGCCATGGACTGGGGGCTTGTTCTTGTGATTGCTGAGATGCCGAGCACTGCTGACTTTTTTATCCGCTCTTCATTCTCTTTTGTCAGCTTTCCTTTTTTACCATGGTAGAGCGGATTGATGCATTGCACATTGCTCCAGCCTTCCTGGCGCAATACCGCCTCAAGCGTGTGGATTGCGCGCGAGGGAAGGCCGAACATGCTATAGACGTCGTAGCTTGAATCTCCATTCAACTCGCCGAACTGCGTCGCAGGCAGCTCTACAAGCGTGACAGGGCTTTGTTTGGACAGCATGGTGCTGGGAAATCCAGGATATTTTATAAAAGTTATTGGAATGAAGAACTAGAGGGCCTTCACCCGTCCTGGTTTGATCATGAATATCTGGCCTTCTTCGAGCAGCTTCTGGACCCTCTTCTCAGCGTTCTCGACCTGCACAGCTTGAACCAAGTCGTCAATATCAACTCCTTCTCCAGCATCCAGCGCCTTGATCTTTTCAAGAACCAGGTCATCTGAGTTCACCAAGAGTTCCTGCTGGCCTGAGTCTTGCTCTGCTTGTTCTTGTACAACAACACCTGGCGCTTCTGGAGTCTGGGCTGCTGTCTCTGGAGGAATTCCTGCAGCCTGTTCCAGCATGTCCAATTCTTTTTTCCTGAGCTCTATCCACACCTTGTCCTCTATCAGTTTCACGATCTCAGGCACCAGGTACATTTCCTCATTGTACTTCCGAGGCCTGCCGATGATGAGCACAATTTCTCCTATGGTAACAGCAAAGCTCTTTCCCTCGTCAAAGCTCCTCACGTGCATCCTGCCTGACCCGTCATCCAGGAGAAAATTCTTCTCATCCATCACAGAGACGACAACGCCGATGATGTTGGCTCGCGAGATCCTTCCAAGCCTGGTCTCGACATAATTGGGCTCCCAGCCCTCTTTCACCACATAAAATCCTGTAAGAAGGTCAGCGATCCTGCACTTGTATGCGGTCTGCCGAGGATTTGCCATGTTCCTAAATCCTGCTCACGATACCTGACTTCGGAGAGAAGATGTCTCCTGCGCGTTTCAGTTTTTCCAGGACTTCATCAACAGCCTCTTCATTGATGCCTTTCAGTCCTGCTTCCTGGACAATGTCATCTACAGGGACGGCTTTTGTTCCTAACCGTGTCTCAAGATCAGCGATGAGCTCGCGGATGATTGCAATGTGTGATCTTTCAGTTGCAGGAATGCCTGTGCTGATCCGGTCAATGTCAATCTTTCCTGTTTCCGGGTCAAACGCGACCTGCGCAAGGCAGTAATGCACCAGGTCAATCGCTCGCTTCGCATCCTTCTTTGTCACTTTCATGCTTAATCGTGTTTTCGCGCTCGCCTCTGACAGCCTGATCAGCGCCTCGAGCTGGCGTGGCGAGATGGGAATAGAGCGTATGAACTCTTTCCCTCCCTCTTCAGAGCCACTCGCGCGCATCTTCACATAATATGCTTTGATCTCTTCCAGGGCAGTGTCAGTCAATGCTGGCCTGCAGGTCTGCTTTGCGTATGAGATGTATTTTTTCATGAAGGGAGTGTCAAGCTCTGGTTCGTTTGCCTCGATGTTCTGGTGCAGGTTGAGGATGAATGAGGCCATCTTGTCATCCTTGTCCTTTTCAGGGATATCCTTGATCGGAAATATCAGGTCAAACCTGTTGATCAGTGTGCTTGGCAGGTCAATCTGCTTGGCAATGATCTCGTATGGGTCAAACCTGCCGAACTTCGGGTTTGCCGCAGCCAATACTGTGGTCACGCAGCGCAGTGTGGCCTGGATGTTCGCCTTTGCAATAGTCACCTGCTGCTGCTCAAGAGCTTCGTGCATCGCGCTCCGGTCCTCTTTGCTCATCTTGTCCAGCTCGTCCAGGCAGCAGAGGCCGTTGTTCGCAAGCACAAGCGCTCCTGCTTCCAATGCATAGCCGCGGATGAACTCATCTCTCACAACACTCGCAGTCAGGCCTGCGCCCGAGGCTCCTTTTCCAGACACCAGCCGTGACTTGGGCGCGATATACGCTGCGCGCTGCAAGAGCTGGGACTTTCCAGAGCCAGGATCTCCTATCAACAGCACATGGATGTCTCCTCTGATGACTGCGCCGTCATCCCGCTTCTTTCGCACTCCGCTCATGAGCATTAACAAGAGCGCTTCTTTGACTTTCTCATGGCCGTAGATTGTCGGCGCAATGGAATTGACGAGCTTCTCGTACACGCGCGGGTCTTCTGCCAGCTCCTTGATGTCTTTCACCTCTTCTGGAGAAATCAGGATGCTCAAGAAGTCTTCTTGGACAGGCTCGACATAGTTTGCCTCTTTGATCAGGTCGAACCGGGTGAGCTTGCCGCCGTCTGGAGAAGGGATAGGCACTTCCTTCACAATGCCTGTTATCTTGATCCTGCTGCCAGGATTTGTCCTTTTCTCTGAGATAGGGCTGACCAGGTCATTCTTCAAGAACACGCTCAGGCGCTTCGGCTGCTCTCCACCTTCCAGGTCCTCGGGCGCCTCTTCGATAACGATCTTCTGCGCATCAACCAGCTCTTTTGACAAGAGGCGGAATTTGCCTTTCCTGCCGCACCCGCACGTGCTCGGCTCTTTGAACTTGGTGTCCAGCTGCAGGACATTGATCGTGTTGCCGCAGCTCGGGCATTCGAACTTCGCGCTTGTCACTTGCGGCCGCACATCTGATTTCTGGCGGACAATGCCTTCTGTCTGGATGAATTTTCCCAGGTGCTTGCTCCTGATGTCCCGTATCTTGACATGCTGCTCCTTGTTGAGGTTGAAGATGCGGAGGGTGAAGTTCTTGAGGTCTGCTTCGATGTCAAACCTGGAGATGGCGTGCTCTCCTGCTTTCAGGAGCTCTTCTGGATCCTCTAAAAATGCTTCTGCGAGCTCTGGAGAGTATTTCGAGAGCTCGGCGAAATTGACAGGGAGGAACTTGTCTCCCTTGCGCACATTCTCTAAAAGCGGGCTATAATAGGTTGTCTCGATGAACTCCTGCAGCTTGTCTATCTGCTCTGCCAATTCCATAGGATACCACCTGCTATGGTCTCAACCCCCACACCAAATAGATGACAATGAAAACTCGTAAAAAAAATTATTTGACGACCCTCTTGATGTTCCTGATCAGGATGTCAAGGGCATTATGCACTTCTGCCTCTGATTTCGTGCCTGTGCACACCACTTTGCCGTTGCTGAACAGCAGGAATGTCGCTTTGGCTTCCATGAGCTTATAGACCAGTCCGGGGAACTGCTCTGGCTCGTATTCTGTGTTGTCCAGCTTCATAGCGAGCGTGTTCAGGTTCAAGTCCATGCCGATGCTGCCGCTTGCGACGATGTTCTGGATGTTGATCTTGGGCTTGATCTTGATCTTGATGTTGATCTTTTCCAGGCTCTCGATGATCTTCTGGATGGATTCCTCGACTTTCTGCATGCTTCTCGCGCCTGTGCAGACGACCTTGCCTGAACCAAAGATGAGCGCTGATGTTTTCGGCTCTTTTATCCGTATCACCAGGCCGGGGAATTGTTCAGGGTTGTATTCTGTATTGCTCAGCACAGCAGCCATCTTCTCGAGAGGAATGTCATGCTCCAGGCTCGTACTCACGACAATATTGACAACTTGGATGTCCCTGGGCTTGGTTTCCTGTTCTTTTACAGCTACAGCTTTTTTTGCCATATTGAACGCCTCCTTGTCTCTGGCTCTTTTTTAAACCCCTTTTTAAATGGAATCATTATGGTATTTATAAATACTATGCTTATTTTTCGCATATGTTTCGAGAAGCATATTGAAAAAGCTATGCCTCCTTCATTTCCTGTGGAACTGGTGAAGGAAGAGCGTTTCCTTTTTAAGGCTGAGTCAGGCTTACTGGCTTGTTCAGAGTGGTGGCTTGGAACAGTGTCTTGTTCAGAATGCTGGTTTAGAACACTGGTTTGCTCATAATGGTATGATCTGTATGCTCAGGGCAAGCAGGATGATCTGGCCGTTGAACCCGGAGAACAAGGGAACGAGCAGGTTGTCATCCAGCTTGTTGATGACGACTTCTGTCACTGTCGCGGTCACTGCCATGACCATGATGATGGGCCAGATAGGGTTTCCCAAGGGCTGCGTAGTATACAGGAACCAGACTGAATTATCAAGCGTATTCCGTATCAGGAGCCAGCCGATCAGGATGTTCACGCAGAGCTCTGCGATCGTGCCTTCCCAGCTTTTCTGCAGGTTGAAGATCTTGTGCCTGCCGAACTTCTTTCCGACGAGCGCAGCTATCATGTCTCCAAACGTCTCCATAAGGATGGCTGCCGCGGCGATACGGAAATCGAATATGGCAAGGCAGAGGATTGCGCCGATCAGGAAGAATATCTCGCCGCCCATGTGCGCCTTCTCTTTTTTCCTCCTGAACTTGGAGAGGTACTGCATGATCCTGGTCTTCTTGGTGTGTTCGATCCTGAAATACTCGAATTCCAGGAGGATGACCAGGATGAAGGTCAGGGTCAGCAAGGCCAGCCGGTGGGAATACCTGCCGACACCGATGTAGATGACCAGGATCAGGATAGAGGTGAGGTGCACGAGCTTCCTGCCGAGTTCTTTCTTGAATTCCCAGCGCATGCCCTTCTCTTGAATCCTGCTCTTTTTAAATATTTTCAAAAAACATTATAAACGCAGGCATTTTTCTTGAAGAGCATGCGCTCACACATGCATCTCCTCATCACCTTCATCATCGGAGGGTTGTTCTTGCTGCTGCTGGACATCTTTTCCTGGAAGAGCATGCTGGTCATGCTCATTGCCACCATTGCCATTGACCTGGACCATCTCTTCTTTTACCTCGGCTCTTTTGTCAAACAGCCAAGGTCATTGCGGTATGTGTGGGTGGACGGCATGGGCCATTACCGTGATAAAAAGCAGCAGCTCTTCATCTTCCATACCTTGGAGTTTGTGCTCGTCCTCTTCTATTTCTCCCGTCAGGACTTCACGGCCTTCCTCGTCTTCTTCTCCGCACTCGTCCATCTCTTGACAGACCAACTAACGTATTACTTCTACCATAAGGACCTTGGCATGATGGTGCAGTGGACAGGCTACTGGCATGTGCGCAAGAAGTTGCAAGCAAAAAATAGTTAAATGGCCCTGCTTTCTATGCTCGCATGAAGATTTTTCTGGAGAAGGAAAAAAAAGTGGTGGAGAGGGAGTTTTCAGGCCAGGCACTCAGCCTCTTGGCGCTGCTTGGAGTCAATCCTGAGACCGTCCTGATTGTCAAGAACAATTGCGTCGTGACAGAGCAGGAAGAGCTTGCGGACAGCGATGACATCAGGCTCTTGAGCGTAGTTTCTGGCGGCTGATGTGAATTCAGGTGCATGATGAACTGCTGCCTATGCTCGCAAACTGCCGTGCACATTTCTCCCAGGTACTGTCAGGCGCACTTTATCGCGTATTTCGAGCGCAAGGTGCTCAGCACAATCAAGAAGTACAGGCTCTGCAGGAAACAGGACAGGATCTGCGTCGCAGCTTCCGGAGGCAAGGACTCCACAGCGCTCTTGTTCATCCTGCGGAAGCATTTTCCCCATGTCTCTGCGCTGGCAATTGACGAGGGCATCCGTGGCTATCGCAGCCAGACCCTCGCAGACCTGAGAAGGTTCTGCACAAAACACCGTATAACGTTAGATGTTGTTTCCTTCAGGCAGGAGGCGGGAATGGATCTCGATCAGCTGGTGACAGGGAAGAGGCATCCCTGCACTGTCTGCGGCATCCTCCGGCGCCACCTCCTGAACACGCACGCGAAAAACTATGATGTCCTCGCGACTGGCCACAACCTCGACGATGAGGCACAAACCATCCTGATGAACCTCTGCACTGCCAACCGTTCCTACCTTCCCCATTCCTATCCTGCATCTAAAAAGATAGCTGGATTCACGCGGCGGATCAAGCCGCTGTACTTCTGCACTGAAAAGGAGGTGTTGTTGTACGCTGTTCTCAAAGGTATCACCGGCAAGTTCGTCGAGTGCCCCTACATGCACGACTCCCTGCGCAATGATGTCCGCGACAGCCTCAATGAATACGAACAGGGACATAAGGGCACGAAACTGGGCATTGTCCTGAAGGCGTACGCAGTGCGGAGCCGTCTTCCATTCAGAGATGCCGCGATTTCTTATTGCAAAAACTGCGGCGAGCCTTCAGCATCTGAATTATGCAGTGCATGCAGGATAATCAGCGCAATTCCATAACTATTAAAAATAAGGCTGTTCTCTTTCCTATTTATGCTCGAACGTGTCCAGAAGATCATCAGCAATGCAGGCTTTTGCAGCAGGCGCCAGGCAGAGGTCTTCATCAGCCAAGGAAAGGTCAATGTAAATGGCAAGCTCATCAAGCTTGGCGACAAGGCAGACAGCGGAAAAGACAGGATCACGGTCGGAAACCAGGAGATACACAAGAAAAAGCGCATCTACCTCATGCTCAACAAGCCTCGAGGGTATATTTCCACAGTGACTGACCTCTATGGCAGGCGGAAGGCAGTTGATTTGATTCCTGGTGAGGAGCGCGTCTACCATGTGGGCAGGCTGGACAGGGATTCCTCTGGATTTCTCTTGCTGACGAACGATGGGACATTGGCCAACAAGGTCATGCATCCCCGCTACAATGTGGAGAAGACCTATTTTGTCAAGCTCGACAAGCCAATCAACGATGAGGTCATCCTCAGGATACGCCAGGGCATCACGCTCTCTGACGGCTTTGCCAAGGCGCGCATCCAGAAGATCTCCAAGCGGGAACTGCGCATGGTCATCCACGAGGGCAGGCATAAGATCGTCAAGCGCATCTTCCATTATTTTGACTATCGTGTCCTCGCATTGAAGAGGATTGCCATCGGCAGGCTGTATCTTGATGTGAAGGAAGGAAAGTTCCGGTCCCTGGATGAGGGAGAGATCAAGAAGATATTTGCATAAACAAATAGTTTTTTAAAAAACGTCTTATTCTTGAGGAGCATGTTCACTGACATCGTATTTCCAGACAAGAACGAGGCTGATTTTGTTGCGATGGCTGCAAAGCTAGGCTCAGGGCTCTTGTTCGTCTACGAGAATATCGATGAGCGAGGGTTATTGGAGCTGAAGAAGTCGTATCCGTCTGCGCGTTTCGGCTTTCTTGCCTCGAATTTGAACAAGCTGCCGAAGCCAGGCGTGTTTGACATCCTCATCGGAAAGCAAGGCAGGGAGTATATCGAGCACCCCAGAATTAAGCTCATCTATGGCTTTGAGACCATTGAATATAAGGACAGGTTCCACCAGCGCAATTCAGGCCTGAATGAAGTCCTGTGCAAGCTGGCCAGGGACAAGGAGAAGATCCTTGCCTTCGACTTCAGCAGCCTCTTGCGCGCAAAGGACAAAGCCCTTGTTTTAGGACGGATGCAGCAGAACGCGAGACTCATGCGAAAGTTCAAGAACGAATTTGTTATTGCGAGCTTTGCACGAACTCACTGGGAGATGCGGGCGGGACGGGATTACAAGGGATTGCTGGAGGAAGTGGGGGTTGATGGCCTGCAGGGGAAACGTGCGATAACTCTGCTCGATTCAATTTCAATGAGTTGATTTTCAGTTCTCTTTCCAATAAAAAGAAAACAATTTAAATACAGGAGTGTAAGGAATGGAAAAAGGTGGGAATTGATGCGGAAATCATATCTATTGGTCTTTTTTATGTCCCTATTCCTAATTATGCCTCTTGTCACTGCAGATTGCCCGGAAGGAATGCAGGGTGACTGCCAGTTTGTTCGTGGAGCAGACTGTCAAGGGAATATTAAAACAAGCAACGCGTGTAACTCAGGAATTCAAGGAGGAACATTGTTGGAGCCAGATCCGGTCTCTTCTTGCAGTACCAATTATAGGTTCAAATTCCATGAAAGTCCTGCAGAGAGCGGTTCATCTTGGGGAGTGGATGGTCAGATATTCTGTTTGGATAGCAGCAATCAGAAGTATGATTTCTTCAGGTCCAATTACGAGAATGGATGGAGTTCTCCTTATGATCCTTTCGCATGGCTCTCTGACCATGAACTTGGCTGTAGTGGGACATCTTCCTACTACGCGTATATTTACCTGAAAAAAAGTTTTTCTGGTACGGAATTCCTGAAAATTAATAATGAAGGTTGGATGAATTTTTATGATTTCGATGTGAAGAATAAACAAATAGCATATGCTGGAGGAATAAGTAACAGCAACTCTGTTGTTTCAGAACTATTAAATTCAATTTCTTTCGAAGAGTGCACGTTTCCGTTAGAAAAAGGATGGTATTTCATAGAATTTGCGTACAACGACGACTTTTCGGGCAACCAGTTCCTTTCTGAAATGGATTTCGCAGGGAAAACGATGGATTATATTGGTTATGCCGGGTCAGAGATGCCAACGCCAGACCTCATTTCCTGCGATATGCTCAATCCTGGAGACAACTGCGATGATCCTGCCTTTGCACCGACCTGTGAAAACAGCGGGTTTGATTATTTAAACACTGACGAGCAGACACCAGACGTTACGTATGATGCGAACCTGTGCTGTGGAGATGATGCTGCTGACAACACAATTCCTAATGGGGACAAAGTTTGTGTCCATGACAGTGCAAGTGACGAGTGGCATTGGACTACACCTCAGCTGGCATATTGTGCAGCATACTCCTGGCTTGAAGTTGCGACAAACATCAATCCTTCTGCCTCAGACGGCTCTGACGCGTGCTGCGGCGACGACTTTGTCATGCCTACATTAGGCCCGGGATCTTGTTCAGGAACAATAGATTGGCAATGCAGCAGTTTTGACAATAACCAGGCAGGTTGTGAAGCAGTAGTCGGCTGCAATTATGCGCCGAGCGGCTGCTCAGGAACACCCACGCCCTGCTTTGAGTATAATCAAGAAACATGCCCGATGGGGCAAGGGTGTGTATGGAAGAATAATGGGTGCCAGGAGACCACAAGGATATGCAATCCCTCTTGGAATCCTGCGACCTGCACGAGTAACGGCTGTACCTACACTGATGAAACAGGTATGTGCGTCAATGATCCGAACCAGCAATGCACTAAGTATGATGAGCAGACCTGCAATACCTATTCTTCTCGAGGATGCGTCTTCACTCCGCCATATATCACTCTCAACAAGGATATTGGCTACATCACTGCTGACCAAGGGAATGTGTGCTTGAAAGATAAAAAAGTGAATGAAGACCCTGCAGATCTGTCGATCAGCATTGAGTATGCTGGTCAGGGAACCTGGTCCTGGTGGACAGCAGACGGACCAGAAGCGCAGTTCACGATCCATAGTTTATTGGATATCACTCAGTTCGCGTCGAATAATGAGGATTGGTTCTACTGTGATGCCACTGGAACGCTTACGAACCTGTATACTGCGTCGCATTCCTCAAGAGAGGAAAATGAAGTGTTGCTTGACGGGCCGCCTGCTACTGTGGACCAACAAGGATTCTATCAGTATTGGCCAGACCGGGATTGTGACGGCTACGCAGACTGCGACACGAACAAGAATGGACTGATCGATGACCCCACTGTGCAAGCTCCTAATTGGCAGTCGTGCTATCCCAATCCCGCAGGGGCGTGCGCTCTTGCTCCTGATGGAAAAAGATATGGAGAGAATGGAGGAACGAACCCGCAGGAGAATTGTCTCAATAGGCAATATTTCCCAAATTATCCTGCTGTCGGGTGCAATTCAGATTCCCCTGCTCCGCCAGCTCCTGGTTGTGGCTCTCCTTCCGGATCTGGGGATCCGATAAAAGATGGCTATGTCTGGGATAGAGGTTCGAGTAATTGCTATCCTGAGAACAGCCCGTATACTTCTTGCTCAGATTTCAATGCTGATGGCACTCCACGGGATAATGACCTTGACGGCTTGGCGAATTGTGATGATCCTGACTGCTGGTACACAAAAGACCAGAACGACCAATACGTCTGCACACCTCCTCAAGGCAGGGAAAATTGTGGTGATTTCATAGACAATAACAATAATGGTCATATTGATTGTGATGACCAGGATTGCGCAGGATATTCTGGAGAAGGCCTCAATTGCCCTGGGACAGTCTATACTCCTACTTTTTCCAGTCCCTCTTCAACATTGCTCTGCTACAAGGATTCGGGAAAGAATATTTTCGGCGAATGTTGCCCTCCGGGGAAGCTGGACTGCTACAACATCAACAATCCGAACATCGATGATTCTCTTTTTGCTCTCGGCAGCTCAACGCATACACTGGTGAGCGTTACGTTGAGGTCACAGCAAGCGCCTGTCCTTGAAGACAGGATGAAGCACCTGAACCCGAAGCAAGACACTATCCTTCTCAGTTCTGAAGACTGGTCAGGCTATGAGTCTGTCTCCTTCGACTTCATCACCAACAATGCAGCCATGACAGTGCGGCTCAACAACACGGATGGCAATCAAGATACGTTGGATCTCGCGAGCTATTATTTCGACGGCGGAAAACCGGATGTTTTCCATCACATCACAATTCCAATCAATGATATCTCCTTGCCTAATAAAAAAATAAAGCAGATGACCTTTGTGCCTTCTACTTCTGGCGAGCCTTTCAAGATCATCCTTGACAATGTCCGCTTGAAAACGCCAGGAACTTCTGATGCGTCGCAGAACAGATTCTGTGCAGGTGATGGCTCCTGGATTTCAGACCTTGATCCAAACCCATCGACGTTTGACGGGCAGGACCCGACGACATTTCAGGCGCAGATGTTCGCGTGCAATGCGCAAGTCCCTCAGGGATATGGCGGCATTGGCTGGACTGGAAGGCAGTGTTGTGGTGATGACTCCTCAAAGACGTCTCAAGAATTTTTTAAAGACATTCAAGCAGGCTGTTTCCTCGGCAGCAAGATCCCTGAGGGAAAGACTGTCGGGTTTATCTTGAATGATCCTGTTTATGATGACCGGTTGTTCTATCAGGGCGAATTTTGGTCATGCGTTAATGACCAAAGCGGATTAGATGCCCGAAACTCCATTTTCTCTTCAGACAACAGCCAGTACCTGATCCCTGAGGAGAATGTTGTTCCTCTCTGCACGAAAAAAGGTGGGAAGGTCTGCGTCATGGAAAACAATAAGAATGTATGGAAGGATTTTGCAGATGCAGGCAATTCCTGCGGTGTCTTTGACTGGTTCAACCACTATGCAAAAATATGTCCGGGTAATGAATGCTACTGCCCAAAGGACAAAGGAAATGACTATACAGACTGTCCTGCGGAAAATGACTGCGTTGCTGACTCAACTGTTATTAAAGACCGTCTCTGCAATGCTGGCAACTGGACCACAAAGACCTCTCTTGTCGCGAGTTACCTTTATGATTATGCCGTCAATGAGGGCGGCAGTGATTATGTCCTCACCTGCAACCTTCCAAATAGTGTTGTGTATGAGACTGGAGTGTGGAAAGCTGGCTCAGAAGACATCTCAGATGCGATCTGTGTCTTGAGGATTCCTGGGAACGCAAACCAGTTGGGTATTAACGATGCACAAACGATTGTTGCAGCAGCATTAAACGCTGATCCGACCATTGTCCCTGATTCTGTTGCAGAAATATATGAAGGCCAGAACAAACCGAAGCGGCTGAATGTAAATTTTGGAGGTAATACCGCGACTCTTTCACTTACCTTATGCGATAAGGATCACCTTGAGTGCTATGCTAATCCTGATAATCTGAACATCAAAGCATACTACATCGCCTCGAAAAAGCTCTTGTTCATCTCGAACAAGGACATCAGGCAAGGCAGTATTGGAGATGCTGACGGAGAACTTGGTGACTTCAAGTCAAACCTCTTGTCATTCTGGACGCCTATCTATAACTTCTTCAAGGATTTCGGCAACTGGTACACTGCAGCGCAGCCCAAGAAGATCTTCCGGCAAACTCTTCCAGCACCCGTAGCAAAACGGCAGACCCGGCTGCTTGTAGGACTCGCACCAGCAGGCGTCCGAGCGTTTGGCGTTGTCGTAAAAGCGGCGGTCTTTATCGCGCATGGGTCCTCCTTCTT
>JAZDID010000065.1:0-7749 GCA_043805315.1 Nanobdellota archaeon | reverse complement strand
TGGGCCTTCTCTTTCTTCCGCTCTTCCTCCATGGCTTCTTCTGCAAGGTCAGAATCCTTTGCAGGAATGTGGGTATGCAAGGGCGCATGCTTTGACTTGGCAATGTCCGGCTCGATATCGCCGAAATCCATGGTCTTCTTTCCTCCCAATGCCTTGTTCCTCTGCCTGTGCTCTGCCTGGATCAATGCGTCATGGATGACATTCTGCGGATAATTCTTCTCGATGAGCTCTTTCTTAATCTCAGCACCAGGCCTGCCTTTCTGGAGCTCTTCCTCAATATAGTCGACAAGGGATTGGATAGTGCATCACCAAGAATCACCTGAGAGAAGGAGATTTTTAAATGTTGCTGTTTGTGGTTGCTGAAGTCAATTTATTGATGACAAAATTATTTTCTTTGTTTCTCACACTGCGCCGTTTGTGGCGGTGCGACGGCCAAAAACTGCAGTCTGAAAGCAACTCGAGTGAAGCAGTTTTTGTCCTACGCGCCATCCCGTAGGGAGCATCCCCTGGCGCGTCGCACGCCACCACGGCGCAGACTGGGCGGGGGTTGTCCCTCACAGCAACGAAGTTGCTGGGAGTCCTAGCAATCTCCGATTGCTATGACTTACGGGGTGCCCAGTAGCTCATTCGAAGCTTTAGCAAGAATGAGCGTCTGCCGCCATGGTGGTGGCGTGCGACGCGCTTCAATATTATGAAGTGAGACCAGAAAGCAGACTCGATCTGGTTATTAAACGCAGAAAGGATTTGAAGAGTTGATAAAGCAATTCGTTGACAGTACACATAAGAACGCATTTACCGTGACGCATCCGCCTGCCGCTCTAATTCAAGCTTCTTGGCGATCGCTGCAGAGCCCTGGCTCATGCTGTAGGCATTGACGATCTCGTCATACAGGGTATCGACGATTCCTTTCTTGGAATTGAAGGCTTTCTGGTATGCTCCTTGGGTCATGTACTTCAGCACCTGGTCAATCCTGCGCTGGGGAGCCATCTCGATGGCCTTTGGATAGCGCGCGCCACCGTACTCGATGGTGATGATCTCCTCCCGCGGAGCAGCATTCTCCAGCGCTTCGACAAAGACCTGGACAGGATTCTTCTTCAGGCGCTTCTCGATCAGATTGAAGACCTCTTCAACAATCTTAAAGCTAGTCGTCGCCTTTCCCGTGAGATGGTTTGAAGTGATCTTATGCTTCCTCGACTTATGCCCGGGAATCATGATACGGTTGATGAGCCTTTCGACGATGAAACTCCTGGACTTATGGAACCTCATACCTGCATACCTGGCACCTGTCTTGGGCACGATGACTGGGTTGAGGTTGATATACCGTTGCAGCCCCAGATCTCTCACCTGGAAGCTCGAGCACTCCCACTTGTTGAATGCCTTGATTTCTGCCATTCCAGTGCTGGAAACAGAGGCTATTTATAAAGCTTACTCTCATGAGTCAAGGCAAGTTCATTGGGTTTTCCTATCATCTTATTCTCCTGATGCATCATCTCTGATATGAATTCTGATGACCAACCCAGGGAGGATGGAGGGGGTGGAGGGTGGGGCACACTCTCCAACGATCGCTTTAGAAAATTATAAATACCGCCTGCTGTCAAAGCCAGTCTGTCGAGTGAAATCATGAGAACTTTCCCGAAAAAAAACACAGAAGAGGTCTTTGATGAACACAAGATCAAGACTCTACGGCAGCTCTTGCAGGAGCGGAAACTGAAGAAAGAGCAGGAGCAGCAGCAGAAAAAAGAGATTCCAGAATACAAGAAAGTCGAGAAGACCCTCTCCTATTCAGTCAAGGAAGGCATTGCGAACTCTGTCACCTCCGGCCTGACCACAGAATACATCACGCCGTTCGCTATTGCAATGAACGCAGGCAGCTCGGTCATCGCAACACTCGGCGCTGTGCCTGACTTCATCGGCTCGCTCTTCCAGCTCTTCTCCATCAAGCTCATGAGCGTGGTGAAATCCAGGAAACAGCTTGTCCTTGCCGCGACTCTCCTGCAGGCTCTGCTGTGGATTCCCCTGCTCCTGATTCCGTATGTCAGCAAGGACAATTTCGTGCTCCTGATCTCCCTGGTGTCATTGAACGCGACCTTGACGTATTTCCAGAGCCCGATCATGAATAGCCTTCTGGGAGACATCATCCCAGTGAACGAGCGGGGCAACTTCTTTGGCAAGAGAAACAGATTCGTGGGCTTGGTGAACTTCATCAGCTCATTCTCAGCAGGCTTGCTGCTCAACCACTATCATGACCAGGGCATCTTTACAGGATTTGTCATCATCTTCTCCTTCGCATCCTTCGCAAAGCTCATCTCCTTCCTGTTCAAGAGCCAGATGCACGACCCAGTGTACAAGTACTCAAAACTGGCAGAGTTCAGCCTTCTTGATTTCATCCATAAGATGCGCACGACGAATTTCGGCAAGTTCGTCCTGTTCAACTTCTTCTTCAGGATTAGCGTGAGCATCGCCTCGCCATTCTTTGCCCTGTACATGCTCCGCGAGCTCAAATTCAACTATCTCATCTTCACTACCATCACTGTCATCAGCATCGTGACCACCTTCCTGTCTATGGGATTCTGGGGCAAGCTGATCGACAATAAAGGCTCCAGGTTTGTCCTCTATGTCAGCGGCATCGGCATCCCTCTGATCCCTTTCCTCTGGCTCATCAACCAGAACTACATCTACCTGATCATTGTCGAGGCATTCTCCGGGCTCTGCTGGGCGGGCTTCAACCTTGCAATCTCGTCCTTCATGTTCGACTCGACAACTCCAGAAAAAAGAGTGCGCTGCATCGCCTATTACACCCTATTCAGGGGAGTCGGCATCTTCATCGGCGCATTGCTCGGCGGCTATATCATCAGCCAGAACACGCATATTCTCATCTTCACAAGCATTCCTCTCGTGTTCTTCTTGTCAGGAATAGGCAGGTTTGCTGTTGCTCTCTATTTCCTTCCCCAACTTAAAGAGGTCAGGCTGATCGAGCTTCCTTTTGGAAAGAAGCACAAGTACTTTCCCCAGTTCATCACCATCAGGCACCGGGAGGGCTTCGAGGTCTATGACAGCGAGCACAGCATCGTCGACCAGACACCGAAAGAGAAAGAAAAGGAACGCAAGAAGCTGGAGAAGAGGCAAGAGAAAACACGGAAACAGCCATTATCTCCGCTGCAGCGGCTGAAAAAAAAGCGGTTCAGGACAGAGGAAGAGTACAAGGAAGTTGAAAAAACAAAAGAGAAGAAGAAGGAAGATATCAGGAAGTTCCTGAAAGAGCGCGCGCCGAAAGAGAAACTCGAGAGGCGGGTGGAGAAAGTCGGCGGGATCAAGACCGTGAAAGTGCTCGATGAAGAGGACGTACAGCGGGAAAAGATGCTGAAGAGATTGCAGGGGAGAAAATAAGTTTTTTCAACAACATTTAAAAACACAAAACAAAACCATACTCTCATGAAAATACACATCACCTTCCCTGACAAAAGCAGGAAGCAGTTTGACAAGGAAGTCACTGGATTTGAGGTCCTGAAAGAGCTTCCCCAGAGATTGCACAAGGAAGCCCTGGCCATGAAACTCAATGAACAATCCTTTGACCTCTCGCATGAGATCGAAGAGGACTGCCATATCCAGTTCCTTTTCTGGAAGGATGCTGAAGGAAAAGATATCCTCAGGCATTCAGCAGCACACATCCTGAGCCAGGCTGTCAAGCGACTGCATCCAGAAGCAAAGCCGACAATCGGCCCGGCAATTGAGGAAGGATTCTATTATGACTTTGACAATCTGAAAATCACTCAAGATGACCTGCCAAAGATCGAGGCAGAGATGCACAAGATCATCCAGGAAAAACTGGTGCTCAAAAGGCAGGTCATGGAAAGCCAGAAAGCCCTCCTGCTGTTCGTGAATGAGAAGTACAAGAAAGAATTGATCGAAGAAATGCCTGACAAGTTCGTCTCAATCTACCAGCAAGGAAATTACATTGACCTGTGCAGAGGCCCGCATGTGCCAGACACCGGCTATGTCAAAGCAGTAAAATTGACCAAGCTTGCAGGCGCCTACTGGCGAGGAGACAGCAAGAACCCTATGCTCACCCGCATCTACGGCGTCGCTTTTCCGAGCCAGCAGGAGCTCTTGGACTATCTGAAACAACTCGAAGAGGCAGAACGCAGGGATCACAAGAAAATAGGAAAAGATATGGACCTCTTCAGCTTCCATGAAGAGTCTGCAGGCGTGCCGTTCCTCCATCCAAAAGGCGCGTTCATCTACACTGCATTGATGAATTTCCTGCGTGAAGAATACCAGAAAAGAGGCTATGGAGAAGTCATCACGCCAAACATGTACAACAACAGGCTCTGGCACCAATCAGGTCATTGGGATCATTACAAGGATGACATGTACTTCACCAAAGTGGAAAGCCAGGAGTATGGATTAAAGCCCATGAACTGCCCTGCAGGCATCCTCATCTACAAAAGCCAGACACGAAGCTACAGAGACCTGCCCATCAGGTATGCTGACTTCGGATTCCTGCACAGGAATGAATTATCCGGAGTCCTGAACGGGCTCTTGCGCGTGCGCAGGTTTGTCCAGGATGACAGCCACAACTTTGTCATGCCAGACCAGATCGAAGACGAGATCGAGCAGCTGGTGGATTTCATCAAATTCCTCTACGAAGACACCTTCGGTTTCGCATACGAAGTGCTGCTGTCCACAAAGCCAGACAAGGCAATGGGAGATCCCACGCTCTGGGAAACAGCAGAAAAAGCTCTTGAAAACGCCATGCGCAAGCTCAAGATGCACTATACTCTCGCTGCAAAAGAAGGCGCATTCTACGGGCCAAAGCTCGACTTCATCATCAAGGATGCACTGGGAAGGAATTGGCAGTGCGGCACTATCCAGCTGGATTTCCAGATGCCAGAACGATTCGACTTAAACTATGAAGGCAAGGACGGCAGCAAGCATAGGCCAGTCATCATTCATCGGGCGCTCATCGGCAGCTTTGAACGCTTCATCGCAGTGCTCCTTGAACATACGGCGGGAAGACTTCCCTTATGGCTCTCGCCAGTCCAGATCAGGATAATGCCTATCGCAGAACGGCACAACACCTACTGCGAGAAGCTGCACAAGGAATACCTGGAGAACAGCCTACGATCAGAGATCGATGAGCGCGCAGACACAGTCAACAAGAAGGTCAGGGATGCCCAGCTCGAGAAGATTCCGCTCATGCTCACGATCGGCGACAAGGAAGTGGAGAAAAAGACTGTTTCTGTAAGGACACTTGACGGGAAAGTTCATTTTGGACTATCGCAGAAGCACTTCATCGAGACAGTGAGGAAGCTGGTGGAGAAGAGGGAACGGGAGATAAAATTATCTTGATACGCATTATCCTCTGAAATTCCCAACCTCTTTATTTGAACTTACATCACCACAATTCTTTTCTTTTTGCAAAATATTCTTGCTGACAATCTGCAAAAGCAGGATCTTCGTGAGTAATTACCTTTCCTCTTTCCCAATGAACGCCTGTCGAATCTTTCTCTGCAACAACAACATAATCAAGCGAGCCATATGGCGGGATGTCACCGAAGACGGTCACTCGTGTGTAGGCATTATTCAAGAAATTATCATACTGGATAATCCTCTGCTCAGGACTCATAGTTGTATCCCTGAATAAAGATATGGGTTTTGAATCTCCGCAGCCTGCCAGTTGGAACAGTGCAGCCAACACACAGATTGTTTTTCCAATCGCTCGTTTCATTTTTCAACCCCCAGTTTATTTTAATCACTATAAAGTTGTAATGAAGATGCATATTTAAATATTTGTAGTAAAAACTTTTACGAAACATTTAAATATACCTGGGAGAAAGAAAGAAGACATGAACAAAGAAATATTGAAAGAACTCGGATTGACTCATAATGAGACTGAGGTGTATCTCACACTCTTAAAGACCGGTTCGATCTCAGTAAACGATATCGCTGAAAAAGCCGGGCTGCACAGGCAGGCTGTCTATGATGCACTCGATAGATTACTAGAAAAGGGTTTTGTGAGCTATGTGCTGAAAAACAATAAGAAATATTTCCAAGGATTGCCGCCTGAAAAAATAGTGGATTATCTGAGAGAAAAAGAGCAACGGTTCCTGACCATCCTCCCCGATCTCGTCGGCTTGACAAAGCTTCCGAGAGAAGACACCTTTGTCGAGCTGTTCAAGGGAAAGGATGTCATCCGTACTGTATATAGGGATGTCGTAAAGGAATTCCAGAAAAAAAGAGGGGAAGTCCTCATATCAGGAGTCAATGAACGCATGTTCATGCAAGAGGACAGGATTGCGCTCGCGCAACATCTCAACAGGCTGAGGGAACTTCGATGCACAGAACGGATTCTTGTAAAGGAGGGAGACACGTATTTTGTCAAAGGTTCCCAGACAACGTACAGGTCAATCCCTCAGGAATTCTTTAATCCAACACCCATATTCATGTACCATGATAAGATGGCCAGCATCATACTCGGGAATCCGAATTACGCCATCATCATTGGAAACAGGAATCTTGCAGATGCCTACAGGAAGCAATTCAACATGTTGTGGGGCATTGCGAAAAAACCATAAACTTTATATAGTCAATTATACTACACTTCTGAAGTATTGGTGATATTGTGGTCTTTTTCACAAGAATTGAGCCAACGCAACATTATCGAAAAGAGCATGAGAAGAATGTCCCTTTTGACAAGGTTGTTGAAATAATTTTCAGCACAAAAAATCCGAGAAAAAAAGGAGATAAGTTTGAAATTGAAAAGGACGGATATTACATCCTATTTGAGATAAAAGATAACGTATTATATGTCATAAATGCAAAAAAATCATGACGGAGATCCACTATGAAATGCCCGAAATGCAATGCAACATTGAAGAAAGTCAACGTGAATGTCCAAGGAGCAAAAAGCAAAGCCATCAGCTACCAATGCCCGAAGTGCGACTATTTTGAGTTCGAGCCAGTATCCTCAAAAAAAGTTGTCGAAGAGCTCAGAGAGACACCCTTGAAGATAAAGCAGAAGATTGTGAAATTATCTGGAGATAGGCTTGGCGTATACTTCAATACACATGTTGTCAGGAGTCTCGACCTGAAAAAAGGGGAAAATGTGTATGTCTCTGTCCCTGACAAAAAGCACATCCTCTTCGAGATTGGAGAGCAATAATCAGTCTCTATCACCGCTGACCATCACGCCCGGCTCTGTCAAAAAGTTCTCGCGCATGATCTCCTCGATGATGTAATAGACCTGCTTGTTGGCGATGCTGAACTTGGTCTCGAGCAGCTCCACGAACTCCTCCATCTCCTTGACGTTCTGGAATATCGCGTCGAACAGGAAGTCAAAGCCGTTGTTGATCTTGAACAGGGAATTCACAAACGGGCATCTGCTGAGGTAATTCCTGAGGCTTTCCCGGAGATCGCGCTCTGTCTTGACGATGATATGCGCCCTGCAGCTGTAGCCAAGCTTTGCAAAGTCAAGCAATGTCGTATGTTTTACGATGTACTCGCTCTCTCCCTGCTTCAAGCGGTCATAGAGTGTCGAGATGGGAATGCTGGTCTTTCTCGAGACAGTCGTCAAGTTCACGCGGGCGTCCTTGCGCAGGAAGCTCAAAAAGATCCGGTCTTTCTTGTCTAGCATATGCATCACCTTTTATGGAAATTCCAGCCCTGCGGTGTGGGGGTTGGACTTGTTTTACGTTTCCTGTAAAACATGTGGCAGGGCTGGAAATCCTTCGTTTTTTCCGAAGATTAAAC
>JAZDID010000064.1:0-5614 GCA_043805315.1 Nanobdellota archaeon | reverse complement strand
ACCCCCTCCACCACCCAGAGATTTGTACCAGAAATGATGAAGGAGTATTCAGGAAGACCATAATACCAAACAGAACATGAATAACATTTCAGGCATTCCACCAATACATTTTAAAACCCGCCCTTATTTTTCTCATCTATGCATCTAGCAAACGCTGTCAATCACGTGTCCATTGTGAAAGGCATGAAAGCCTCAGCACTCGTCAGCCAGATGGCAGGCTCAGGCGTCTTCGGTGCAGGCAGGATAGCCAAGGCAAACGATGTTATGCAGCACATGCTCAAGGACAGGCAGTGCACTGTCTTTTTAGGGATTGCCGGAGCCATGGTGCCTGGCGGGATGAAGAACATCATCGTGGACATGCTGGAATCCGGACGAGTTGACGTGCTTGTCAGCACTGGAGCGAACTTGACGCATGACCTCGTGGAAGCTCTGGGGCATCGGCATCTGAAAGGAGAGAGCGATGCTGACGATAAGAAGCTGCATGACCAGCACATGGTACGCATGTATGATTCGCTCATGCCGAACAAGGTCTATGAAGAGCTGGAAGATTTTTTCGAAAAACAGTATGATGCGTTGAAAAACATCAACACGATCAAGGATTTCTTATGGAAGCTCGGCAGTCTTGTCCCGAATACAAAAGGTAATAAATCAATCCTTCGAACATGCGCTGAGAGAAAGATACCATTATTCTGCCCTGCGATCGCAGACTCTGGCATCGGCCTCATGATCTGGGGGCACATAACGAGAGGAAGAGAAAAGGACAAGTGCAAGGTCCTGGCATTCGAGGATATGAAAGAGATGATGCAGCTCGCCTGGAATGCGAAGAGAGCAGGCGTCATCTATGTCGGCGGCGGAGTCCCGAAAAACTATATCCAGCAGGCGATGCAGCTCGCTCCAAAAGGCGCAGAGTACGGCGTGCAGATCACGAGCGACAGGCCAGAGCCAGGAGGCTCATCAGGCGCGAGCCTGAAAGAAGGCGTCTCCTGGGGCAAGATGAGCCCGAAAGGCGAGTTTGTTGATGTGTACTGCGATGCGACCATCGCCCTACCATTGCTATGGGCTGCAGTGAAAGATGCGCTGTAAAAAAGACTAGCGCCGGAAAAGTTCTGGATTTCTTGAAACTTCCCATGAAAAATGAGGGAAAGCTTTATTAAATTCAGCTGATTGACAAAAGAGAGGTGATTGACATAAGAGCAGATGGCTATTCCGGACTGATGTTCATGATCATCGCGCTGTTCCTACTCTCTTCCTGCGCATTCACCAGCAATGTCGTGCAGGACACGGTCAGCGAGAACGGCACCATAGAGGTCTATTTCTGCCCGCAGGACAACTGCTCACGCATCCTCGCAGAGAACATCCGCGCGGCTGAAGATGTGGCGTGCGCGTTCTACGATGTCAGCTCGCCTGACGTGTTAGCTGCTATCACGGCAGGGAAAGCTGCTGTGGTGATTGACGATGAGAACTACTTCGGCCTGGGCACGAAGGCGTATGCGCAGGGCATCATGCACGACAAGTTCTGCATCTTTGATCGCACAAGGATCTTTTCCGGATCATACAACCCGACTGCGGGAGGGAATTCCCACCGAAACAACATCGTGCTCATCGATTCACAGTTCCTCGCAAACAATTACCTGCAGGAATTCAAAGAGCTCAACGCGAATGTCCCGCAAGACAAGAAAGAGAGGACGCGATACCAGAAGATATTGTTAAGCGGTGTCCTCATCGAGAACTACTTCTGCCCTGAAGACCAGTGCGAAGAGCACGTGTTGAGCGCCATCATGACAGCAGACGAATCTGTCTCTTTCATGACCTATTCGTTCACCGCAGACCGGATCGGCGACTATCTCGTCTCCCAGAACAGCAGACTGGACATCAGGGGAATCTTCGAGGAGCAGCAGCTGGGAGAGTACAGCGAATACGAGAAGATGAACAAGGGGAGAATGAAAGTGAAAGTTGACGAGCAGCCCTATCTCCAGCACAACAAGGTCTTCATCCTGGACAATGAGACTGTCATCACCGGCTCGTTCAATCCCTCGCAGAATGCAGACAAGAACAATGACGAGAACATACTCATCATCCATTCACCAGAAATCGCGCAGAAATATCTCGCGGAGTTTGAGAAGACGTGGAGCAGAATATAAAGATTTAAATACAAGTTTTTTTACCACACACCTCATGCGTGACAAGCTGATGTTTTGGTTTTCACTGCTGATCCTGTTTATCATCTCAGCGCATTTCAGCATCATTTTCTATTACACAGAGAAAGATAATCTTCCTGGCCAGGAAATGACCGGGCAGACCATCGCAGACCTCGGCGGCAGGTATTTCAGCATCAACCCGGCTGATATTGACATCAGACAGAAAGACCTCACGCCCTGCTGCAGCTTCACTGTCCAGGGAACGGTGAAGTCCTGCTATGCATTGCAGAAGTACGGATGCGAGGCGTGCGGGAAGGTTTGTAGAAAATGAAATAGTTATTTCTTCTTTCTGGTCTGCACAGGTGGTTGCTCTGCTTCCTCCTCCAGCGCTGCATGCAGAGGAGAGAGGAGCTCATTGATCCTTGCGAATAGTTTCTTCTCGTCCAGACGGTCGATCTTGTCTGCAAGCTCTTTGACAAGGTTCTGCTTGTCTGCGATGTAGGCATGCAGGGTCTGCAGGTATTTTTCGTGCTCCATGATCCCTAACAAGGTTGCGTCTTCCCTGATGCGCTGCTCAATATCATGCTTCTCCTGCTGCAGCATGCTGATCTCCCTGCTTTTGTTTTCCAGGAATTCCTTGGTTATCCTTTTGATGGCCTGGCGTATCTTGCTGAATTTCTTGGTCTCAATGCCGAGATGGCCGAGCTCCTTGTCCAGCTTTTCCAGGACTTCGATTATTTTGGACTCTGCATCCTGGTGCACTGCATGGTGCGGGTCAGCAAGGTAGCTGTCGATGAGCTTTTCATCAAGGGATGCCCGCTTGTATTTCCTGAGCGCCTTTTCCAGCTCGAAGAACGGCTCGTTGAGCTCTGCGCTGTGCCTCTTGATTGCTGTGCCAATCTCTTTTTCCTTCTGGCGCAGCTCTTCGATGAACCCTTTCTTTTCCTGTTCCTTGAGCTCTTTCAGCTTCTTCTCGATCTTCTTCCTCTTGTCCATGAGCTCGTCAAGCTCTGCACTGATCTCCTGCTTTTCCTGCTCCAGGACTTTTATGGTCCTCTTATTGGTATGATAGTCCTGGATCAGCTCCCTGATCTCTTCAGTGTTCTGGAAATGGTGCTTTTCAAGCAAGGCCACGAGCTTCTTTGCCCTGTCCTCTATCTCCTTGATATGCTTCACGACCTTGGAAAGCTCTTCTTCCAGGAATTCCTTAATGATGAGAAAGTTCTTCTGTGTCTGGAGGCTCAGTTCATCAAGCCTTTTGGAGAAGTCATTCTGGAACCTGTGCACATCAGCGATATGCCCGGGCTTTTCCAGACTGCCGAGGAATACAGAGATCTTCTGGATATAGATCTTCCTGTTGCCCTCCAGAATGTGCTTTACCCTGTCCGGTATCTTCTCGTTCATAAGCTTTGCTTCTTCCAATGCCTGGAGCGCTTGCTGGACCGCTTCGATCTTCTCTTCGATGAAGTCAATGAACGCCAGATAGTCCTCATCAAGCTCTTTCCTGGCAGTGTATGCTGCAAGAAAAGACTCGAGCTCTGCAAAAGGGACAACCTCTATTGCAGGCTTCCTGAACAGGTTGAACAAGCCCATGCAGAAGGAGTAATTTTTTATAGTTTATAAGATTTGTGAGAGCTAGCCGGCAAAAAAGAGATTAAAGGGATTACCATGCCACTGTACAAGAAAAAACCAGCCTCAGAACAGGCATCAGCCCTGAAGAAGATCGAGAACTACTTTCAACAGGCAGCAGCGGTGCACAAGGCTGATCCTGGCTTGGCTGACGAATATGTGCAGCTTGCCTGGAAGCAGGTGACTAAGCATAAGGTCAGGCTGCGCCCTGAATTGAAGAAACAGCTCTGCAGGCACTGCTTCAGCTATCTTGTCCCTGGCTCTAATTGTCGAGTACGCTTGCAGGATAAGAAGCTGGTCTATTACTGCCTGAAGTGCAGGCATTTCATGCGGTTTCCTTACAAGAAAGAAGGAAAATATTCACCATAAGCTGTGTGTAAAACAGGTTTATACGTGCTATTCCGCAGGTTCTTCAGCCTCTTTAAATATGCTTCAGGCATTCTTTCGAAAGGTTTATAAACTTCAAATAACTATTGTGAAGATAGTGGGGGTGTAAGATCAGAAGAGGGTGCTTATACAAAACACTACTCAGCGTTCTTATACCTGCGCAATTTGCGTGTGGACATACCACAACCACACCACGCACTATGAGGGTGAATAACGCATGGAACAAGAAGCAACATTCGAAGACGAGTACGAATATGAAGAGGTAGCCAGTGCTCGCGAGAAGAAGAGGATGATGGATGTCCTCAACAAGAAAAAGCTGACGCGGTGGGAGATGGATGCGCTGTTTGCAGAATAACATCTTGCGAATTGCTGGTGGCCAAGAAAAGTAATGAAAGGCAATCTGATTCTCTGAGAGATATTCATATGCATTCAAATCGGGTTTATACTGTCTATAACTGAAGAATTCATCGGTTTTAGGACTTTGTTCTTGCTTTGGCCGATTTTGAAGGTTTCTTGGCTATTTTCTTGTAAAATGCCTTTATACGTGGTATAAATGATGAATTCACGCGTTCCTTCAAAAAAACGAAAGGTTTATATATAAGTTCTCACTAATTAATGGTAACAAAATAAAGAGTTGGGGGTATCACAATGGCAATCCAAATCCAATCACGGTTCCAGCTCTCAGAGCAGGAGAAGAAAGAGATTACTGCATTATGGAACAAGCTCGATCCAAAGACAAAGAACAGTGAGTTCAAAAATGACTTTTACCGGACAGCACGGTTCCAGAACTGAGGAAAAAATGGAGCTCGACAGCATAGTGGAAAAGACAGAACTTGGACGTGAAGCCAAGAAGAAAGCTGAGCTTGTGGAATACGAGCAAGATCACAAGTAAATCACCAAGAAAATAGAATACCCAACATGGCAAGAATCCCAACAGAAGAAGTCGTCTATGAAGAGGAGTTCGAGTATGACGAAGTCATGGGCGAGAAAGACAAGAAGCGGAAGATGGACCTCCTGAACAAGAAGAAAGTCACCAAATGGGAGATGGACGAATTGTTTTGTGAGTTTGACTGAGTTATTCGATCAAAAAAAATCATAACAGAGGAAACAACCATGAAAACACCTGACTTTATATTAACATTAGTGTGTGGAACAATGACTGCATTATTTGCATACGCTTCAGCAGACAATATACTGAGCTATAATTCTGCAAGAGATGTATTTTTAGAATCACGCATGTATTCAGGTTCAGCCTTGACAAAGAAAACACTGGATTCTGCAGATGAAGATGCAAGACAAATTGCTTTAAATGTCTATGGGAAAGGAATATTATCTGCCGGGCTGGCAGGTTTACTTGGGGGAGTAACTCTTCTTTACGCAACAAGAAGAGAAGAAGATGAATAAGAAAAACGAGCCGATTATGCAAATCAGAGGCAATGAACAATGACCTTAGAAATGAT
>JAZDID010000063.1:0-2761 GCA_043805315.1 Nanobdellota archaeon | reverse complement strand
CATATTTTTTCTTCATCTTTAAGAAATATTCCGATTTTCTTGAAAAAACAGGCTTTTTTTCATCCGAAAGAATATGAATAAAAAAGAATAGGCATGAAGATATGAATTACGAGGATGTGGTCCAAGAGCAACTGCGGGCATTCCGGAAAGAAGATGTCATTATTACAGATCATGCGTTTGTGCAGGCAATCTTCAGGAATGTCAGCATTGATGAGATTAAGGAAAACATTATAAACCCTGCACGATTATCATATGCACTGAAGCAGGATGCAGCACATGCTGGAGAAGAAAAGTATGACTGCTACTTTGGCTATAGCAAGACGCTCTGCCACAGGTATGTGCTGGTGATGAACAAGAGGTGCATCGTGTGCACAGTGATAAAGATCAATCGGAGGTGGCAGCATATCGCTGAAAAACATGCAAAAGTTTAACTTCAGCTACGACAAGGAGTATGACGATTTGTTCTTGTATAGTCAGGCATCCAAATCCAAAGGAAGCGTTGAGCTCGGAAGCCTCATCCTTGATTACAACAGGAAGAAGGAGCTTGTCGGCATCCAGATCATGGACGCTTCAGCATTCCTCCATGAGCTCATCAATGAAAAAAAGGAAGTCATTCGTGACCTTCTCAAGAACCTGATAGCATGCAAGGCTGAGATCAAGACCAAGAACAACCTGTTAATCATCAAAATGTCCTTGTTCAGCAAGACAAGGGAATTGTCACCAGTCATTTCTGTGCCAGTCATCTCTGAGTCCAGCCCAAGCCTGGCCTCTGCATAATCTTTATAAATTGACTTCAGTTCTTGGTTCTCCATGAAGCTTGCTATCCTCGCCCCTGAGTTTGTTCCTACCTGGGGCGGCGTGGGAATCTATACTGTCGAATTGGTGCGGGAGCTGGCAAAGTTTCCAGAACTGGAGATCCACGTGATTACACCACGGCGGGGGGAAGGGTATGATCCTCGTGATATCTCATTAACTCAATTATTCCGAATCCTCACCTCTATTCGTATTCAGGTTGCACAATAACTACTGTTTTTGTGCATTAGAAATGCAAACATTTAAATATGTGTTCGTTCTTCCTTCTGCGCATGGATACGGCGCGGATAAAGGCATTAGTTGCAGAGCAAAGGGAATCCTTGGGAAAAAAAGAGCTCGGCATTGAACGAGAAGCTCTTTCGCTTCTCGACAGGAAGATTCAAGGGAAAAGCATTCTTGCCATTACCGGGTCAAGGAGGGTTGGGAAGAGCACCCTGCTTCTCCAGATTATGAAAAAATACTTCAATGGGAATTTTCATTATTTTAATTTTGAGGATGAACGGTTGGCAAGCTTTACCGCAGACGACTTCAATGTTCTTTTGGAGGCGTTTATTGAGCTGTATGGTTTGCATAAGACAATGTTTTTTGATGAGATTCAGAATATCTTCGGATGGGAAAAATTCGTGAGGAGATTGCACGACTCCGGGTATAAGGTGATCATTACTGGCTCCAATGCGACCTTGTTGAGCTCAGAGCTTGCGACGCATTTGACCGGAAGGCATGTGGATGTGGTCCTTTACCCGTTTTCATTCAGCGAGTTCTTACGGTTGCGGGGGATTATTGTCGAGGGGAAGATGCTCTTGATGACAGAGGAGCGGGCGAAGATTATGCGGCATTTTGCACAATACTTGGAATATGGCGGCTATCCTGAATTCCTTCAGATGAAAGACACAGAGATTTTGTTGCGCATATACCAGGACATCATACAAAAAGACGTGATTTTGCGCTACAATATATCGGAAAAGGCAAAGCTGAAAGAGCTTGCAGACTATCTTATTTCAAATATGTGCGGGAAATATACCTATAACCGCCTAAAGAATGATTTTGGCTTGGGGAGCACGCATACGGTGCAGAATTTCATAAGCTACCTGTCAAATACGTATCTCTTGTTCGAGCTTGCCTTTTTTTCGTATAAGTTCAGGGAGCGGATGAAGATGCCGAAGAAAATTTATTGCATGGATAACGGCATGTATCGGCTCGTTTCGACCTCATTTTCGGCTAATAGAGGGAAATACTATGAGAACCTGGTTTTCCTTTACTTGAAGAAGAGATTTGGTGAGGTGTATTACTGGAAGGATGAGCGTTCAGAGGTTGACTTCATTATCAAGCAGGGAGCGAAGGTTGTGGGAGCGTATCAGGTCTGCTTTGATTTCAGCAATAAGGAAGTCAAAGAGCGGGAAGTGAAAGGGCTTATCGCTGCACTGAAGGCATTCACGCTGAACTCAGGCATACTCATCACTGCGGCATACGAGGCAGAAGAAACGGTTGGAAGGAAGAAAATCAAGTATGTACCTCTCTGGAAATGGGTGCTTTCAGCATGAGACTCGCTATCCTCGCCCCTGAGTTTGTTCCTACCTGGGGCGGCGTGGGAATCTATACTGTCGAATTGGTGCGGGAGCTGGCAAAGTTTCCAGAACTGGAAATCCACGTGATTACACCACGGCGGGGGGAGGTATTATTATTCGATCAATTCTCTCGGGATTTCAAAGGAAGTATCTGAGTATATGATCTCTTCGCATTGTGAAATGCATCTCCTGCAGACGTCCATCATGTAGTCATATTTTGCCATGATCTCTTCGCTTGTTACTGACGAACCGTAGCGCGCGCTTTCACGCTCATCAACAGCTGATTCTTTGTCTTTCTCAGCGTAGACGGTAATTCGGTCGATGAACTCATCAGCGTATGCGATAACACCTTTTTGCTTGACATATCTCAAGAAGAGTGCAGT
>JAZDID010000062.1:0-16106 GCA_043805315.1 Nanobdellota archaeon | reverse complement strand
AGGGACAGCAAGCTCCTGAAGATCGACGAGCCCTTCATAAGCCTGTTCAACCAGGGTGTTGTCTATAAGGACGGCAAGAAGATGAGCAAAAGCCATGGCAATGTGGTGAGCCAGGATGAGATCGCAACAAAGCACGGGATTGACACCGCGCGCTTCTACCTCTTGTTCCTTGCAACGCCTGATAAAGAAGTGGAGTGGTCTGACCTCGGGATTGACGGGACATTCAGGTTCCTGAACAAGTTCGCAGGATTATTTGAGGAATACAAAGAAAAAACCTTTAAAGCAAAAGACTATGACAAGAGCAAGAGCCTTGAGAGCAAGAGGAACATCGCCATTAGGGAGGTCACCAAAGGCATTGAAGAGTTCAGGCACAACCTCGCCTTGATTTCGCTCATGGATTTTGTCAATTATATCTCTGCAGTCCGTGAGCGCGTGGATGAGAAAACCCTGAAGCTCGCGCTGGAAACCGCGTGCCTGCTCAGCAGCCCATTCATTCCACACATTGCAGAGGAATGCTGGTCTTTGTTGGGGAACAAGCCGTTTGTTTCTCTGGAGAAATGGCTGAAATACGACGAGAAGAAAATAGACGAGTCTTTGCATTACCTGGAAGAATACCTGGACAACGTGAAAAAAGACGTTGTTTCTGTCCTCGAGCTCGCATGCATAGAGAAGCCACAGAAGATAACCTTGATCGTTTCAGAAAAGTGGAAGTATGACTTGTTAAGCGCTGTCAAAACGAGTCTTGAGAAGACCAAGAATCCTGCCGAGATCATCAAGGCAGTCATGCAGACCGAGCTGCGGAAGCATGGCCAAGAAATTATGAAGCTTGTCCCGAAGCTCATCGAGCGCATCCCGCCGAGGATCATCAGCCAGAAGGAAGAATGTTCATTCTTAGAATCTGAGAAAGAGAGCTTGCGAACAGCGTTTAACATTCCAGTTGAAGTTGTCCTTGCGGAGGAATCTTCAGAGCAGAAGGCGAAGCAGGCACTGCCAGGAAAGCCGGCGATTGTGGTAAAATAATGTTCAGAACTCTCTCAAAATTTCTTGAGTTGAAAATATTTTTACGGCATCCTGTTTCTTCAGTGCTTTGTCATTTGACCAAATAGGACATTTAAGTCGTAAAGCCAAAGCGAGGTATTCTGTATCATTCGGGTCGGGTGTGATTTGTTCAGCTTGGTGTATCTTGTCTTTGAATTCAGCATAAGGAATAAATTGTATCTGTGAAGATATGAGCGAGAGCGCCACCGCGAATTCTGCTTTTGAAAGCCTTGATTTCTTGAGAATCTCAGCCTGGTGCCTAGTGAATTCCTCGAACAGGTATTCAGGTGCGGCCAGAGATAACTCATTGGAGAAGATGAGTTCGCACGTTTTTCCTCCAGGAGAGATGAGTGCGGACAAGAAGATGTTCGCATCTACCACAACCTTCATCTAGTTTCCCTCGATGGTTCTATAGCGCTCGTGCAGAGACTTGTTTATCTTCCTCCCCAGCTCTAGCGCGTCCTTTTCGGTCAGCTTGGACTTGTTCGCGATTGCCTTCAGTATCTTCAGCTGAGAGACCTTTTCCTTGATTGCCTCCCTCGCTACCGCAGACCAGTTGATCTCTTTTGTGCTGTCCATCTCTTTCTTGAGTTCTTCGGGGACTGATAATGTTATAGTTGGCATGGTTCACCTCAGGATATTTAATTTATTTAATACTGTGTAAATATTTAATATATTTAAATCTTTCTATTGGTGGAAGCAACAGAATAGAGAAAATGCACGCCCAGGGGTGGACAACACCGCTGCTCCACGCGTTTATCCCATCTCTTCCTCCTCCCCGCTTCCCCTAAAGCGCCCTGTCCAGTTCTTAGGACTGCTGCATTCCTGCCCTGATCCGTTTCGGAGAGGACCTGACCAATAGGGACGAGGGATCGACGGTTGAGACAGGCGTGTGAAACACCAGCATTGCCGCCCCCCAGGCTTCGGCCCTGCCGTAAAGCGCGTCTGCAGTAACAGGTCAGCGCTAGCAACCCGGCCTAGCACAGAGGAGGAATAGAGGAGAGCTTTTAAAGGTTGTGAAAAATCGAAGGAGGCCGTGCTGTTTGGTTATGTTGCTACTGCTTTTTTCCTTCAGAATTGGCGCTGTCTGCTTGCTGCTCTTGCGACTTCAGGTATTCTGCCCTGCTTCTCTTGATCATCTCATCAAAATAGGGATCTAGCCCGCTATGCGGAAGCAGAGAAGTATGGCATTCGCGATCAAGATAACCCAAAGGAGTGTGCGTGATGGACATAATGTAGTCTCGCTCAGGATGATGTCGGTAATACCACCCTCTGTCGTGGTTGCGCTTTGGCTTTATGTCTGCTGTTCCTTTTTCAGCTGCTGCAGCGCATTCTGAAAGAACATCTTCTTTTGGATCATCATCCTCCCCGAGAGGAAGCGCTGATATGTCTGCATTGTTGATTAATGCCATAGAACAGTAGAATGTGGCTCAGTATTTAAATTTTTCTTGTTAAAAATCTCTTTTCAGCAACATTTATTAATCCAGTTCCATTCTCTGCTGCAGGGGATTTTCATGTCTTCATCCATACTGTTCTTGGGCACTGGCGGCGACGCCATCGTCGTCGGCAAGCAGCTGCGCGCTTCTGGCGGCATTCTCTTGTATGTCAACAGCCAGCTCTTGCTTCTCGACCCCGGCCCAGGAGCTTTAGTGCGATTGAAAGAGCAAGGCATCAACGTCGGCGCATTGGATGGCATCCTGGTCTCTCACGGGCATCTGAATCACAGCCATGACGTGCCAGCAGTCCTCTCTGCCATGACCTATGGCGGCTTGGACAGGAAAGGAGTTATTATTGGAGAGGAGTCTTTCCTTGGCAGGCAGAAGTCCAGGAGAAAAGCGCTTGCAGATGTGCCGATGATCGAAAAAAGCCCGCTGGATGTTGGCGAAGACAATTTCTTCAGCATGGCTGAGAAAGTCCTTGTGGCTAGCGAGGGAAAGAAAGAGGATGTCGGAGGTGTATCAATCAGTGCAACGCCTTGTGTGCATTCCTGCCCTGCCGTCGGCTTCCTTATTACTGCAGAGGATGCCACTATCGGCTATACCGGAGACACTGAGTATTTTGAGGGGATGGACAAGCACTACCGGAATGCAGACATCCTGATCATCAACTGCAAGAACCCTTCAGGAATACGGGAGCACTTTAGCCTGAATGCTGACGATGCCGTGCTGCTGGTGCAGAAAGTGCGTCCTTCTCTTGCTGTCCTTACCCATTTCGGCATCAAGATGCTCGAGCTAGACCCGTTCAAGATCGCCGCAGACATCCAGAAAGCGACAAAGGTGCAGACGCTCGTTGCATTCGACAATATGAGCGTCACGCCTGAAAACTATCTGGTACCAAAGAACCAGAAGAGCCTGGATGCATATTTGAAACCATCCTGATTTCTTTATTTTCTTTTTTGATAGAAACGTTTATATATTTTTCATGATTCCTCTTCTTTCATGAGACCAGCGTATTCCGCCTGCATTATCGGCACTGGTTCATACACGCCACCGAGAATTGTCCCGAATGCCGCATTGGCGAACGAGACCATATATAAGCCTGACGGCACATTGTATGAAGAATATAATCCTGCAAAGCTTGAAGAGATCGCAGGCATCAGGGAGCGCAGGTACACTGACCTCAGCCTGCAGGAGATGATGGCAGAGGCAGCATTTGACCTTTTTGATTCTGTTACCTTGGATGGGAAACGCATTGATTATGTCATTTGCGGCACGAACTCCAACCCTGATAATATCGAGGACATCTCAGTTCCTGCAGTCCGCCTTCTCCAAAAGCGGCTTGGCACAGCATGGTCTCCGGAAAAGACAAGCATCATCTGCGGCTGCCCTGTGGGAGAAGCGTGCGAAGACGTGGCAAAGCAGCTTATTGAAACCGAGAGAGCGAAGCATGTGCTTGTCCTGACTGCAGAAAACCTCAAGACTGACCCGTATGACATGAACAAGGGCTTGTTCGGCCATGCAGGAGGCGCTGCGTTGTACGCTGCTGAAGAGGATGGCGAGATTGAAGGGCTCGAGATCCCCTTTATTTTCCATTCAGCAGGATCAAGAACAGGAGGAGTGATTGAGGACAGTGTACGACACCTGCGGACTGCTCTGCATGCCTCTGCACTTGACCTTTCAGGGCTTGAGCTGCTCATTGTCCAAAGAATGCAGGGAATTGATGGCGTGATCGTCCCTTCTGATGCGAGCCGGATCCAGAAGGCGCTTGCAGAATCCTATGGCCTGGCTTCAGATAAAGAATTTGCTTCCTGCAGGATGGGTGCGTTAGATGTTGTTTCTGCTGATGATGAGACCGCGCTTGAGCTGGGACGCGCCTACATTGAGTCTGATGACGTGCAGTCTGTGGGAATTCTTCGTCTCAGTGACAGGGGCGAGATAGCTGCTGCGGTGATGCGGTCTGCACATTCGCGGGAGAAAAGGACAAGAAGAAAGGGCATTCAGCAGGTCTACCGGAGGACCAACGGATTCCAGGGAGACTTCATTCCTATGGAGCCGAGCTATAATCCGCACTATCCTGACCGTGCTGAGAAGTTCCTGCATATCAAGAACAAGCCAGTCTATGTCGCTGCGAAAAAGGGAATTCCTGATGCAGTCATCGCGCTCTTGGGAGATCTTAATCTGCGCGAGGTGCTCATGCCCCAGCACAACACCAACCTGCGCATGATCGAGGAGACTGCGTTGAGCATCCTGGAAAAGACAGGATCAGACCTGACCTTGAAAGAGTTTATGGAGATGACAACACCGATCATCATCCACTTGTTCGGCAACCTCTCCGGCGTCTCTGTCCAGTATGGCCGCGACTTCGCGTTCAAGAGGCGGTTCGAGCCTGCATTGATCCCTTCCTCGCTCAAAAGCCATGCAGGCACTGTCTACGAGATCGGCCCAAACTATCACATCAATCCCGGAAAGGTGGAGATCGATGTCTCTGTCGGCGCAGGCATGACGTTCTGGGGCAAGCGCCAGATCATCGGACAGGAGTACTTTGCACTGAGAAACAGGGAGTATTTCAAGAAGCGCGGGTTTGATATCTAAGATCCTGACGAGATTATGCCTTTCATTCATGCCTTCTTTTCAGGCACGCGCTTTCTTTGTTCGTACGGGAACCAGTTGATGCTGTGCTCTTGCAGGATGAAGATGTCGTGGTTGACGACCTCGTTCGCATATGCCTGCTTGATGGTCTTGATGATTCCGCGCAGCTCTTCCATGCTCTCGACCACGAATTCCACAGCGAGGTCGTATTTTCCCAGGGTGACTGTGGCGAAGGTGGATTGTGGCATCATGGCGATTGAAGCGATCATCTTCTGGACACTGCTGTGGTTCCGCAGAGAATAGTCGATCTGGATGTGCTCGAGGCCGAATTTTTCGAAGTTGATGTCGAGGACGTGCGTGCCTAGGATGCCTGCTGCCGTAAGCTTCTTCATCCGGTACTTGATGACATTCGGCTCTGTCTTTGCCGCTGCTGCAAGATCGACGAGGCTTATCCGTGAGTCCTTTGCCAGGCTTTCGATGACAAGGAGGTCGAGGTCGTCGATGTCTGGCTCGGCGAGCTGCTCGGGATACTTGGTGTGGAAGACTTCTTTTTTCGGCAGGAAGAAGCGGAAATTAAATCGATTGACTGAGGGCAATGTGAGGATCTCCTGCTCAAGGACATAATCGCTGAACCTCTCCTTGAACCGCACGAGGAAGCTGCGGAGGTCTTGCATGTCCTTGGCAAGGATGAGGAAGACGATGTCGTAGCGGCCTTCCAGCGAGGCGAAATATGAAGTGGATCGGTAGTTCTTGATGAAGTCGATGATCTGCTCGTCTATTTCCGGCGTGGTCTTGTGGAACTTGTAGAAGAGCTTATAGTAGAACCTGTTGAGCTTGGAGATGTGGATTGTGGTGATGAAGTTCTTGATGTATCCGCGAACTTGAAGGCGCTTGACGCGGAAGGCGGCTGTTTCCTTGGCAATGGACAGCTTTTTGCCGAGTTCCTTGAAGGATATCCTGCTGTCCAGGTCGAGCTCGTAGAGGATTTTCCTGTCCAGAAGGTCAAGGCCGAATTTCTTCATAATTATGCTATAAACTATAATTTCTATATAAATATTTTCATTTAAAGCAATTTTTTAACAGAAAGATTGATATATCAGTAATTACTATAGAATAGTAAAAAGAGGTGAAGAAAATGAACAAATATGTCATCACCGGAGGACCAGGAGCGGGTAAGACATCAGTTATCACCTATCTTCAGAACCAAGGCATAGCCATCCTTCCTGAAGCAGCAAGAATGGTAATCGAGGAACAGGAAATAATGCAAGGAGACTTGGTACCTTGGAAGAACAGAACAGGTTTCCAAAGGGCAATTTTCCAACGTCAGAAGGACTTAGAAGCGAGAATAAATGGCCAGCCAACCTTCCTCGATAGAGGATTCGGAGACAACATCGCGTACTATACACTGGACGGCACAGATATTCCTTCAGATGAAATGGACGCTGCCAAGAATGCAAATTATGAAGCAATCTTCTTGCTCGATCCACTACCCAAATATGTCAATGACCGTGCCAGAAAAGAAGATGAACAGACAGCTCAGAAGATACATCAAGCGATAGCCACAGCGTATGAACGACTCGGCTACACAGTCATCAGAGTTCCCGTTATGCCAATAGAAAAGAGGGGAGATTACATACTGGAAAAAAGCATAGAAATATGCCAGGAGGTAACAAAATGAACACACAAAACCAAACAGAACAAAAGCCATTGGAAATCCTGATTGTCGAGGACAATCCGAGATTCCTGGCGCAGGCATTCAATGAATACCAGCGAAGGATGCAAGAGCATGGACGGCCCATGCACGTCTACTTTGCTACAGACTACAATCAAGCCCACTGGGAACTCCTAGGAGATCCTATAGACAGCCATGGACCGACGAAATACGACGGGGTCCTGACCGATGTTTTCTTGCCTGTGATAGAGCCAGGGAATAAGGAAGAAGAAGACAGTCGAACTCAAACTGCCGCCCTAGAGTGCAGCATGTATCTCAGGAAGGCAGGGATAGACGACGACCTGCTGCAAAAACTAGGATTGGAAAAAGATGCAGCGTATACGTATAGAACAACTGATGGCAGATTATTGCCGTGCGGATTGCCGATTGCAGAACTGGCAAGAAGTCAGGGGATTCCAGCAGTCTTAGTCACTAATAAAGGCGGCCACGGAGGAACAGAAGGCATTGTTGTGGTGCGCTACGCTATCAAAAGAGGCATATACTGCATTGACAATGAGATGACAGAAAGATATCACCGCAACATAGCGTTGACCGGAGACTACAGGGATCATAGTCCTGAACATGAGCTTGTGGCAATCTCGAAGGGCAAAAAGAAAGACTGGCAGACTGCCTTTGACACCCTTCTTGATCTCATCGATGGAGTTGATATCAAAAAGCGGTTTGACGAAAAATGGAAGCAGATACAGGAAAAGAACAAATAAGTAATAGCTTATGCCAAGTAAATAGTTTAAAGAAATGTGTGGAGGAATGTATACACTCACAAGAGCAGGATAATTCCCCATCCCACCAAGCACCCGATCGTTACAATCGGCATTGCCGGGTAGAACTTGTCCTTTTTTGCCAGGAGGAAGAGCGCTGCGATCGCGAGTGTCGTGGTTCCTGCGATGATAAATGATTCCAGCAATGCCGTGCTTTTCGGCAGGCCGTGCTCGATGAGGTTCTCCATGACAACTCCTGAAAAGATCAAGGGAAATGCGACATCCCCTCCTCCGAGGATGGCTGTCTTGTGCTCTTCATCAGGTATCTCGATGGCCTGGTCAGTGAACCCTGATTTCCCTTTTTTCATCTTTTTTGCAGGCAGGGGAATCTTGAGGCTTGCTTTTCCTTTGGCCAGCTTTTCCATTGGGACAGGTCTGTCTTCACCAGCTTTTTTCCTGGTGTAGGGTATCATCAGGCCTGCGAAGACCTTGCTGTCTGTCTGGAAGTTCGCCATCTTCACCATGTGTTTGCTCTGCCAGACCGCTATCACGTCGTAGACAGAGATGATTCCCAAAAGAACAAGCGCCCAGATGATGTTGAAGATAGGGACGAGAAGCACGGCAATCCCTGCATACATGAAGATCTCAGTGAAGTTGTGGATGATGAAGTTCTGCCTCCAGATCTTGAGCACTGCCAAGACCGCAGCGATGGCAAGGCTTGCCCAGAGGTTCTGCGTGATCACCATGAACGCGATGGTTATCGAGATCAGGACTGCGACAAAGAACCATGCTTTCCAGACATTCACCTTCCTGAACTTGACCAGGAAAAGCAGGACGATTGTGCCGATGGCGATTGAGATGAGGATGTAGATCAATGAGCTCGCGCCGGTTGTCTGCGGCCTGAACTCCTGCAAACCCTCGCTGTGCTGTATCTGCACTTGGTTGTTCTCGTCAACACTCACCTGGCTGATGTCCTTGCTGATCAGGCTCAGCCCGACGATTTGGGTGATGAAAAAGATAGCTATGAGGAAGAGCGTGACGATGGCTGTATGCTTCATGCAGGATTGGAAGCAGGAGGGGTTTTTAAATTGTATGATTCAAGTCCTTCTCTTCTTGTAGTAGCGGAATGTCATGACGAGGATTGCCATGAAGAACGCGACTATGAAGATGCCATTGATGCCCTTCTTTGTCTGTTCAAGGCTGAGCCATGCTTGGCCTGCCTGCCCTGATTCTGTCGGTCTCGGCTTTGAGCCAGTTATCGCTTTTGTCATGAAGGTGAAGTCATTGCTGTTTCTGGAGCCGATCTGGTTGGTGCTCCACACTTGATAATGGTACAGCGTATTTGGTACGAGATTAGTCAATTGTATGGTATGATCCTTGATATATCTCGCATCCTCTTGGACGTTGCCATACCAATTGCTCGATAGGCCATAATACACCCTGCTGCTCGCCGGGAGATCTGTCTGCCAGCGGATATTCGCGCCTCGTTGCATAATCTCTGTTGCCCGGACATTCGAGATGCTTGGAGGAGTCGATGGAGGCACTTGGGTTGTGAGCGGGACTTCAAAGGTGTATGCAAGTTTAACTCCTCTGACGGTAGTTGCTTCAATCATGATTTTCCTGGCTTGGTTGCTTGGTCTCAGAGGTATGGTAAGGGTTGCATCAATGATTCCTTGCACGAGATCTGCATTGGTTGGCTGGGCATACCAGTTTAGGCCATCGAATACTTTGACGCTGATTGCGCCGAGGGCTCCGGTGTTAGTGGTATCAAACATTGCTTTTATCCTGTTATGCTTGTAAAAATCAAGCGTGTCAGTCTGCGCTCCGTCTGAGAAGAGCATCATGCTGATCATGTGCGGGAAGTATTTCGTTTCATATTCTCCAGCAGCTATGGGCATGGTGATCTCTACTTTCCCTGTATAGTCATTTCCCTGGATAGTGTAATCTCTTGATGTTTCAAACTTATAGTTGCCTGGGCCACTGCCGAGATTGATGGAGATATAGTTTTCATACCAGCTCCAGAATGTTCCGCCATACATGCTCCCGCTCCCTATCTGATTGCCGTTCACGTACACCTTATAATCCAATGGGTTTGTGTACGGGTCTGGCAGGTAAAGGTCTAATGATTGGGTGAGGAAGGGGTAGAACTGCCTTCCCTCATTGTAAAGATACATATCTACAGAGTCGCCGTTATTGAAGAGGTAGCCGTCGCCGAACCAGAACAATGGCATCATGCCAACCTGCTTTGTGCCCTCAATCTCAATTATTTTTTTTGGTTCGCCATTCCAGGTTCTTAAACCGTAGATTTTTCTGTATTGGGCATTGAAAAGCGGCATCGTTTCGAGTATTTGCTCCCACGGATCTGAAGCTGATGTGTACCATATTTGGAATCCTGCCCTCATGCCTTGCGATTGTGCTTGCTGATAAAGCGTTTGCTCGGGGAATTGTGCTGACGACAATCCCTTCTGGCTGTATTCGCCGATCCCTGTCACATAATGCCCGAGCCAGACGACGGATTGCTCATTTGAGATTTCCTGGAATGAGACAGGTGTTGCTGCGAGGCTTCCTGGCGTGTTTGTCGCCTCGAAATCACCTGCAAACCCTCTTTTGAAATCTGAGATGTGGTATGTCTTTGTCTGGCTGCTTGAATCAAGATAGCTCCATGCGAATACGAAATCCTGGCTTGCTTGGCTTGTCCATATATTTATGCTGCTAGGGCTGCTTCCCCACCAGGTTGCCCAGCCGTTCCAATAATATTCATTGAAATTTCCCATGATGCTCATGAGGCTCCATTCAGAATCCAGGGTGTTTCCCTGCTCGTCCTTGAAATTGAACGTGATATCATAGGCATGCTCTGCATTGGGGACGTGCGCGTATGCCTGGTCAACGAGCTGGATGTTCTCCTTGAAGCTATAAATGGTGGCATAAGGTTCATAAGGAAGGAAAGAGAGGACAGAGATGTCTGTATCCCCGTTCCCGGTGAGATAGAGCGTCTCATTGTTGAAGAAACTATAAGGATAAACGAAGTATTGAAATGCTTGTCCTTGATATACTTCGATAAAAACAGGTTCGATGTCAAAACCAAGATCGAGACGGTAGTATTTTACGAGCTCAAACGGTATCCTCAGCTCTTGAAGGTTTGAGCTGATGACTAGTTTTCCCCTGTATATACCTAAATCGAGCCAGTTGTCGTTGTCTCCTTGCGCAATTACCTCAATCGTCTTATGTTCAGAGGGATTGAGCAGGACGTGACTGGGAACATTTAAAGATAATACATTCGGCTGGACAAACTTTAAATATCCATTATTGTCATACCTCGAACAGCATTCAACATGAATGTCATATTCCTGTGGCTCATCCTGGAGCATATTTGTCAAGGTGACCTGTTTGGTAGAGCTATAGATCGCGTTCATAGGTGGGAAGATATCAAAGTCGATTTTTGAGGGCTCAGCAGTCAAGCGGTCATTGATGATAAACGTGGTCGGGATCTTGACTACATAATTATTGGATTGGACAAGGACATCGCCCTGGTAAGTCTTGCCGCTGGGGACGATAGTGTTATCGATGGTGTACTCCACCTGGACTTGTTTTGCTGTATCAAGAAGAACAGTTGCTGGATTAGCAAGCCCTGTTATGCCCTGAAGAAATTCAGGGATTACCTGGACAGTCTCAGGACTGTTGTCTGGCGTTAACGTGAGTGTTGTCAGCGCTGTGCTGATGCTGCTGACAGGGTTCACTGAAAGGGTCAAGCTATTCTGGCCGTGGAACAAGGGGTTTATGTCAAGCGTATTCCAGACGTCTATCAATCCCGCACCCTGGTCATACACGCCTGCATCAGAGAATGAGTGCGCATTCTCCATGAGGATTTGTTTCACTTGTGCAGGAGTCAACGAAGGGTTCTTCTGGAGCAGTAATGCGACTGCGCCTGCAACATGAGGGGTTGCCATAGAAGTTCCTGAGATTGCGGTGTGCTCAGTATCAATGCACTCCCTGTCGTGCCAGGCATCCTGCCATTGTGCGGCGCAGATGCTCACTCCTGGAGCCACAACCTCAGGCTTGGCGATTGTCTCTCCGTTCCAGATGACAGGTCCTCGAGAGCTGAAGGAGGCGATTGAGCTTTGACAGTAGTTATCCTGTCCGATTTGGTCCATCATGCATGATGCGCCGACAGTTATTGCTTGGCGTGCAGTACCCGGGCTTGCGATTGATTCAGGAGATGACCCCCAATTACCAGCCGCGATGACTGAGACGACACCGACTCCTACAGCATTGTCAACTGCTGTCGAGACAGGATCATCGGGGTTCCCGCCTCCGCCAAGGCTCATGCTGATGACATCAAGGTGGTCTGAGAAGTCATTATCGTTGTTTGGATCCATCGCTCTTTCGATTCCCGCAATGACTTGATCCCATGATCCGCTTCCACCGCTGCTAAGCACTTTGTACGCGTATAAAGTCGCTCCGGGTGCCACGCCCCTGACAATGCCGTTTCCTGCTGCGATGCTCGCTACATGGGTTCCGTGGCCGTGGTCATCCATAGGATCATCGTCATCGTTGATGAAATCATATCCTCCTGCGACCCTGCACCCGATCATGCCGATATCTTGACAAGAGCCGAAATCTCTGTGCGTGTAATCGATTCCTGTATCGATGATCGCAATTGAGACCCCCTTTCCCCTATACGAGTTGTTCTGGCTGTCCACATGTTGCCAGCTTTGTGCTGCTTGAATCTCCTGCGTCGAATCAAGAAGGATGGCATGGACTGGCTGGTTGATCATCACCTTTTCAACAGCAGGATCTTGCTGCAGATTTTTCAACCCTTCTTCATCAGCCAGAATGGAAAAGCCGTTGAACGCTTTTGAGAACTCTCTTTTGATTGTCACTCCCTTAATCTGTGTTGCTCTTTGCTTGAAGATTTGGTGCTCTTGAGATATCTTGTCTGCTTGTGCCTTTAGGTCGCTAGGTGTTTTTCCCTTATACATTTGGGCGAGCGGTGCTTCTTTCAGCTTGACAAGGTAGCCAGGGAATTCTCCCCAAATGATAGTCTGGACATTCGGTTTCCCGTTTACGTCTATCTGTTCGTATGCGCACGCGACAGGCCAGTTGTCCTTGAAGGTGCATGTGGTCGGGTCACCGATGATGTCTTGCGTGTTCATTTCTCCTAATGGTGTCATGATGGTTTTTTTCACCATCCTCTGCTGTTCTTCTGCGGTAATATTGGGCGCAATCAGCAGCAAGAGGATTACGACGGATACGATGGTGACGAGATTGCTTTTATTCGCAAGAAAGAGTTTTTTCTGATTCATACTCTTTTTATTATGTGCGCACTTTATAAATTTAATTCAAATTCATCTGGTTAAGAAGAAAATTTATTAATGCAGCCACGTTTTTTCCTTCATATGAAATCCTGCCACAACCTTTCTGTGCGCGTGTTCGCAAAGCAGGATGATGATGAAGAAAGAATAAAGGAAACTTTAGCGAACCTCTTCCCGTTCCCCCTCAATGATGAGACGGAAAAAGTCCATCTTGAGAGAACTGTCGCGACTGGTGTTGATGAGCAGAGCAGGATCATCATCTATGAAATAAATCTCACCAAGGATAGGCATATCAACGCGTTCCTGGAAAAGCTCAGTGCAGCCTTGTCAGAGGAACAGAAGGCGTTATTGATCCGCCAGACAAACCGGCTGGATGACAACCATTATTTCTTCCTCAGGCTCGACAAGAGAAAGCTTATGGATGGCATCTATTGGCTCACTGATTCCGGCGATTGTTTCCATATCCGGATGTGCATCGCGACCTATCCCAAGAACAGGGAGAACTGCTATGCGGTTGTGAAGCAAATATTTAAATAGGATGTGCATGAGTATATACAAAGAATGGTGATGCATGTGGCTGAAAAATTCACTGTGACGCCCTGGGAAGTGACAGGCACTGTTGATTATCACAGGCTTATCAAGGATTTCGGGCTTGAAGAGATTAGCCCTGTGCTCTTGGAACGGATAAAAAAGCATACAGGAGTGCTTCATCCTTTTCTCAGGAGGAAGATTTTCTTTGCTCATAGGGACATGAACTGGCTTTTGGACAAGTATGAGGCGGGAGAGAAATTTTTCCTCTATACCGGACGAAGCCCTTCAGGGCCTGTCCATCTCGGCCATCTCATTCCCTGGATGTTCACCAAATGGCTCCAGGACAAGTTCGACGTGGAATTATGGTTCCAGTTTCCAGATGAGGAGAAGTTCCTGTTCAAGAACAACCTGACATTGGAAGACGCTGAGAAGTGGACGTATGAAAACCAATTGGACATCATTGCCCTCGGATTTAATCCCAAAAAGACTCATTTTCTCATTGACACTAGGCATGCAGGTCTCATGTACAAGGAAGCGATTAAGGTTGCGAAGAAGATTACCTTCTCGACTACAAAAGCTGCATTCGGCTTTTCCAATGAGACTAATATCGGCGCGATCTTCTATACTGCTATGCAGGCTGTGCCCGCGTTCCTGCCTTCTGTCCTGAAAAAAAAGAACATCCCCTGCCTTATTCCGTTGGGTTTTGACCAGGATCCGCACTTCAGGGTCGCGCGTGATGTTTACCCAAAGCTTGGCTATTACAAGCCTGCGATCATGCACTGCAGGTTCCTGCCTCCTTTGGGTGCTGAGGGCAAGATGTCCAGCTCTGGAGACCAGGCGCTCTGGACAACAGACACGCCAGAAGAGATCGCTGTGAAAATACGGAAATACGCTTTTTCTGGAGGCAGGGATACCTTGAAAGAGCACCGGGAAAAGGGCGGCAATCCGGACATTGATGTTGCCTACCAATACCTCACTTTTTTTGAAGAGGATGACGCCAAGCTCAAGAGGACCTATGACGCGTACAAGTCCGGAAAGCTCCTGAGCGGCGAGTTGAAGCAGATCCTTATTGACAAGCTCAACGTGTTCTTGAAAGAGCACCAGAAAAGGAGAGAGAAGGCGAGGAAGCAATTGGATAAGTTCGTGCTGAAGCTAGCGTGATCTTCTCTCATTTTTCTCTTTTCTCATTTGCCTTCAGGTATTGTCCAAACACCTCAAGCCGTTCCTTGATTCCTGGCGTGATTGCCTGGATCATGCCCTGGTGCCTGTCCAGCATGACAAGTGCATTGCCGATGGTTTCTGCATCAGCGTTCGCGTGGACTTTCATGGCAGGCTTGTTCAGGCCTAAGAGGATGGCCCCACTGCAATACTCGTTATGGAGATAGCTAGAAAGCCTTTTCGTGATCCCTGCACGCCGTAGCAGAGAGCCAAAGAATCTTCCTGCGTGAATCTTGCGCATCTCCTGCTCAACAATATCATATGCATATTTCCTCGCGCTTTCATGAAACTTCAGGATGATATTGCCGGTGAAGCCATCAGTGATGACTGTATCGAAAACTCCTGCAATGATGTCCTGCGGCTCTGCATAGCCCTGATAATTGATGCGCAGTGCCGGTGCCTGCTGCCTGAGCAGGAGGTCTGCCTCTTTCACGAGATTGTTTCCCTTGATGCGTTCTGTGCCATTGCTGAGCAGGCCGATCCGTGGGGATTCTTTTTTCAGGAGATAGCGGGTGTACTCATCTGCGAGGATGGCGTTCTGCACGATTTGTTGGGGAGTGCAGTCTGGGTTTGCGCCGACATCACAGACCAGGACATATGTATCCATTATTTTGGTCGGGAAGCAGGTGATCAAGGGAGGAGCGCCGATGAACTTGTAGGAGTCGAAATTAATCCTTCTAAACGCAAGTGTTGCAGTGGTGATGAACGCGCCGGTGTTGCCTGCTGAGAGTACGGCAAAGGCGCATCCTTCGGTGACTGCATTGACTGCCCGGTATAATGAGGAGTCTTTCTTTTTCCTGAACGCCTCAAAGGGATTTTCACCGGGTCCGACAACTTCTGAGGTGTGCTCGATGAAAAGGTTGAAATCAGGGATTATCCGTTTTTCCAGCTCCTGGTGGTCCCCGTATAGAATGACGCCTATCTCTTTCTTTGTGGCAAGCTCCACGCCTTTGATGAGCACGTCCAGCCCGCGCTCTGCGCTCATCGCATCCACTGCAATCAATCTGCTTTCCATGCAAATGGGAGTGAGAAATTGTTTAAAAGATTTTCTGTATTATTTCATGGCTGATAAGAATGGGAAGTATTCTTGGCAGATTGGCAGAGTCACTTCTTTCTGTGTATCTTATTATGTATTGCCAATTCCTGCAGGTGCAACTCTTCCAATGCCTCGTCTCCGACTGGCGCATTGCTCATGCTGATGATGGAGGAGATGAACATGATGATGAACAGGAGCAGGAAGGTGAAGCCCCAGGTCAGCTCCAAGGGGATGATAACAAATATGGCTATCAAAATGCCCAGCATGCTGGTGAGCATGTAGCCAGAAGACAGGGGCGCTGATTTGAAGAAGGGATGCCTGAGCTCGTCGCGTTTCTTCTGCTCTTTTGTCTTGAGGATGTACTCTGGCAGGTGCTCTTTCACCCGTATCTTCAGGATGTAGGCCTCCAGACCGAGGATCAGGAAGAACAAGGCGAACAGGAAGCCGCCGCGGATATTATTGTAGACGAGCACAAAGCTGCTCCAGAAAAACCCGATGATCCCGATGATGATG
>JAZDID010000061.1:0-10660 GCA_043805315.1 Nanobdellota archaeon | reverse complement strand
GAGATTCCTATCTCGTCAGGCAGGGGGGATGCGATGATGAACCCTCCGATGACTGGTATGAAATATTTTTTTATGAAACCTGGTGTCTTTGTGTACATGTGCTTGACAAGTCTTTCTTTTTTCAGCCTTTCGATCTCATCGCCAAAGGAGTGCCTGATGAACCGGAAAAGGACAAGGTCTCCGACGAGCGCGCCGACGCCTGCAATCAGGGCAGTCACGAAGATATTCTGGCTCTTTGCAAGGAGCAGGAGGAGCGCAGTCGCAGGAGGGGCAGTGAAGCCGTAGACAAAAAAAATGCCGAGCAGGAATGAGCCCAGATAGCCCATCGAGGAAATATACCTGAACAGGGATGAGAATATGCTTCCGGTGAAAATGAGGTAGGCAAGAAAGAAGATGAACAGGAGAATGGTCAGTTTCGGGTACTTGATCCTTCTTTTATGGAAATACATGCTGTGTTTCTTAATAGGGTTATTTATATGCATTTTGATTCGCAGGTTAGCTCATGCAGAACAAGAGCAGGAAGTGGTTCATTGTTCAATACGTTTTTAAATAACTAATTTTCTATTCTCAGCGTATGGCAAGAAAATAATTTCAAAAGAAAGTACATTCTTGTTATCATTCACGCCCTGGAAATGAGTTCTTCGAGCCTTGAATTTTTCACGCCTAGGATGGAGAATATTTCTTTCGCCACGTCAGGATTCGGGAGGGATTTGCCTTGGAGATAGAGGCAGACTTGGTGCTTGCTCCGATGGATTTGTGCAGAGAGCCATGCCTGGCTTTTTCCCAGCTCTTTTAATTTTTCCTGAAGAAGGCCTCCGAACTCCCTGTTGAGGGGACGTTGCTGGCGCGCACGCGCTTTTTCTTCCCGGTAATCGTTATAGGATGGATAGCTGTTCTGCACTGCTAAGTGCTCTGCATATGCGAGGAGTGTGGGAAAACCATTTTTCTCTGCAAGATAGGTCTCATAGTCTGTCCTTGAGGTGAAGCCGTTTTTCTTCACGAGATACTCTTGGTATGCATTGTACGAAGAGAAGCCGTTCTGGCGCGCGATGAAGTCCTCGTATGCCATGCGCGAAGCAAAACCTCTCTCGAGCACGCGAGTGTGCCTGTATGCAGTCGCATAGGACACGCCGGTTTCTTCAGTAATGGCTTGAATCGGCATGCCGCGATCATAGAGGGTCTGAATCAGTTCGAGCGTCTTTCTGTCGGTGAGACGGGGCATATGCATAGAATACAGCACTGATTTAAAAAATTATTGTTTTGTAACCACTTAAGCAGAACAATAAGGTGTATTATTTGCGTTCTTGTAGTACACTATCTAATTATTATACAAGACATACTATCTATCATACATGTCCTTTCAGCAGCAGCCTTCCCAATGACGTCAATTTCACCTCGACACGTCCCTTGACTTCTTTGGTCTCAATCAGTCCGAGCTCTTTCAGGCCTTCTGACTTCAGGTTGCCGTTGACATGGTAGGATATCAGGGGAAGGCTCATCCTGCTCTTCCTGCTTAAGTCTTCGAGTGAGGCGCAGCAGTTCTGGCTGTAGATGATCTTGAGGAGATCCATCTTCTTGTCAGAGAGCAGCTTGTAATACGAGAATTTCATGACCGGCAGGAGCTGGACAGTGTTGCCGTCGACTGCGAATGCCTTCAAGCCGTTGACGAATGCGGCGCTCGTGGATGCGCACCTGCTCTCCCGTGTCCCTGTGGCGACGTTGACCAGGATGTTGCTGTCCTTTTCAGCATGCGTGATCTCAGCGACTGCCTTGAAGGTCTCTTCCCAGAGGTTTCCCTTGATCTCCTTGAGCTGCACAGGGATCTTGAACTTCTCCAGCTCATTCTTTGCCTTTACAGCCTCGTGCATCCGCTCTTGCGGTGTAATCAGGATGACCTTTTCTGTCGGGAATTCCTTTATCCCGATGTACAATGAGTCCATGGAGTCGCCGACCGGCGCGATGATTGTGTTTTTCATTGCGTTCACCTAAACAATCGTTATGAATTCTCCTATCTGTATGCATTCCTGATTTAAATAACTTGTTAATCATTGATTCTGAAAGCACGGTGTTGAAGAGTGTTGATAAGAAAGGGCTACGTCAAGTTCATTGTGTTGTTTTGATAGCTAACCAAGGGTGGCTGGAGGGGGAAGGGGGGTGGGGACAATCGCCAACACGTGCGAGTTGACTTTGCCGTAAGAAAGGAAGAAGAAGAGTAGAAAGAACAGGATATCCTCTCGTGCGCCGTTTGTGGCGGTGCGACGGCCAAAAACTGCATTCTGGATGCAACTTGAAAGAAGCAGTTTTTATCCTACGACCCACCCCGGAGGGGCCAACCCCCGGGTCGTCGCACGCCACCACGGCGCAGACGCGACTGGGGACGCGCCCTTCGGGCTGTCGCGTAGGACATTTTTCTTAGCTTTAGATGAGAAAAATGGCCGTCTGCCGCCGTGGTGGTGGCGTGCAGTTTCAGATAGTACGAGGTAGAGCACATAAACTATAAGAAAAAAACTGGGCCCGGCGAGATTTGAACTCGTGACCACCGGCTCGCCTAGAAGCCAGTTCTAGCGATTGCATGAAACACGGCCATATAAGACCGGCGCTCCACCAGGCTAAGCTACGGGCCCTTTTGCCTGTAAGTCCGTAGGTCGCATGGTGCTGCTGACAATGTTGCGAAAGGCGCAACAGTCGAGCTGAAATCAAGTTGCGCTGTCCTGCCCTGTGCAGGACTCGGTGCAAGTTTGAGCTATGCTCAAACCCCATCGAGCCATACTCGATGATGGCTGACGCCAGCTTCGCGTCACCAGGCTAAGCTACGGGCCCATATCTTATTGAAAATGAGTGCTCTTTTTAAATATTCTTGAGCATCTTTATTAAATTTTCCTTCTTCAGGCAGATGTGATGGTTATTAATCAGCAAAGTATATAAATTTTGCATGATTATCATCTTGTCATGGGCGGTTTTGACGAGTATTACAACATCAAGGAGTTCCCTGTAGGCTGTCTTGCCGAGATAAAAAGTCTCAACGAGGAATTCAAGGGCAAATATCCCGGCTGGAGCCAGCAGATCGATATCCAGGAGAACACCTGGCCTGAGGGCAACTGCGTCCGCCTGAATTACGGCAAGCTCACCCTGAACCAGATCAGCGAGATCGACGAGGCATTGCACAGGATCTTCCAGAAGTACAGCATCACGTTTGAAGTCACCAGCGGAGGATTCTCGTTTACAGAGGAAGAGTGAGGCGGAAGCGTGGAAGCCAGGGAAGTCAAGCGCAAGGATTACGTGATCCATAACAAAGAGCCCTGCATGGTGCTCGCGAACCAGATTGTCGTGTGCGGCACGCACTCGCATTCCAAGAACCGGCTGGAATTGCAGGGCATGTTCTCAGCAAAATCCTATGAGCTCACCTTGGGGCAGCACGATCACGTCGAGGGTTTCCAGTTCGAGCGCAGGAAAGCCCAGATCATTGCAAAGCAGGAGGAGAGCTGGCAGATCATGGACCTGCTCTCGTATGAGACATTCGAGGGAAAGCCGAACAAGGAAAACCTGGATGTCCTGAGCCAGCTCAGTGAAGGAGACAAAGTCCTGTTCCTGAACTACAACGGCACGATCATCATTCTGGACAAGGCAAAGGAGACGAGCGAATTCGACTGAATCAGAAAGTGACCTTCCTATGTGCATTTTCTCTCAATATTTATAAATTCCTCCTCATTTCCCTCCTGCATGAACAAGAAGCTTTCAGAACGGCTGGAAATTCTTTGCAGCCACATCAGGGATATGCTCCACCAGATCGAGTGCGTCGAGTCCTATCCGCAATTCGGCGGATTCACGCCTGAAGAAAAAGACGAGATGCGAAAAAGGGCTGACGCTATCGACGAGCGCTCGCTCGGTTCTGCACGCTGCCTGGTGGTCAATGGCAACTACTCTGCTTTTCTTGAAGAGATGATTGGCCTGTATGCTGCTGCTGAAGAGCACGCTGCATTGGGGAAAGAAGCAGAAGCACAGCCATATCTTGAAGCTGCTGAAAGGATCAAGACACGGCTCTCCAAAGGGTTCGTGCACGAGCATGATCGGAAAATCCTGCTTGAGTACGCTGCACGAAGGGCATACGCTGTCTCTTTGAGCAGGAAGCTGATGAGATAAGAAGAAAAAAAAGAAAAAAACCCAGTCATGCTGCTGGCTTAGCCGCATACTGCTCAACAAGCTTTTTTCGTCTACCGATGTCAGGCTGCCGCGTGAAATACGGATTCTCAGCATAGATCTTCAGCAGCTGCTCTGGCGTTGCTGAGGCAGTCCATCGCAGGTCGTCGAGCACGCGTTGCTTGAATGCAGTGCCTGCAGGAATCGCGCTGTCCAATAGGGCATAGTGCGCGACAACAGCGTCGAACTCAGGCCGTGTCAGGCGATCAGCAAGCGTATACTTGCGCATCGGCATGACACCGATTCCTTTATAGGTAGGGCTTGCGCGCTCCTCATCACTCAGGTACATCTTCCGGTAGTCCTCTTCATTGAGCCGCTTGCTTTCCCTGACTTTGCTCTTCAGGATTTCGTATTGCTCCAGGCTGAGTTTCTCGCCGAATCTCAATGCCTGGTTGCCGTACGATAGTGTCTTGTCGCCAAGCCTCTTGAAGGTCATTTTCGCTTTTTCAGGGTCATATTCGCCGTTGGTGTAGAAGTTCTCATCAATCGCGTCTAATGAGCTCTGGATTTTCGACGCAGTTGCTTCCCCCAAGTCTTTGACGATCTTCACCAGGCCTCCGCGCTTATTGATCTCGGCGCGCGTCCTGCTGATTCCTTGCTGTGCAAGTCCAGTGCCTTCTTCAGCAGCATCTTTGAGCACATTTCCCACGCCTCTGGTCTCGACATCATGCCTGATCTTATGTGCGGCATCCCTTGCAGTTCCTGCAGCTTTCTTCAGTTTGTCCATATTTTTTCCCATTGTTCATCCCTCCGTTCGCCTGTCCCGTATTGGCAGATTTGCATATTTTGCAATAGCAGTACTGTTTGCGCACCGCACCATCGTGCTGAGCTGGTCAATGGTGTTGTGGGCGACGAACTCCTTGACACTCCTGATCGTCGCGGGTGCGCTCACGTTGATGTCCCTGCGGTGCATCTCAAACATGGTGTCTTGTATCTTTTTGAGCTGTTTGTCAAAGAGTCCTTCTTTTTCCTTCGCAGCCTGCGTAAAGACTGCTGCCTGATGGATCACGCCAGAATAGCCGCCCCGTCCGAGCATTTCACTGACGATCTCCTTGCCGAGCGACTTCTCATCACTCAACTCTGTGAAGTGTTGTTGTACGCTGTTAATCCCGCTGTTGAACGAGTCATAGTCAGGAAAAAGGCTGTTGTCCAGCACTGCGTCCTTGAGGAATGCGAGATGGGTGTCTGGCTGATACACATACACGTCACGGCTCGTGCCATCAGTTGCCTTCTGGCGCTTGACACCGTAGTCGATAGCAATTCCCAGTCCCTGTTCCTGGAGCCATTGGATCGGCGGGCTGCCGATCTCTGCAGTCTTGAGCTCTTTGACCTTTGCGAGCGCATAGCAGGGCTTGAGGTCTTTTTTTGAAGCAGGGCGGATCTTGACCATCGTTGCACTTCTGAAAACGTCAGGCAAAGAGTGTGTCTTTACAGGAAGATGTTCCAGTAATTTTCCTTGTATTCGTTTGTGGCAAATTCCAATAATTCCGCATAGTGGTTCTTGTCAGCCCTTGTAATGGGGCAATGGTCTGCCTTATGAAGAACGTCGAGGTATGCTGTCCTGTTTTTCTTGCGGATGATTATCGGCGGAGAGTCATGCTGGAGCAGGATGGAATTCATGAGCATTCTTCCAGTTCTTCCATTTCCGTCCATGAACGGATGGATTTTCTCGAATTTGTGGTGGAACAGGATTGCAAGGACAAAAGGATGGATTTTTTTTTCCTGCTCGTGATACCATTGGAGAAGGAGGCCCATATCTGTCTTGACATAGGGTGCGGGTGTTGACTTGAATGCTGCTTTAAACACTCTCACTTCGCCAGTTCTGTATCCTTCTCTCGGATCGATATGCTCCAGTAATCTTCTGTGGATTTCCTGGATAAACTCGTGCGAAACATCCCTTCTTTCATGGATGATCATCATGAACACCTTTTCTGTGTTCTGCACATCATAAATCTCCCGCAATGACTTGTCCTTTGGGACGCGTTCTTCGGTGAGAAGGTCCCGGGCTTGCTTTAAGGTGATTGTATTCCCTTCAATTGATGCAGTATTGAATGCGTATGCAATGACAAAGTGCTTCAGTATCTCTTTTTTCGTCAGCTCGTCAAGCTTCTGAAACCGCTCCTGCCAATGGCGCCTGCACGCCTCAATATTCTCGAGCGAATCGTTATCCAAATACAAATCCTTCTTGAGCTTTTCCCTCTTCACCTTCTCAAGAAAGATGTTCACTTCCAGGAATTTGTTAATTGTTCTGTACGTCTTCCTGATCTCCTGATCATACACGTGGGGGATGTTTTTCAGGTTCTCCTGTATCGCATGAATGTCGCTCCCTAAGAACTTGATGTCTTTCACGACAATCTTCCCGTTCTTCCTCACTGAAGCCCTCAAGTAGTAATATTTCTTGTCTCCTATTGTTTTCCGATAAATATAGACCATGAACAAGTAGAAGGGTGAACTCACATATAAAGCTTACCCTTTACAATGCAAAAAACAAAAAGTAAAGGGTAAGCATTGTTTTTGGTCAGGAGAGGGAAGTGTACGTCACAAATGCAAAGATTTCAATTTTTTTGTGAAATGTGGCGTACATAGAGAATAAAGTATCATGCACCGGCCGGGAATCGGACCCGGATCAAAGGCTGTTTGCAGCAAGCAAATTTCTTAGCTTGTGTGGCAAGCCTCTATTCTAACCATTAAACCACCGGTGCGTATCTGACGCAAGAAAAAAGGATGGTTTAAATAATTTTCTGAAAAAGAGCCATGACAGGTTCTTCGTGTTTTTCTGACTGTCACGTTTCGCAGAGGTATACATTCTCATGCACTACCACGGGTGGCTGGAGGGGGGTGGCGGGTGGGCGCAATCAAGACAAGATGGCAGGGAACCCCTTTAAACAAGACATGCGAGTTGACTTAGCCTATCAAGCAAAAGATTTATATGCACGCTGTATTACCCACCTTCCTCGCTTTTACAAAAATGGCAATCGAAGACATCATGCAGGAGAACGCATTCCTCAGGGAGAATCCTGCGCTGTATGCGCTGCTCGTCAAGAGAGCAGGAACATGCAGGGGCATTGCCCTGGAAATCAAGAAGCATCTCGAGGATTGCTTCAAGGATGACCTCTTCCTCAGTGTAGAGCAGTTTGAGAATGTGCCGGAAGCTGCGAATCCCTTTGACATGTTCAACGATGATGACCCTTCAAGCAATACTGAGAAGTACCTGCTCACGTTCAAGGTGGACAAGAAAGCCAAGCGCGTCCTGAAGCCCGTGGTGCTCATCGTCCAGTACAGCCTCGTCCTTCAGCCAGACAAGAGCATTGGTGCAGAGCAGGCCACATTGAGCACTCACGAGGGCGTTGTGCGCAGGAAATCAATGGAGAAATATTGGGAAAAGGTCCACGCGTATGTATTAGCCCATACCAAGGAATTCACTCTTCTGAACAGCACATTAAGATCCTATGAGCTACGGCTTTGAAAGTGTACTAAGAAAGGATGTATTGCCAGTTAAAATAGGAGCGCAGGCTGAACATGCAACAGGTTGAAGAGAAGATCGAATCGTACTTGGCAAAGAAGTACACTGCGATAAAGAACTGCGAAAAGCCTGACATCCCCCTGCTTACCGGTCTTATCCAGGAAAATCTTGGCATCTACCGGCATGCTGCTGAAAGCCTTAAAGAGTTCTTTGAACGAGTGCATCCTGAGAGCGCTCTTGAGGTGAGAGTTAATGATTTTATCATCCCGATGGTCATTGCAGAAGAGCAACCCCTGACAAAACTCAGGATAACAGAAGACTTTGAGGATCTGACCCCCAGGAACATGTCCATACGATATGACCTGACCTATGCGCTGTCTGATGTGACTTCCGACATTGTCCATTTTAAAGTCGGGATGTTGGTATATTCTGCGCTTCTCGACCTTCAAGGAAATGTCGTGTACCAGGAAGCCCGCGTACGGCTGCAGCATTACCCGAAGCTCCCCCGCAAGCTGCGATTCATACACGAGCTCATGCAGAGCCAGCAGGTTATCCCGTACAATAGAAAAGACTACAACGCGCTCATGATAAAATATGCTGCGGCAAACTCCCAGCTGTTTGACATGGAGAGGATACCGCAGTATGAATATGTCTTCCTCATCCCCCATGGAAAGCCCTTGCCGGGCAGTGTTTCTCGGGATTAGGCGAAATTCAGGTTTGTGCCTGTTTCTGACCACAACATTTATATACTATTGCCAATTATATAGTTGCTATGGCAACAACCATTCAAGTGAGCGAACAGCTCGTCGATACTCTGAAAAAGAGAAAACAATATGACAAAGAGAGCTATGAAGAAGTAATCTGGAATTTAGTTGAAGATACGATGGAAGTGAACGAACAAACAAAAAAAGAAATAGCACAGGCAAGAGCAGATTACAAAGCAGGAAAATTCTACACGCACGAACAGGCCAAAACGAAGCTGAGGTTGTAAATGTACGAGTTACTGTATTCTCCCGCTGCAGTAAAGCAACTAGAGAAACTTGAACACAGCATACAAGAAAGGATCGTTGTTGCGCTCGAACGGTCACGGATCAGGCCTGAGTCCTGCGACATCAAAAAACTTGTTGGAATGCAAGGATACCGGTTCAGAGTCGGTGATTGCAGGATTATTTTTGACATGGACAAAGATAAACTGATAATTCTTGTTCTTCAAATTGGCCATAGAAAGAATATTTACGGTTAGGCACAAACGCAAAGCTTCGCTTTTCCTTCAGAACATCCGGGTCATCTGACAGCAAGTAAGTTCAATTTTTATCAACTATAAAAAGAATTACTTGTCAAAATTATTCAAGAAGTGCAGAAGAATGCCGTCCTGCAAACTTTTATTTCCGGTGTCACTTTTCACTTCAATCATATCACACTCAGGATGCCATTGTAATCTGATGTGATAGGTATCCTGTTCTTTCGCCACACGCGTATCTTCTCCAGCACCGATTTGTGTCCGCAAAAAAGTCTCCACGAGTCCACGCTGTCCATCTCTGCGGACGTCCCCTCCGACTTCAAATCGGTCAGAATTCAGGTGATACCGAATATCCAGGGTAAGATAGCCTAAAGCCATGCAGCTGAAAAAATCAATTTGTTTATAAATATTTATATCATGCAGTCGATAGAAAATACTCCGACTCTTGTGCTCTGTCTTGGCGTAGAGAAGATAACATCACCAGTTTCAATTGCTGAAGGAAGCTACACTGCACGATGGTTTGTATAGAAAAACTTAAAAGATAAGTCAGTTTCCTATAATACGTGAATGATGAAGTAGCAGTATCACTTTCAGAATTTCCTTTTCCGCTAGTTGTTAATCTCTTCACCAAAGACACTTCTCAATTTCAAAAAGCACGTGATGTACTGGTTTCCCTGGGATTAATCCCGAAACCGCTTGCAGGGTATGCAAGACCGTTAGAAGAAAGAACACGAAATGCACATCTTCCCTGGGAACAAGAAGAGTGTTGTGTTTTGCCGGTTTCTGGAATGGAATATTTGGCTGAAACTGAATTTTATGGTTGGGGGATTTATCGGGCAGTATTTCGAGGTCCTGTAGTTGCGACTGCTCAATCACGGAGATTTGGAATTGAAAATACACATCCACATGTTGAATTCAAATACTGTATCCGACATACGCCGAGAAAATATTTTATTGAAAGGTCTATTCCGCCAAATGATCCTATGAAGGAACATATCAGGAAAGCGTATGAACTTCTTCAACCGACGAGTGTTGTTGATCAACTGGCGCAGCCCATATCATGTCCCTATTAGATGCATCTTGGCCTTGCTGCCAATAATTTATTGAATTTTGTTCTTGTTGCACGATATCGTGAGCCTCCTGGCGCATTTCCCCGCGCACAGGCGTACTGTATATTTCGCAATATATCCTTGTTCAGCAAGCCACGAGTTGCCCGGGAAGCATAACATATTGTGGAAATATTTATATACCTAAACACGAATAGCGCACTATAATAATGGGGGTGTCATCATGGGATTCATGAAAGAGTTCAAGGATTTCTTGACCGAGTATAAGATCTTGGCATTGGCGATTGCCTTTATCATGGGCGTCGCAGCCACTGCTTTGATACAGTCATTGGTCAACAACGTGGTCATGCCGGTCATCACGCCGTTCATTCCTGGCGGGGCCTGGCAGACTGCGACATTCACGCTCGGTCCGATCGTGGTCGGCTGGGGCGCGTTCCTCGGCGCAGTGATCAACTTTGTCATCATCGCGCTCGTCGTGTTCATCATGGCGAAGAAGCTGATGAAGGAAGAGAAGGTGACGAAGAAGTAAGTTATTTCTTTTATCTTTTTTTATGCTGTGTTGCATAACTCCTTTGGCTCTTTGAGAATGTGTGGTTGACTACGCTTTTGCGTATTGTCTGATCTTTTGGTATGCCCAGATTTTGGCACTCGCTTCTTTTATCATGCCATTTTCGCTTGTTGCGCGGAGTGTTT
>JAZDID010000060.1:0-11144 GCA_043805315.1 Nanobdellota archaeon | reverse complement strand
GTCAAGGTCTTTTCAAAAGGAAAAACAGAGGATAAGAACGAAGATTATTATGGATATACAAAAAACTCTTTTGTTGTTGTGGACGGTTCAACAGATAAAAGCGGAAGAACATATCAGGGCAAGACTGGGGGCTGGATTATTTCCCGGCTGATTGTCAAGGAATGCCTTTCCTCAAAATTGAATGGCAAGCAATTGGTGGTTCATCTGAACAAGAAGGTGCGGGAATTATATGTGAAATTGGGCATACTGCATGACATACAAGACCCAAAAAACAGGTTCAGCGGTGATTTTGTTCTGGCCAGGGTTATTCATGGCAAGGTTATAATTACCTGCTGTGGTGATGTTGGCTATCGAATGAATGGCTCCACTGTCTTTAAGGACGTCAAAGAAATTGATATTATTACTTCTGAAAAGAGGTCGAAATATATCAAGAAGACTAATGATATCAGTGGCAGCAGGGTGTATATTCTTCCTTTCATCATCAAAGGTTTAGAGTATCAAAACAATCCTGTGCATAGGCTTGGCTATGGCAAAATAGACGGTACGCATACACCAGAGAAATTCATCAAAGTATTCACCTATCCGAAAAAAGAAATCAAGACTATTGAAATTTTCACAGACGGCTATTTTGACATTCCGAAACAAGCGACAATCTCAGCATGGGAAAAGATGCATAAAATAATTGAAAAGCAAGATCCTTTTAACTATCTGAAATATAAGTCTACAAAAGCTGGAGACGACAGGACAATCATGCTCATTCATTTCTAAGTAAACGACACTCTTTTGAGCTGAGAGTATTTTTCATGCAAATATTTTTAAACCCCATAATCAACAATCACAGGCATGCTCCTCGGCATCACTGGCACGAACACTGTCGGCAAGACTGCTGCCTCGAGCTATCTCATCAGCAGGGGCTTCAGCTATTACAGCCATTGGGATGTGGTCAGGGAAGAGCTGGAGAAGATGAGCAAAGAGCAGAGTTATGAGAACCTGCAGCAGTTCGACCTGCTTGCCAGAAAGAAATTAGGCGACAGCTATTGGATCAAGCGCGTCCTTTCCAGGATTAAGGAAGAGTTCGCAGTCATTGACGGCATTGGTTTTGTCCAGGAAGTCACTGAATTAAAGAAGCGCAAGGATTTCTTCCTTGTCGGCATATACGCGCCTGCAGAGATCAAGCTGGAACGGGCATGGGCATTGTCAAAGTCAGGCATGGAGATGCAGGACAGGCTCAAGGACAAGAAGCGCCTGCGCAGCAGGAATGCTCCACGCCAGGAGGTTTCAGGTCTGGAAAGAGAGCAGATCGAGCTTTCCAAGGTTATGCAGATGATCGATTTCTCTGTTGCCAATGAAGGAAACATCTCGAAGATCTATGCTGCATTAGAGAACATCCTGCGAAAGGCTGCAAAGAAATAAAATATTTCTGGAATCCGCAATAACTTTATTAATCCGCCAATCTTCCCCGGCAGGCATGACCGGAAAAAAACCCGAGCAGGAATCCATCCCAGAACAGAAAAGGCCGAATTGGGATGAATACTTCATCAGCATCATGCATGCGGTCTCGAGCCGGGCGACCTGTGACCGGGGAAAGAGCGGCGCTGTTCTTGTCAAGAACAAGCGCATCCTCAGCACTGGCTATGTCGGTTCGCCAGTTGGCCTCTCGCATTGCGATGAGACAGGTCATCTGATGAAAACAACCTTTGACAAGGAAGGCAGGGAAACCCAGCATTGTGTCAGGACAACGCATGCAGAGATGAACGCGATTGTCCAGGCTGCGAGGCATGGCATTTCCATTGACGGAGCGACAATCTACTGCAAGATGGAGCCTTGCCTTGACTGCTGCAAAGCGATAATCAATGCAGGCATCAAGCGAGTGGTTGCTGAACGCAGGTATCATGCTGCGGATGACACCAGGAAGTTCTTTAAGGAAGCAGGAGTCATGCTTGTGGTCATCAACGATGAGGTCGAGCAATATAAGGACCAGTAAGCGGGGAATGACAACGATGAGCGTAAGCGAAACACCTTCAAGAATAGAAAACCTGGTCAATATTACTGGCTATAACCGTGAACGGCAAGTCACCATTCCAGGATTATTGACAAAAGAGATCAGGCAAGACTGGTACACATTTGACAGAGGAGGATTTCATGAAGGCCTGTTCCTGCATAAAGAGCAATATGCGCATGCAAAAGCACAAACACACAAGAAAGGAATTTCCCTTAATCAGATGCGACTTGCAGCCCTCTATTGCCCGGCTCTTTATGCTGCTGAAGCGTATCTCTACAAATCAGGCCTGGTTATTTTTCAGGAGAGACAGCCTGTTGAAATGATTGGTTACTGCCAGGTTCCTTCACACAGGGTCACTCTCCTGCTGAACAACGTCGATAACGCGTATGCTTCAGTTGAGATACTGGTCGGGTTGGCAGAAGAATTAAGATTACCGACAGATGAGCTTAAGGAATTGCTGAAGGATACTGAGCGTTTCCTTTGCCGCTCCCGCTGATCCTTATCGAGGAAATACGTGTCGAGTCAGTCGTATTTGCAGAGGAAGTTGGGCAGTACAGCAACCAGTAAGTTTTTAAACGATCATCCCTCTGACAACTGAACAGCAGGCCATCATGCCAGAACAACCCGCAGAACCAGCGCAGCAGAGCATCTGGAAGAGCAGGAAATTCGTCTTAGGATTGGTCATCTTTGTCTTCAGTCTCATCCTTGGCAATGTCGGCAAGGTCATCTTCTTCCTAGTCAGGCTGGATAATTATTGGTACCGTGTCCTCGGCGCAGCGTTGTACATCATCAGCTGGCCGCTCGGCATCCTTGGTGCGATCATTGCTGGTAAGGAGTCCATTGATTACATCATGGATTATGCAAAGCAGAAGGTCAAGGACGGCTATAGGAAGACGACTGAGCTGCCAAGAAAAGCGACAAAGAGAATACGGCACGCGTATCGGAAAAGGCTGGTGAAGAAGTAATCTGTGTCTTAGTCGATCATCTCCACAATCTTCTCCTTTGACCTGAACCCAGACTTTATCCTGACTCTTTTTGCCAGCAGTTTTGACAAGTAGTTGACAAGTTCGATGTTCGCCTTGTTGTCCTCAGCCCTTTCCTTAATAGTGATTTTCAAAGCCTTACGTTGCTCGTCCCAGCCTAGGATGCTGTTTGTCCTCTGCCCGGGCTTCACCAGGACTTTCAGCTTGTTGTTCGCGAAATGCCGTGCAAACTCATGAGAATCAGTCTTCATCGTGCAACTCTTTGCTAGCTATAATCCCGCCAGGTGTACTTGCACTTCTCGCATTTCAGGAACTTTGTTTCTGGCTCGTCTCCTGCCCTGGTCTGGATCAGCCAGTAATACGCTTTTTTATGCTTGCATTTCGGGCATTCTGCCTCTGTCAAGGGCAGGGTCTTGTCATCCTCTGGAGCCACTTCGATGTCCTTTTCCTTTTTTGCGAGCCGCTCCTTGATCTGCGTGTTCTGCAGGTCCCGGGAGATGAAGCCGCAGCTGCAGTACAGGACTTTCTTGCCCTTTTCTGTCTTCGGCCGCAGTATAGAGCCGCATTTTGGGCAAAACATCATGTCAGCAGCCAGAATAATGGCTCATTTAAAAATTTTGTTAAAACGGGTTGAGTCAACTCGCAGGTGCTGATGAATGTTTCTACCATCCATCTTCCTCTTGTCACCTTGTATTGTTGACTGTACCCACCTGCCAGCCCCCACCACCCACCCCTTGCAGTGTAGCGAACTGATGTATCAGGAGAATAGTACGTTCAGAAAAACCCAATGAACTTGACTTGACCTTAGACTGTCTTTCACGTTTCAGTCAGACGTACAGATGAGTCAGCAGATGTTTTCACTGGGAAAAAAACGGAGAAACAAGGTATTCAGAGAACCAGATCTTGATGTAGCCGAGATAGGGTATGCGCGCGACAGCCTTGCCCAAGAGCCGAGGTTCAGTCACACTAAGTTCGTTGAGCAATCCGTCGTTGATATAGTTCTTGTTGTGGTCTCCCTTGGTCTCGAACATATACAAAGGAGTCTCTTCAGGCCTGTCGATGCCGACAACGCGGTGGATGATCGGGTAGGGCTTCTGCGAGTTGAACACGATCACATCCCCTGTCTTGATCTTCTCTGGGTTGATGCCGAAGAGGATCATGATGTCCCCCTTGTTGAAGCCTTTCACAAAAGGAAAACTCCTGAATTCCTGCTCTGAGATGTTCTTCTTGCTGTACCAGTCCCTCTGCTGGCACACGCACCGTTGGGTGCAGGAATAGTCGCCGCAATACGCCTCAGATGTCCACCAGTCCTCAAAGCTGCCATCGTGCTCCATGCTTCCAGACACGACAGCGACGATAGGATAGTGCGTGCCGAACACGAGCCCGAGTCCGGGATAGACAATGAACTTGATGAGCAGGAAAGCTAAGACGAGGTTGACGATCCAGCTCAGCACAGAATCATCATACCAGATGAAATACCAGCATTTTTTCAGCAGCCGGACATACTTGTTTTTGTTCTTCGGATACCGCAATGACTTGTGCTTGTTTGCTCTTTCTTTCGCCATCAGAAATGAAGGGAATGGTGGATGATTAAAAATGTTATGATTTTTCTTCTCTCGGAAGAGGAATATGATAACAGTTATATATTCCCATCTGTTTTCCGCTTCCATGAACTATTGCGTCAAATGCGGGGATCGCATCTCCTGTGGAGTCTTTTGCGAGGCCTGCAAACCAGGGGAATTCGTGCATGTGCCGAAACAGAAACAAAAGCACGCTGCCAAGCAGTCGAAAAAGGAAGAGAAAGCTCCTGCCCTAAAGCAGGCCATCCTGAGCTCTGAGTATTTTGAAGGAATCCTCCAGCTCAGGTCAGAGAACGAGCATGTGGTGGCTGCTGCTTTCCCGGCTATCCAACTCTTGGCCGGAGGGCAAGAGAAAAAGACGCGAATCGTCAAAGTGGTGGAGCACAAGAAGGGTGTTGACCTGTATTTCGCAGACAAGAAATACCTGAAGCATGTCGGCCTGAAGCTCCAGAAGCAATTCGGCGGAGAGCTGAGCTACAACCCTCAGCTCTTCTCGCATAATACGCAGACGAGCAGGGACATCTTCAGGCTCAATGTCCTGCTCCAGCTTCCTGTGTTCAGGAGAGGGGATATCGTGTCGTATCAGGGAAGGATAGTCAGGATATCGCGGCTGGGCAAGACAATACAGGGGACAGACCTCATGACTAGGTCATCGGTCGCCGTCAAGAAGGCCGGCGCGTGCGAGGTGCTTGAACAGCACACAACAATGGTTTCCCGGGTGCATCCCTCTCTGGAGGTCATCCATCCTGAAACCTACCAGTCTGTCCAGCCGGTCAATGCCTCTGCATATGCTCCTGCGTTGTTCAGCATCAACCAGAAGGTCAACGTGGTTGTCAGGAAGGGCATCTACCTCTCAGAAGTTTCTTGAGTATGCTAAGGAGTATGTTAACTGCTGTTGTATTTTCTCTCGTAGCTCGCGTATATCTCTGTGGCGACATCCGAGGCCCAGCCTGCCTTGACGAGCTGATGCAGGATGCGCTCTTTTTTTTGCCCTTCAGCATATCTTTTCCTGATGAAGCAGGGAATGTCCTCCATGCGCTGCGCAGGCACAAGGTTTCTCTCCTGATGCATCTTCAGGACAATCCCTGCGAGAAGCACGCCGAAGAGCACATAGCTGAAGCCAAGAAACGGTGACCAGTCAAACCTCTTGTCTAGGGCAGGCTCTTGGCTGACTGCCATGCCGGTGATCGCGCTGGAAGCAGGCAAAGAAGTGATGATGATGTGTGCAAAGAATAACGTGAGGATGAGGAGAGAGTATATGCCGAAATGAGCAAGGTATTTCACGCTTTTTCCTTCAGGGACTTGATGATCAGCCATCATGGTTATTCCTTGCAAGCCTATCTTTTAAATCTTGCGGTTTTTTCCGTCTTCTTCATTCAAGCTGTTTCCGTTCTTTTCGATAGTCGTCAAGAACTCTGGTCAGGACATCCTGCTGCGAAAGAGCTTTATTCAATTCTTGCTGTTGTATCAGGGCAAAGTGTTCCTGCTCTCGGATCGAAAACCCGCTTGCGTCAAGGAAGATAAACCCTATTTTTTTCATTGGTTTCTCCTTGCAGATGATGATTTCCACATTCTCCCGTATGCTTTTCACGACCTTCTCATTGGCGATATTGGGATTATCGATAAGCAGGATGTCTCCTTTGTGCAGGTTCAGGAACTGTTTTTTCGTGTACTCTTCGCTGCTGAGATTCTTAAGCTTTTTCAGCACGACAGCATCCTCGTCCATGCTGCTGAAGAAATCCACCAAGGCATTCTTATCATGCTCAAGCGCGCTCAGTTCCTTATTTCGGGTTTCCAGCTGGCGCGACAGCGAGATGATCCTGGCCTCTTTTTCCCTGAGCAGCTGCTCTTTCTGCTCCTTTCCCCTGGTTTTCAGTTTGCCTTCGAGCTTGGCGATGCGCTGTCTGAGCTGCTTGTTCTCCTCCTGCAGGCCTTCGATCTTCTCCTTGAGCAGCTCGGCAATGCTCTCCATGCTCCTGACTTTCTTGTATGGCTCCTGGAATTCGCCCTTGTGCAGGCGTTTCTTTATCCGGGATTCTTTCTGCCTGTTCTTGTTCACTAGGTATTCGAGAGCTGCATTCATGTTGATGTCCTCATTCTGGACCAGGAAGACCTTGAGCTGTTCAGCATACTCCTTCAGATTCTTCTCTTGAAGGAACCGGTCTATCCGGATGAACAGGCTTTTGTACTTGTCAAAGGCGAACAATGCAGAGGACAGGGCGTCAAGCTCGTGCGTGTTTCCTGCACGATAGTCCTGTTCTCTGACTAACGCCTTCTTCTCCTCTTTCTTCAAGTCCTCGCGAGGCCAGGCCAGCCGCGCGCCGAATGAGCGGCAGATCTTGTCCACAAACCAGGGGACCTTGGCCTTGTCGCAGCCGACGACGACTGGCTTGCCGTAATTGAGCAGCTCTGCAAGCGTGTTCTTGATGTCAAGCGCCTTGGATGAGCTGACTGTGATGATGTTGCCGCTGAGGTCAAGGACTGCATAGGCTGTTGTCGTGCCCGGGTCGATGCCGATGATGAGAGGGTGCATGGCTGTATGTAAGCTCAAGATGTTTTTATACTTAATTGATTTTTCCCAGAGAAAGTTCACAACTCTATTCCTTTGCTAGCCAAATGCTCCCTGAATTCAGTCATGACAGTGCAGTGCAACAACCCGAGAAAGAGACAGCAACTTTTTATCCAATCAGTCCCATTATTTTCCATTTTTTCAATAGTGAAGCAATAGTGCCTGAATAGAAAAGTTTTTATTGGAATCCAAATTATTTCTTTAGAGGGGAAATCTATGGACGCGTTTATCACGCCGGAACTCTACAGGATGCAGACGCACGGCCCTTCTCCACGAGGCCATCTCTGCCTCATGTTCTGCCGTGCAGGAATGGCAATGGCTCAAGATATCGAAGCGCACTATAATGGCCAGCTCAGGAAAGCAGGAAGCAAGGAAAAGGTCAAGACAGTCAACCTGAACTCCTCCTCATTCCCAGACACTGAGATCGAGATCAAGCATATTGACCAGACCTTGCGCGAGCATGACGTCTTCATCGTGCAGCAGCTCTTCAACCCTTGCTATACTGACAACACTGGCAGGAACCTCTCTATTAATGACAACCTCATGGAGCTCTGGCTGGCGATAGAGGCATGCAGGAGGCTGAGTGTCAACGCAGTCACCGCAGTCCTTCCCTACCATGCCTACGGCAGACAGGACAAGCAGGACTATGCAAAACGCCAGCCCATCTCTGCACGCCTTGTCGCCGACATATTTGAGCTGGCTGCAGGATCGCACATCCGGGCTAACCTCCTCACCTGCACCCTCCACTCAGCCCAGATCAAGGGCTTTTACTCGATAAGCGTTGACGAGATCGACATGCTCAAGCCGATGATGGATGTCTTTGGATTCCTCACTGGCGCTGACGACGTGATTATTGTAGCGCCTGATGCCGGGGCTGTAAAGATCTCCCAGCTCTTCTCGAGGTTCACGCAGATCGATCTCGCGATCTCAAACAAGGCACGGAAAAGCAGTGAGGAGACAGAGCCGATCGGCATCGTGGGAGACTTCAAAGGCAAGAAGCGGGTCCTGATCGTCGATGACATGATCAGCACTGCAGGATCTATCGTGTCATTGCTGAAAGAAATCTATACCACGTACGGCTATGAAGAGGCGTATATCGGCTGCACTCACGGCCTGCTGACCGGCCCTGCAAAAGAGCGGCTGAAGGAACTGCACGAGAAGTACAGGCTCAAGCAGCTCGTCATCACAGACACTATTCCTCAGCCTCCTGAACTGCTCAAAGAGCTGCCTTTCCTGAAGATACATTCAGTCGTTCCGTATCTCAGCCAGGCGATCAACAGGATTCATTATGGGGTATCGCTGTCTGAGGATACGCTCAAGAGCATGAAAAAGAGATGAGCAAGTATGTGCTAAGAGAAAACATACTGCATGAGAACATTATAAATCATTCTTCCCCATCATAATCCATCAGGTTGATCTGGCCTTTCCGTTTGTTCTCTTTCACCTTGATCTTCTCTGCTGAATAGTCCTGGCCGACCTGTTTCTTGATGTCGATAGCGATGTTCTTGCCGAGCAATTGTCCCAAGGTTGTGATGTCTGCCTCCCTGACATCGCTTAACGTCTTGATCTTATTCTTGAACAGGATGCGTGCTCGAACACGGCCGATGTTCCGCAGCCGCAGCAGGGCAAGCAATTCCTCCTTGGCGCCGTATTTCAAGCGTATCCGTAATTTCCCGACCTCATTGATCATCATGTGGTATTTCAACAGCCTGCATAATTCCTCTGTGCAGAACAGCAGCCAGTCTGCCAGCTCGAGCTTTGCGTTGATCTCTCCGGGCCGTATGCTGTATTTCTCAAGGAGATAATCCTCGTCTTTCTCGTTGATCCATTCCTCAAAGAACAGGGCTGTCTTGAAGCTGTTCAGGTAGTCCTCGAACTCGTCGCTGTGTGTTCCTGGCTCTTGCTCGAGCAGTTCCTGGTCATGGCTGACAAGCTTCTCGTTGATCTCGTCGGATTCAGCCATCTTCACCTTCAGATAGGGCATGAGCTCATTGCATCGCGAGATCATGAACAGGAAGGAGAATTCCGTGATTATTCCTGTCGCAGAGGTCGCTTTTCTCAGGCAGGTCAGGATATAGTTTGCAGACAAGGGATCAAGGTAGAGTTCAGAGACCCGCCGTCCCAACAGTGTCGCTTCCAGGCGCGCATCGTCTTTCTGCAAGAGTTCTTTATGGTAGCTCTCTGCTGATACAAAGTCATCCTCTTGCTCTACAGCGCCGTGTATCTTGAGGAACTCCCATTCGTCCAAGAGCGCGGTGATTTTTCCCAGGATCCTTTGCAGTGTCGCGAGGTCCTGGAACTGGTGCGCGTAGAATGTCTTCTGGAAAAACTCGTTCAGGGATTTTCTGCTGTTCACGAAATCTGAGGCGATCAGGACAAGGATATACATCCTGAGGACCGGTTCCACTGCGAGCTTTGACAGGATCTCTTCAGGCTCTCCCATAATATATTTTTCAACGAGCTTCTCCTTTTCGCTGTCGGTCTGGCTGATGATGATGGCTTCGCCGTACTCTTCCATGCCTGGCCTGCCTGCGCGTCCTGCCATCTGCTCATACTCGAGCACCGGGATATAGTCCATGCCCCTGCGGCCATACCTGAGAAGGTCCTTGATGATCACGCGGAATGCAGGCAGGTCGACTCCTTGCGCCAATGTCGGTGTCGCGCAGATGATCCTGATGTTCCGCTTCCTGAATCCTTCCTCGATCAGCTCCCGCTGTTGGCCATGGAGGCCTGCATGGTGGAACGCAATCCCTTTCTTCAGCACCAGTGCGAGCCGCTGGCACTGCTTGGTCGGCCGCGGAAGAATGTTGAGCGCTGTTTCAGAAAGCTCTTGCAGCGTGGCACTTGACTCTTTCACCTTCAGTGCTATCTTCTCTGCGAGCGCCTCTGCTCCCCGTTTCGTGTTCACGAAGAAGATCGCCTGCTTTCCCAAGGAGAGAGTGTCGAGGGCGATATTGAGGCCTGCATCAGAGTGCTCATCCTTGATGCGCAGTATTTTTCTTCCGCTTTTTTTCATTCTAGCCGTTTGACAACCAACACTGTCCTGTCGTCATCTGCAGGGCTGGATCTGCAGAACCTGTTGACCTCTGCAAGGATATGTTTGCTGATCTCTTTCGCACTTCCCTCATTGCTCTCGATCAAGGCGCGGGCGAGCCGTTCCTGGCCGTAGAGATCTCCCTGGGGGTTTCGCGCTTCTGTGATGCCGTCGGAGTACAGCAGGACGGTATCGCCGTTCCCCAGCCTGCCGTTCGTGAAAATGTACTTGACTTTAGGGAACATGCCGAATGCCTGGTTGAAGAGGTAGCCTTTTTTCTTGTACTCTTCCCTGGCTGCTCTCGAGGGGTCAGGCACAGTGAGGAATGTTGTTTTGCCTGCCTGGCGCTGGTAATGGATTGGTGAAGGGTGGCCTGCGTTCGCATACGCAAAGCTTACTTCCTCTGCCAAGCAGAAGATTTCCATGTAAAAGGCAGTGGTGTAGAGCACATGTTCCGCAGTAGGGCTCGTCATGTTCTTGTTCGTGCTTTCCATGATCTCAGCCACTTTCAGGTTGAGCTGGTTGCCGAATTTGAAGGACTGGTAGGTGTCCCTGCACCGCATGGCTGCTGGAATGCCGTGGCCTTCAGCGTCGATGACATAGCAGCTGATCTTCTCCGGCTTGACAATGGTTTCATTCTGCTGCTTCACCTCGATCCCGTCCACCAGCACATTGAAGACATCTCCTCCCACATTCTCCTGTGACAGGCATATTCCTTCTATGTCCATGCCTGCGATCTTCGGTATGGTGGGTAGGAGGTCTTGCTGGATCTTGAGCGCTATTTCCCCTTGCCGGTACACGTGGTGGCGTTCGATGCGCTCGTCGATAAGCCTCCGCAATTTCTTGAATGAGTTGATCACCAGGCCTTCTTGCTGTTTGGCTTTGATGTCCATGGCAAGGATGAATTCCTCCAGTTCAGGAGTCTGGATGTAGATGCCTGCATATTCCACAACCCCAAGCATGTCCTCGACAGCCT
>JAZDID010000059.1:0-3756 GCA_043805315.1 Nanobdellota archaeon | reverse complement strand
AGCAATCCAAGCGCCTTCTCTAACAAGACTCGATTACGAATCGAGTCAATCTGTGGGTTGAGCCGAATATTCGGCTTGCCCATAGATTTTCATCCTAGAAGTAAGACTTTAATTAATTATTGGATGAAGCCTGTTTTTCCTAAATGAATAAGAAAAATTTCCTACTCCAGTCTCATCTTCCCTGACTTTTTTAAAAGTTCTGCGACCTTTTCCTCGTTTTCAAGGTCAGAAAACTCGTGCTTTTCTATCTCAGATATCTTCTTTTCCCAGAGCTCGAGCTCTTTCAGATACGCTTCCTGCTCGTGCTTGAGCTGGCGCGCCTTCTCGAACAGTGCATGCGCGCGTGGTATGTCTGGAGGAGACTGCTTCAGGCTAGTTCCTGCCTCAAGAAGTGCTTTCCTGAACTCTTCCTCTTTTCCCACAAGCAGGTGCAAATCGCGTTCCAGGCCTTCTTTGGTCTCTTGTATCTTCAAGCCAAGCTCATCCCCTATCTTTTTCCTGTACATTTTCAGCTTTTGAAATGCACTGTCGCCTTTCTCGAGCTTTTTCCCTGAGATCTTCCGTACCTGTGCATACTCATTCAGCGCTGACTGGGCTGTTTTGAAGGTCTTCATGTATTCTTCTGTTTCAAACTTCTCTAGCCTGATCATGGAGTCAGTGAGCTTCTTCAGCCAGTCATTGAGGACTTTCGAGAATTCCTGCAGCTCCTTGAAATCCTTCTTGAGCGTCTCAAGGTCAGGAGCAGTAATGGTTCCTTTCGCTGTCGCCGCTGCTGCCTCTGCAAGCGCTGCGTCTTCTGCCTTGTCTGCCTTCTCAATCTCTCGGGTTTCTTGGGGAAGCTCTCCTGAGGTCAAATCAAGCTCATGCTTATCCTCAACCTCTTCCTGCTCGCCAGCACGCTCTTCTCTCCCCAACTCCCGTGCCTCTTCTCTTGCCAAAGGGCTTGTTCCGACTTCAAGAGTCCCGACCTCTCCTCCAAGGCCGCCAATGAGCGGATCGTTCCTCACCCTATTTCTGATGCCTGCAAGTCCTGACCCGTGGCCAGTGCCAAAGCCATAGCCGCCACTGCCAGCCCCTGCTCCAGTGAAGAGCTTGAGCACAGCCCGCATGATCATGAGGAAGATGACCAGCTGGACAATCGCGAATGCATCCTTGAACTTGAACGAGTACTTGCTGCTGAACTTGATGAGAGAGGAATCCAGGGCAAGCGTATTCGCCACATAGGTGAGAAGCACGAAGATCAGCAAGTACATGGCAATCCTTCCCAGCTGGCCCATCCTGGTGTCTGGAAAGAACCGCTGCAGGTAGAATAAGGCAAATATCGGCAGGAGGATGACAATGATGCCGGAGACAAAGCCGTATGTCGTGAGCATGGTGCTGATGAATGCTTTGGGAACGCCGATGCCTGAGATGATGGAGAGGATAAGCGCGACGGTAAAACGTACTCCTCCTGCATTTTTGAAAATAAAGCCTGCTGCCCAGAAGAGCATGGTAAAGACCAAGAGCGCGAAGATGCTTCTGCCTGCCCATTCCTGCTGGAACAGGTTTCCTGCAAAGAGCTGCTTGAGGATGTTCTTGAGGAATTCCGGGATGATGTCAGCGTGCACTGCAGGCATAAGGAGAAGAAAAAGTACAGAAAGAAATACAATGACCTCTAGCCCGTGTTTTTTCATGCGAACTTCACTTATGTCCTGCGTCTATGCTCTTTTGCAGAAGGAGGATATTTAAATATTTCTATAAAAAATCATGCGACGCCAGCAAGCGCACCTGCCTCTTGCGCTATTGTCTCTTTCAATTTTTCATTCCTTTCCAATCAAGTCAGCTGTCCCTGCGCCGAGGACTGCGATGATGCTCACTGACGCGACCTGCTTGAAGACCATCTCGAACGGAGAGAGGAAGTTGACAAAACCGAACATCAGGAGGACCAGGTAGCTGACGATGAGTGCGGTGAAGTAGATGACAAAGATGCGCACAGGGAATATCTTGAGGTACTTGATCTCCTTGACTTTCCTGAATCCGCTGTAGTAGATGAAGAGGAATCCGATGATGAACGAGATGACGAGCAGGGTGATCGAGCGGGCGGTGCTGAGGCTTTCGGCGAGGTGCGAGCCTTCCACGAATGCGAAATGGCTGATGATGCCGATGAACGCGCCGATGAGCCCTTTGGTGAAGTCCTTGTAGGTGATCTTGGCGAGCGGTAAAGGAGTTACTTGTTGCTTGATGCTTTCCTCCACTTTCTCCAGCTCTTTCAGCTTTGCCAGACTTTCCTTCTCAATCTCGAGCTCTTTCTCTCCCAAGGCCTTGATCTCTCTCTCGCCTTCGAGCTCTTTTTTCTCGTAGGTTTCCAGCTTTTTCTCTTCAGCCTCGATCTGCCGCTCTTCTTTCTCGAGCTTTTTCTCGGCTGCGAGGATCTGCGTTTCTGTCTGCGCGATCTGTTCTTCTTTCTGCTCGAGCTTCTTCTCTTCACGCTCGATCTTTTGCTCTTCTTTCTCTTCCTTCTTCTCAAGGGAGAGGACCTTGCCGAGCGCCTGGGATGCTTTCCTGGCCTCTTTCTTGGTGAATGCGCGGGGCTTCTTTATTCTCTTGGCAGCTCCCCTGGCCTTTTTCAGCTTTACTGCTTTTTTTTGCCTGGCCGCATTCTTTGCATTCTTCATTTTCGCAGGGGCTTTTTTCACCGGAGTTTTTCTCTTGAGAAGTTTTTTTCTCTGGAGAATTTTATGAGCTCGCTTTTTAGGCAAGAGTTTCTTCCTGGCAGAACTAGACCTCTTTGCTTTTTTTTGTGTAATGTTCTCCCCTCTTTTTTCCTATAATTCAGTACGGTATTAACGTATTTTTAAATGTATTGGTTTTCCAGCCCAGAATATTGTTCACTGGAACGGCAGCAATGGGCCGATGATGCCTTTCAGCACGAATTTCCAGGCATAGGGTGCTGCGATGATGAGCAGGCCGATGATGAGGACATGGATCTTCTTCTCGCCAACCCTTCCGGCTATCGCCGCTGCCGCGAGGACTTTTCCCATGGCGATGATACCGACGATGAAGATGACGAGCGGCTCCATCCAGCTCGCGTACGAGAAGTTGGGGACCAGGCTCATTGCCCAGGGCACGTTCATGGTGATGAACGTGAACATGATAGTGACCGGCACTGCATGGAGCCCGTGCGCCATCCAGCCCATGCCCCGCTCGTCCTGGTGCACGAAAATCATCTCAACAAGTGAGATTACAAGGCCGAAAAGGATTGCTGGCAGGATGACAAAGCTTGCTCCTGACGTCGCTGCAGTCGCGCCTGCTTTTGCCGCTGTGCTCGTTGCGAATAAAAAGGACATGTCCTGCTTTTTCGCATTGTCGTATTTAAAGATTTCGCTTTTTTCCTGGAATTGTTTTTTACTTGAAAATGATAAGTTTCCGGTTTTTCGACCGAAAGATTTATAAATAAATCACCATTCTAAAGTGATAACTAAATCGTATTTCGAGGAACACATGAAAACTCATGCAAAGGTTGGCGGATTAGTCGCATTAATTGCTGCGCTTGCAGTCTCAACTGCAGGATGCGGAAAAAAAGCTTCTCCTCCTGTTGAGAGTTTTGTGAATGATGTCAATGCTGTCAGACTTGAGTTAAAAAAGCAGCCGTATACATTAGGAAAGCCAACAGGCAACACCTTTGATTATGTTGTTGACGGTAGAAGGATCATTTACCAAGAGACTGACAAGTCAGTTATTGCCATGGAAGAGCGTAGGGATATCCCGGGAGGTCCG
>JAZDID010000058.1:0-6135 GCA_043805315.1 Nanobdellota archaeon | reverse complement strand
GGCAGACGATTCTTGGTAATTGCAAGTCCGGCTTGGTTAGGGTCATCAGAGGGGAAAGTCCTCGTCTCAGAATTGTATTGCCGATCTGCAATCATGTCGATGATCGTTTGTTTCATCTCCGTTCTTCCTTGATCACGTCCTTGAAAGTGTCCAGCGATAAAACCTGCCGAAAAGAGTGTTGAAGCGCCTACAATAAGATATGCGATATGCTTGTTTTTCATTGTTGATACCTCGAACGTAATTACTTATTAGGAGTCACTTCGACTTTATAAATCTTTTGGGAAAATTTTCCTCTTCTCCTCTCCGACTGCCGCATTCAGAATTCACAGGCGGCTGCGTTCAGATCCCATTGTCAGAAAAGTCCCCTCGCCCAGATTCGAACCGGGAACCTTTCGGTAACGGCTGGCCGCAATTCATCCTTGCCCATAGGGCACGTCTGTGCGGCATCTACAGCCGAACGCTCTACCGTTGAGCTACGAGGGGATGTATTCTTGGAGAAGTTTAGAGTTTAAAAAGATTTGTTTTCCTGATGCGTTGAAAAGATGAATAGAGTGCTGATTTGATGGTCGAGGAAAACAAATCTTGAGAGAAAGTGAAACTTTCGACCAAAGATTTGTTTTTCTGTAAATGCAGAAAAGTCGAAAGAGTATCGCTTCCATAGTCGAAGAAAAACAAATCTTGAGAGAAAACAGAGTTTTCAACTGGAGGTTGCTGTGGGAAACCTGGAAAAAATAGATGACAAGGGGTTAATCTCTTCAGTCTATCATCGCAGGCATCACTGTCTCTTTCATGATGAGCGGCGAGCTTCCAGTCCGTGGCGGTGTTGCGTCATTGATGGTAATATGGACAGACTCATTGTCTGTGCGGCTGCCGTCAGAGACAGTAAAGAGAATCGTGTAATTACCTGCATCCCGATATTCAGTGAACCATTCAAAGTATCCGGTTGCAGGATCAAAGAAGGTGCCGTGCATTGTATCATTTCTTGAGTAGGTGAGCGGATCGTTCTCAACATCGCTTCCCTGGAGTTGCAGGTGGATGACCAACCCTTCAGATGTGCTGATCGGGTCAATAGGCTGGAGCGTGGGAGGTATGTTCACCAATGGCGCATAGTCTCCGCCAGGACTTATCGCACCTCCTGAAGTGTAGGGGAGATTAGTGTCTCCGATCCCATCCAAATCCAGGTCAAGGCCGTTGTAGTTGTGCCAGAGGTTACCTGCAAGGTAGGGGCCGCCCCGGATGTTCTTTCCCGGAATCCTGCTGGTGTTCCAGACATTCAGGTATGCTGACTGCGCATTGACTGTGTTGCTGAAGTAGTTGTTGTAGATGAAGTTTGAGGAGGAATCGATCTGGCTGCCGACGCTGTTCGTGTAAATCCTGTTGGTATTGATGCTGTTGCCTGTCGAGGTTGACCTGAGCCACAGGCCTTTGCTGTTTGCAGAGATGTTGTTCTCTGTGATGTTGTTATTTTGGGACAAGGTAAGATAAACGCCGTAGCTTGCGCCATTCCCGTTCACCATGTTCCTCCTGAAGATGTTTCCTGTGCCTGCGCTCATGAAGACACCGTAGTTGTTGTTGCTAAAATAATTGTCCTGCACGGTATTGCCTGAACTGGTAAATACTTCGATGCCATAGAGGTGGGATAAGAATGTGTTCGCGCTGATCGTGTTGCTGTTTGACGATGAATACAAGGAGATGCCCTGGTTGTTTGAGTCAAAATAATTGTTCTGGATCAGGTTGTATTTCGAAAAGACTGATTCGATGCCGAAACTGTTGGTGAAGAGATAGTTCGACCGTATGGCGCTGTTGTTCGTGTTGTCGAGCAGGACACCGTAATAATAGTTTCGTACTGTGCAGTTCCGCGCCTCGACATTATTGCGTTTGGTGATGTTGAATCCTGCCCCTGTCGCTGAGCCGGTGAGCTGGTTTGTCCTGCAGTCTATCGAGACGTTGTCCGTAAGGATGGTGAAGCACGTGCCAGGAGAGCTGATGCCTGCGCGGACAGTATAGCTCCCTGGCTGGGAGATCTGCTTGCAGGAAGTGAGGTGGTTGATAGTGAGCGGCGCATAATCCTTGTTGTCATAGGGAAGCTGGTTGTCTCCGATGCCGTCCTCATTTAGGTCATCACCGTAATAGTCATGCCAATAGTTGCCTGCGATATAAGGGCCGCCGACGATGTTTGTCCCCGGTGTCTTGGTGGTGTTCCAATAGTTTGATGAGACGGTGTTTGCATTCTTTACAGTGTTGTTCGAAAAGTAGTTGTTGTAGACATAATTGCCCCTGACCCTGGCAGTCAGCACTGCACCGTAGCGGTTGTTGAAGAGATAGTTGCCGCGGATCGTGTTATTATTGGTCAAATACTCTAGATTTATTGAGTTGAGGAGGATTCCGCTTATCGTGCCTGTGCTGCCTTGCACGTCATGGATTGTATTATTCTCAACAATGTTGAATGAGACTTGTACGTTGGAGGAATCACCGAGATGGATGCCGGTATATGACATATTGAAGATAGTGTTGTTGAAAATGCGTGATTCATTCCCAGTCACATGAATGCCTGACCATGCTCCTGACAGGATGCAGTTCTTGATGACAATGTCATTCTGCAGGTTGGTGGCTATCAAAGTGACTTGCGGATAGCTCGGATTTCCCTGGATGCTGTGACCCTGGCAGTCCAATGTCGCGTTGCTTGCCTGGAAGGTGATGCAGGATGGCTGCGCCAGTATAATATCATTTTGGAGAGCGTACATGCCAGGAGAGGTGATGTTCATGCAGCCGGTGACAGGAAAGCCGCTGGGGTTTGCTTCCTGGAAGATTTCAGTGTCAGAGAGCGCTTTGGTGAAGATTTTGACTTCATCAATGCTTCCCATGAACTGGTTAGGGAAAGTCTCTGACATGCCTATCCAAAGTGGCCTGTCATTTGCGATGCTTCCAGGCTTGCTGCTGATGTCAATGCTGTTATAGCGCACGCCGTCAAGATAGAATGTGGCATTCCCTGCCCTGGTGAAGGTGATGGCGAGATGATGCCAGCTGTTCCGGGGGACAGCGAATGTGCTGGGGCCGTAAACATAATTGGTCCATCCCCCTGGCTCCTGGCCGAACTCGAAGTAGAGCTGGTTCACCCCGGAGATGCCGAAAAAATAGCCGGTGTTGTACTCCAGCAGCGTCTTTGAAACAATGGCTCCTGTCACGCCAAAATCCTGGCTCACGTTCACCCATGCCATGATCGTGAAGTCTGTGGTGCCGATATCCAGGGAATTCGAATCCTGCGCCTTAGCATAATCGTCATTGCCATCAAAATAAAGGCCAGTGTTGATCCTCCCGGGAGCCCAGCTAGTGCCGCCAAGAAGGGTGGCAATATTTCCATTGCCGCTCTGGTCAGCTGCTGAAAAACCCTCACCTTCGTCAAAATTCCAGTAGGCAGTCAGGTTTGAGGTCTTATCCACGAAGGTTTCAGTTTGTTTCTGGAATGAGCTCCCAAATGGTACTATTAGGAAGAACAAGAAGATGATACAAAGAGGCAGGATGGTCTTGTTGCTGTAAACCCCCATGCCGAGAGGAAAGCATACTGTTTATTTAAATGTTGCTGTACGCACGATGAAAAGGGTCCTGAAACGTAAGAGTGCGATTCAACCTTATGTGTGAACAAGACTTATCACGTGTGGTTTGTTGTTATTCAAAAATAGCAATATTTGACAATATTTATAAATCAAGAGAGACTTCTTCACCTCTATGATCGAAATCCCAAAAGACTACCTTTTGGCTGAGATTGCACAACACATCGCAAACAAGTGGAACCTTCAGCTCGAGGAACCGAGAAAAAAGAGATCCTTGTGGGAAGAGATGAATACATTTCATAAATCTTCCATTCATCTCACCCAGCTTGCTTATTTTCGTGGTAGGGTTGAAGACCAGATCATGCTCATGAATCCATATGGTGAAAATGCCCGAGTACATTACTGTGGAGCAAGGTCAGCAGTAACACAAAAAACAATCGAGTCAATTTACGCACACAACGCGAATAAAGTACTCATCGTCACCTGGGGTTATCCTGAGGATACGGGCGTGCTTGAGGTCACTGACCTTCCCGGCAGCCTGGCATTGGAGAAGCTCAGCCGTGTCAGGGCTGGACAAGGAGGCAGAGGATCAGTGGTTTATTCTTCAGAGGCGCCCAAGCCGCAACCATACTTTGGTGTCTCGCAGTTTTATGAGAACTCCTTTGATGCAGAAGATGGCATTGATATATTCGCAACACTCAAGGAGACCATCGACATCCTGCTCCAATAGAACAATTACATGATGACTCTTATTACATCAAACAATATGCAATAACCATGGCAACCACAGAAGAATACTATCTTGCAAACGCAGCGTACAGGATCGCAAAGCGCTGGGGGATCTCACTGGGAGCTCCTAGACTGGATGAGCCTGAGACTATAGATTTCTTACTCGGTGTAGAGGGTATAGGATTTTCCTGGCGAGATGAAGCAGATGCAGTGGTTGAGAAAGAAGTGGTGCTGGCTGGTACGAATGGAAAGGGTTCTATCGTCCGTTATAAGGGTTTGCTGTATGCAGATACGAAAAAAACCATGGAAAAGCTCTATGCATCTGACGGAAGAAAATGCATCGCTCTATGCTGGATAGGCCAGGATAACAACGGAGAAATATCCATCTCCTTTCCGACATTGAGCTCCCTGCTGACGGACCTCGCTGACCGGAGCGATGAGGAATACTATGAAGAGACTTCAGACATCCCTCTGTTCGTGAACGTGACAGAATTCAACTTAAGCAAGCTGGATACGCTCTACAAGACTATCGATGCGTTTCTCGAGTGAAAAAGCATAAAGGAAATAACAATACGATAATCCAATGACAGATCTTCCAGAACACTATCGGATCGGCAGGATGCTGCAGGATATTGCTAAGAGACAGCTCGGGATCGACATGAAGCAGCTGGATCCAAGAATTCATGTCACTGATCACTATTCCGTTGCAATTGCCACTGCGGATCTGGAAGGCTATGTTCGGATGCACCTTAAGAGCGAACTGAGGGACGAGATCGTTCTCGACGGAAGAAGACCTGGCCGTGCGGACTTCCAGTATTACGGCGCAGTATCTGTAAAGACCGGAAAGCCGATTGAGCTGGTGTCCTATGTGAGCAACGAGAAGATCCTATTATTGAGCTGGGGAATATCTGAAAATGCCGGAAAGATAACTGTCGACTATTCCAAAATGGCAAATGCATTGGACGCGCTTGCTGGAGAGAAAGGAAATGATCCGGCTACTGATGATTTTGATCCGGAAGATCCGAGGCCACAACCGTTGCACGCGCAGAGGAACTTCTCAGAAGCAGGCCTTGACAAGCTTCAGGAAGTCCTGGAAGAATTCTTCAAATAAAAAGTTCTCTTCATCCCTGCTGTCCGACGCCAGCGACTTTCATCCTCTTCTTCTCGAGATACCTTTCAGTAAGGGTTTTCAGGTCGTGATGTTGAGCTTGTTGATCTGTTCAGAAGCCATGGACATCTTTTGTCCTCTGCTTTCTTGCGTCTTCATCTCGAGCTCTTTCTCCATGCTCTTTTCATTGATCATCTCGGCGAGGATCGTGATGATTTCCTGGTGCTTTTTCTCCTTCTTGGTGCTCATCTCCAGCTCTCTGCGGATGAGCAGCTCTATCCGTCCGGAGAATGAGAAGCCCTGGGATTTGCAGTATTCCTGGTAGCGCTGCCACAGTTCCTTGTCCACGCACACAGATATCTTCTCTTTTTGCATCACTGCACCCCCAATCGTCGATAGGTTTCTGGTTAATATCCAGGATTTATAAATCTTTTGAAATGCACTGAAACATATGATGATGTTTTAAAACGTATCTTTGCTGTTTTAAAAAAAGGCGCAGTCAACTTATTGTGATAATAAATTCTCTTACTTATCTCTTTCATGCGCTGGTGGTGGCGGTGCCAACGCAGATTTTTACCAAAAATCTGGTAAAAAGTATTAGGAGTGGGACATAAAAAGACATGAATTCCCTTTTTAGCCCCACTTCCATGCAGGTATTTCGAACATACTTTGTCGCACGCCACCCAGCGCAGACGCGACCGGGGGATGTCCCTTACGGGGTGGTCGCGTAGGGCATTTTCTCGCAGG
>JAZDID010000057.1:0-7075 GCA_043805315.1 Nanobdellota archaeon | reverse complement strand
CAGTTCTTACTAACCTTGGTTCATGAAGAAGTTTTCGTGACCAAAAGTTCATAACAAATGTTAGCGGCAATTCACAAACCCGGGATTTGCAAATCAACCTTGGTCGGTCTGCGCCGTGGTGGCGTGCGACGACCCAGGGGTTGCCCCCTGCGGGGTGGGTCGTAGCTCGTTTGAAGCTTCAGCGAGAACGAGCGTCGCACCGCCACCGCACGGCGCAATCCTTGTAAAGCAAATCAAACTAAAAACAATATTAGAACTTTTTTCGTTAATCTGACTTTTTTCTAGTACGACTTCGCAAAATAGATCTCGACTTTTGCCGGCTTGCTGCAGTGCACGCAGCTCTTCCCGTTCATCGAGGGCTGTTTTTTGGGGATGTTCATTGACTTGACACCCTCGACCTGGCTCGCAATCTCTTCTTCGCACGCTTTCTCGTTGCAGAAATAGCATTTAACAGCCTTCTTTGCCTGGATTACTTTCTTGAATGCGTGAAAGTCAGCGGCTTCGACAATCAGGCTGTCCAGTCTCTTCCTGGCTTTCCTGAGCATATTCTCCTGAATGTCGTCGAGCAATGCGCTGAACTCTTCTCGTATCCTCTTCAGTTTCACTGCCTTTTTCTCTCCTGTATCTCGTCTCACAAGGATAGCCTCTTCTTTTGCAATGTCTTTCGGCCCGATCTCGATCCGTATCGGCACGCCTTTCATCTCCCAGTCATTGAACTTGAAGCCAGGAGAGTATTGTGTCCTCTCGTCAACAATGATTGCGAACTCTTTCAGGCTGTCCCTGATCTTCACGATCTCCTTTGCTCCGGCAGATTGGATAGGGACAATGACGCCATGCACAGGAGCGAGCTTTGGCGGAATAATGAGGCCCTTGTCATCGCCGTGCATGAGCACGAGGATACCGAGCAGCCGTGTGCTGATTCCCCAGGAGTTCAGCCAGGGAAGTTTCTTCTGCTCGTCCCTGTCGATGAACTGAATGTTGAATCCCTTTGCGAAGTCCTGGCTCAGGCAGTGCGATGTGCCTGCCTGGATTGACTTTCCGCTCGGAAGGATGGTCTCGATGCTGGTTGTGAAGTCTGCGCCTGCGAATTTCTCAGCATCTGTCTTTATTCCTTTGATGACAGGGATCGCGGCGAGCTCCTCGAATATCCGTGCATAGATGTCCAGGATCGTGAACACCTCTTCGACAGCGCTCTCTCTGGTGGCGTGCGCAGTATGGCCTTCCTGCCATAGGAATTCTCGCCCTCGCAAGAATGGCACAGGATTCTTGAACTCCCAGCGGATGATATTGCACCACTGGTTGATCTTGAGCGGCAGGTCGTTGTATGAGCGTATCCACTTGCTGAAGCTGTCATGGATGATGGTCTCTGAGGTTGGCCTGATCGCGAGCCGTTCTGGAAGCTTGGAATTACCGCCGTGAGTGACCCAGGCGACCTCTGGACTAAAACCCTCGATATGCTCCTTCTCCCTGGTGAGCAGGTGTTCGGGGATCAGCATAGGGAAATAGGCATTCTGCACTCCTAATTTCCTGATCTCTGCGTTGAACGCGTCCTGGATTTTCTCCCATATGCGGTATGCCCGTGGCCTGATGACCATGCAGCCAGAGACGTCTGTATACTCTGCAAGCTCTGCCTTCTGGATCACCTGCGTGTACCATTCAGAAGGGTTTTCATCCTTTTTCACAGTGACGCCGACGTTCTTCTTTTTCTCTTCTGCCATGCGCAAAGAGTTTAGAGGATTGTTTATATATTTTGCGGGTTTTATAGAAAAGGTGTGGGTAGAGTAGATCTCACAGGTTCATCTTGGGAATGTAATCGGAACACATCCATTATTTCTGAAAAAAAAGAGGAATTTTTCAAGCAAAGCGTATATTGTTAAGAATTACAATTACCTCCATGCAAGTGAGAGTGCGGACAGCTAACCTGGATGAGGTAAAGATGATTCTCATGAGGTATTCCGAGGATCAGATAGAGTTTAATGAGCCGCACTTTTCCATAAAGGTCGAACGATTATAGTGGGTGACACAATTTTTTATCCGTGCCTGAGTCACCCACTATTACGAACTGACAACAATTGGATAACTTATTTTGTCAGTGAGTATAGATATAAACAGGAAAGAGATTGTGAGGAACCTCCTGAAGCCTCATAGGCTGGTGTTTGTCGGAGTTTCAGAGTCAAAGAACATCAGCTACCGATACGTCCATGATCTTTATTTCCAGCTCAGCAAGCATGAGCTATATAAAATCCCGGCAAGCATCAAACCGAAATCTTTATATGTGATAACCATATTCAAAATCAGGACAGACAGGCATCATGAAAAGAAGAAATACAGATAATAACAGGAGCGAGTACCTGATAAAGGAAATGGCATTTCACTATGATACGGCCCATGATCTCTTGTATCTCTACAAAAAAAACAGCAAAGTTCATACGACGTCCATTGTAGGAGACTTTCATCTTGAGTTTGATACCACTGGGAAGATTGTGAGCCTTGAGGTCCTTCATGCTAAAGACATTCTTTCAGAATTCAAGATCAGCCAGGATGATCTCGAGCACCTACACGCAGTAGAGCTGAAGGTGGTCAAGAACAATAGCTCTCTGCTTCTCTTTATCCATGTTTCTGCATTGCGTGAAGAGAAATCAGCAACGATTGCTGTGGATATCAGCCCTCCTACAGAGGTCGAGGAGGAGGTGTCTGTGTAAGAGCGGGAAATGTTATACTCTCTCTTATTTTTCGAAATGCTTAGAAATTGCTGGTTTCACTCCTCCATGGGCTCGAACAATTCTTTCCGTGAACTGCAGACAGGGCATTGCCAGCTTTCAGGAAGATCGTCGAATTTGGTGCCAGGCGGGATGCCGGTGTCAGGATCGCCTTCCGCAGGATCATAGATGTGACCGCACACTGTGCAGATCCATTTCTGCTCTCTCTTTACTGGATTGCCTTGCTTTTCAGGCGCTGTTTTTTTCATGCGCAACTTCAAGAAAGGGCATAAGATAATTTATAAATGTTTCTCCTTCAGCAGGGAATATGTAAAGGTTTCTCAGGAGGGAAAATGGAAAATTTTATATACGAAGTTCGTCCTCTTTTTCATTGCTTATGGACATCCTGAGAAAAAGGATTCAGATTGCTGAGCTGAGCAATTTCGAATTGATCCTGGAAAAATTGCGCAAGATTGACCTTTCTGTGCTCTGCCAGATAAAAGAAGTGGAACGGCAGTCCTTCATCATCGAGCATAAGTTCATCTTCTATGCGCACGTGGTTGATCTTGATTTCTCCAAAATCACCGGTGAAGAAATATCGCGATTGGTGGCTGTATTGTCCCAGCTCAAGGAATTCGAAGAGCCTCTGCTCTCAAGCATGAACACATTCAGGATTGCTGATGAGAATACCTATTTTGAGAAAGAAGACAAAAGGCTTGTCGAGTACATCCAGATGATTTTGGGCAAGCTGTTCACCTGCCTGAAAGATGCCGAAAGGCTCCTCAAAGACGTGCTCGAAATTCCTCACCTCTACAATAAAGCGGCATTCAAGGAATTGACCGACGAAGAGAAAAAGGAATGGAAAAAAGACCTTGACCAGCTGTATTCTGCGCTGTCAGATATGCTCAATTTCTGCGCAGAGCTCGAGCATTATTCTGAGTTTTGGAAGAAAAGAGTCGAGCAGAAGCCATACATCGACGCGAAATATGTGTACAAGAAGACGCAGTATGTCCAGTTCTATGAGAAAAACCCCCAATTCCATAAGAGAATTGTTGAGCTGGAAAATAGAATTGAGACAGCCCCTTCTTTCACTGACTATTTGCATGGCGCGCTCAGGTCTGTCGCAGTCCATGGCGCCTCAGTTGACCATCCGCTGCATGCCCGCCTGGACAAGAGGTACAGGATCATCTATGTCTGGATTCCTGAAGAGAAAAAGCTTATCTATCTGGATGTCATCCATCATGACCGCATTGACGGGTTGAAAGAGGTGAGAGTGTAAGTTTGGCTGAGCAGGCTCAATTTCAAGTCCTCAGCTGGTTCAGGACAAATGTCTTGACTCCCTGCAATGACGCGAGTTCTGTCTTGAACACACGGTATGCGTCAGGGTTCTCATCTCGCTGATGTTCATCTTGAGAAACCATGTAGCCGATAAGGTTTGAGAGATGAAGATGCGGGTTTTTCCTCTTCGGATCATACTGGATCTTTTGGAGTTCAGCATGGCGCTGGCTGACTGGAACATGAAACTGGAGCTGGTAGCTTTTAGCGATATTGTTGGTCAATTCTCCGGAGATGACTATCTTGCTTGCTCCCTGAAACGAGGCGATCTCGAATTCAGTGTCTTTTTCATGATTGCAGGGACAGCCACAGCCAGACTCTTTTTCATGATAGCGCTGGTATGATACGGTGATGCCTGTATCTTTGCAGAACAATGAGCTGTATTCGGGCCCTGTATTTTCCTCTTGGAGCACTGTTCCGAGATCTGCACAGGTTTCCCTGAATACTCTTTCGAGCGAGGATTCTGGATTCATGCTCTGGTGAACTGCTTTCTATTTATAAATGTTACGGAGAAGTAATCACTTTTAAGTAGTGTTCTTTGGTGTGGTGTTGCCCAGAAAACATACAAAGAATAAGAAAAGGAAAAAAAGAAAAAAAGAAGAAAAAATGGAATTTACTTTCTCTTTCGCAACAGGAAGAATCCTGCGATTGCGCCGATCACTGCAACGCCGCCTGCGAGCAGGCCGAATTCAGGGATCTCACGGTCAATGCATTCTCCGTTGTCGCATCCGAGCTCACAGGTGAATATCTGGAAGCGCGGAGTGCTGCCGCAATTGCCGTCATGGCAGTAGAACTCGACAAGCTTGTTCGGGAAGCAGGGCATGCAATAGTCGCTCCATGCATAGGCATGGCCGAAGAACGTGCCGCTGACAGTTCCTCTCGTGAAGATTTCTATCCCGCCGTCAGTGTCAGTGCAGGTGTTTGGAGTGTTGATGCACTGCTCTGCATTCTCAGTTTCCATGACTTCAACATCCATGGCAAGCTCAGGATACATCGCGAACACTGCCTGCTCATCTGTTTGCGCAGGGCATATGTCGTCGTCAGCTGCCTGCACAGCCATTATTGCAATGAACAATACTAACAAAAATGCTAATTGTTTTTTCATAGTCTACCCCCTTACTTCTTAGAAGTAAGAAATGAATATGACTATTTAAAGTTTTGCATTTTATGAGAGAAAAGGAAAAAAAAGAAAAAGGTTTTACCGCTTCCTCAGGAGGAAGAACGCGCAAAGCGCACCAATCAGGGCGATCCCGCCTGCGAGCAGGCTGAACTCTGGGATCTGAGGTTCACTGCAATGCGCTGCCCAGTCCACTGTATTCATGGCCATGATGTTATTGTCCTGTTTTGCATAGCCATCAGCACTGGTAAGGGTCTGGATCCAGTTGGTGTCGTCAAATACTGCAACGCAGCCTTCACCTGCTTGTCCTGCAACTGTAACTATGGCATTTGAAGGGCTTGCATCAGCGTCTGCTGTGATGATTGGCGAAAATGGGCTGCCGTCAAGATAGAGGATTCCGCCGTAGAGCATCTCTGCTGATTGGACACCATCTGTTATAGGATGTCCTGCGAAATTGTCCTCCTGGTAGATGACCCATGCGGGTTGGCTGTCATAATCAGTGAGGTCCTCTATGTATTCTGCCTGGTAGACGCCGAATTTGTTGACGATATTGTCAGTGTATGCTGTGAAATACGGGCCCCAGTCGCTATTCACGATCAAACCGCCGCCGTTCAGGGCATACGTCTTGATAATATCCCCTTCTGCAGAAGTGTACGGAGTGAGAAGCTGGTAATCGTGCTGGAGATCGGTTATGATGAGGACATCGACGCAATCATTCAGGATTGCGACATCCGCAGGGTCTGCGATATTGATAGTCCCTACGAAGTATCCTGCGCTCAGAAGGTCTGTGACGAATTTTGTGTCATCGCTTATGTACTGGCCTTTTGAGACATCAAATGCAACAACCGGATGTCCCATGTCGCAGCTGACTTTTGAGATTTCCTGGACCATTGGTTCCATGTCCATTTCAAGCCTATTGGTCAGGTCAACAGATACGCTGTCTGTTGGATTCATGTTTCCACTATTTGTTCCGCTTCCGCTTACTGCAGCATCTGTGGCTGCAAGCGCAAAAGAACTCATGAGCGCAACCAGCACTGTAAACATAACAAAGATATTTTTCATTTCAACTCCCTCGCTCTCTTTTTTTACTACTTCTTCGTAGGTGAGGAATGTGCTTTCCTTTATAAAGTTTTAGCCTCTAGACTGCTCTGCATGCTGTCAGAGCAAAAAAAGAAAATAAAAAAAAGAAAAAAAGAGAAATAATTTACGCCCTTTTCCGCAACAGGAAGAATCCTGCGAGTGCACCAATCACTGCAACGCCGACAGCCAAAACACTGCCGAGCTCTGGGATCTGATTGCAGTCATTGTTCGCAAAGCTGATGGCGTTCTCGAAAGCCTTGTAGAAGTCTCCGGTAAAGCCGCCATAATTTTCCATTGGCGGGAACATGGTGACTCCGACAATTCTTTGGCACTGGCCAAGCTCTGTGTAGCCGATCGCCGGGTCTCCGTTTGTCCAATAGGCTGCAACTGTTGCTTCTGGCTTTGCTGTGACGCCTCCGCAGTAAGTGGGGACAGACAGCGAGGTGATGCCGTCTGTGAGTGGATGAGTCATCATGGAAGCAGTGTCCAGGACACAGGTCTCGCTATACCGGTTGCCATATTCTCCATTGATCAAGGCGCTCACAAAGGGGTCGACAGTCTCAAGGTTGCCCCACCCAGTGTTGTCAAAGTATCCTGCGCCTCTGTCTTGCCAGTAGAACGTCGCGATCACGACATTGCCGCCGTCCATGAAGTAAGAATAGACTGCGTTTCCGACAGCTTCTGACTGGCCAGAAACACCGTTTTCATACAGAAAGATGAGGTCGTATTGTTGGAGTGTGGCAAGGTCTGGCGTGCCCAGGGTTTCGACTCCCCAGACGTCAAAGGTGTAGGGCATGTGCGCCTCAAAATTCGTTTTTGTCGTCATGGTATCGTCGGTGTGTCC
>JAZDID010000056.1:0-4499 GCA_043805315.1 Nanobdellota archaeon | reverse complement strand
ATATGTTTTGTTAAAAAATAAAGATAAAGTAATTTAAAAAAAGCACACAAAACATTACAGAATAAATACGTGTGATGTTTAAGAAATTCAAAACAATTATTCCTATAATAAACCCTATTAAAATCGACAAAAATATTTTGCTTTCTTCTTTAAAATGGTATAAATCATTTTTTCTATTTTGAATTTATATAGGTGACGTCAACTTTACACCCCCGCAAACAGCAATCTTTATAAACCACCCGCGGTTCTCACGCTTGTTTTCAGGTTAATCCTAAGATTTTCCCGTCAGCACTACCGCGCGTAGGAGGGCATTATTATGGACAAGAAAGATATTAAGAACGCGATCGAGGATGTCAAGAAGAACTCGAAGCAACGGAAATTCTCCCAGTCGTATGATTTAATCGTCAACCTCCAGGAGCTGAACCTCAAGAACCCTGAAGAGCAGGTGGATTTCTTTGTCACGCTCCACTTCGGCATTGGCAAGAAAATAAAGGTGTGCGGATTCGTCGGCCCTGAGCTGCAGGACCAGGCAAAGACTATCTGCGATTTCACAGTCACCCAGGATGAATTCCCTGTCTATGGAGACAAGAAGAAGGTGAAGCGGCTCGCAAAAACCTATGACTACTTCATCGCCCAGGCCAACATCATGCCCAAGGTGGCGGGGATATTCGGCCGCTCGCTCGGACCGCGGGGAAAGATGCCCAATCCCAAGGCTGGCTGCGTCGTGCCTGGTAATGCGAACCTCAAGCCATTGGTTGACCGGCTGCAGACGACAATAAAGGTTAGCGCGAAAAAAGAGCCAGTCATCCACCTCATGGTCGGCAAGGAAAGCCAGCCTGATGACGAGATCACCGACAACATCATGACCATCTACCAGCAGCTCATCCACCACCTTCCAAAAGAGAAGCACAACATCCGGAACATCTACCTGAAATTGACCATGGGAAAACCCATCAAGCTCACCTGAAAATACCTGTCTGATGACCATGCAGCAAGCACAGAAGAAAAAGAAGAAAGCCGGCGATGAGTATGTCAACGGCAAGCGCGTCTACAAAGCGCACGTCTCTGAGAAGAAGAAGCAGACTGTCGAGGAGTTCAAGAAGCTCATCGAGAAATACAGCATCATCGCAGTCCTCGACCTGGAGAACCTGCCTGCGCGCCAGCTGCAAGTGATGAAAGAGACCCTGCGGGACACTGTCCTGATCAAGATGACCAAGCGCCGTTACCTTAATCTCATCTTGGATCAGTCTCCAAAAAAGGATGTCCTCAAGCTCAAGCCCTACCTGAAAGGCATGCCTGCATTATTGTTCACGAACGAGAGTCCCTTCAAGCTCTACAGCATCATCAAGAAATCAAAATCAAACGCGCCCATCAAGGGAGGCCAGAAAGCCCCGAAAGAGATCATGGTCAGGAAAGGTCTGACCAGCTTCGCTCCAGGACCAGTCATCGGCGAGCTCGGCCAGTTCAAGATCAAGACCATGATAGAAGGAGGCAAGGTCGCCATCAAGGAGGACAGCGTCGTGGCCAAGGAAGGCGATGTCGTCAGCCAGAAGCTCGCGAGCATCCTCCAGCGGCTGGGCATCGAGCCCATGGAGATCGGCCTTGATGTCGTCGCCGTGTTCGAGAACGGCGAGATTCTCACCAAGGATGTATTGGATGTCGATGAGACAGCGTACTACAACAACTTCATGGCTGCATACCGGAGCGCACTCGGCATCGCACTGGAGACCGCCTACGCCGCGCCGGAGACCATCGGGCCGCTCATCATGAAGGCGCACCGCGCAGCGCATCATATTTCCGTCGAGAACAGCATCATCACGCAAGAGACCCTCGCCATCATACTCGCAAGGGCAGAAGGCATTGCTGCAGGAATAGCCGCACAGACGAATTGAGAGAGGGTGGCACTGAAGGAAACAGCGCGTAACAAAACAGCATATGGAAAAACCAGAAAGGCAACTGAACAGCACACAACAAATAAGCAGCATCACATAAACACCATCCACTGCAAACGCATCCAAGAACTGCTCAAAAATTATGTTTAACGGAGGAAATGACCATGGAATACATCTACGCAGCGTTGTTACTGCACAAGGCAGGAAAACCGGTTGAAGAGGCCTCGGTCAAGAAAGTTGTTGAGGCAGCAGGCATCAAGGCTGACGACGGCAGGATCAAGGCGCTCGTCGCGGCACTGCACGGAGTCAACATAGACGATGCGATCAAGAACGCAAGCATAATGCAGGCAGCAGCGCCGGCAGCAGCTGAACCAAGCCAGAAAGAGGCAAAGAAAGAAGAGAAGAAAGAAGAGAAAAAGGACGAATCCGCAGCCGCAGCAGGCCTCGGAGCCCTCTTCGGCTAAGACTCCTTTTTTTCATTTTTTCTTTTCAGACGCAGGAAAAACAATGCTCACGGACAAGGAAAAAGAACAGCTGATCAATGAGCTCAAAAACACAAAAAACGACATCTCACTTCTCAAGAGTAGATTGAACCAGATCAACAAGGAAAAGGAGCACTGGTTCTCCCAGAAAGACGAGATCAACAGGCAGATTCTCGGCAAGATCGGCAGCGTGAAGGACGAGAAGAAGATCCGCAACACCTATACGTCTGAGGTCAAGGAAATAAAGGAGAAGCGGGACAGCCTCAACAAGACGATAAAGGATGACATCACCGAGATCAAGACTCTCGAGCAGGAATACGAGAAGACCCGGGAGCGGCTCGGCATCACAGAGAACCCCCAAGAGCTCAAGAAACAGATCGAGAAGATCGAATTCCTGATCCAAACAGAGCCCATGTCCTTCGACAAGGAAACAAAGCTCATGAAGGAGATCAAGAAGCTCAGGAAGAAATACGAGGAATGCAAAGAGCTCAATGACGTCCTCAAACGGCTGGAGGCGAAAAAACGCGAGATCTCAGCCCTGAAGAAGGAGGCGACAGCGCTCCACAACATGATCCAGAAGTCAGCCAAGGAGAGCCAGGACCACCACGAGCAGCTTCTCGAAAGCACGCAGGAGATCAACGAGCTCAAGAACAAGGAAGAGGAGGCATACCAGAAATTCTTCGAGTTCAAGAAGGAATTCGCTGAGACCAACCAGAAGCTCAAGGAATCCCTCGCAAAGCTCAAGGACATCAAGGAGAAGCTCGACAAGAACAACATCGAGCTCGAGGAGGAGACACGGGAGCAGGTCATGAAGACCCTTGAGGAAAAAGAGAAAGAGGTCGAGGAAAAGATCAAGAAGACGAAAAAGCTCACCACAGAAGACATCCTCATCCTCCAGGCACAGAAGGATTTCGGGAAAGAAAGAGACTTCCTGAAGCTCCACAAGAGGGAGCACAAGAAGGAAAAGAAGGAAAAGGACGAGACAGCACCAACAGCACCTAACGATACTCCTGCCAAAGAAGAAACTGCCGAAGAAGAAAAAAAGGCAACCGAAGAAATCCGTGAAAAGCAGCCGGTATCAGAAGAATCACAAGAGAACAAGACAGCATGACCCCTATTTCTCAGCGTTACTCTCGATCACTCTCTTCTAAGATGTGACTCCCACAAAGCTGCCTTCTGCATTCTTCAGCTCGATGAAACTCGGCTTCTCATAATAGCTGACTGCAAAATTCCCGAACACGCGGGAAGACTCATAGTGCATGCCTGAGCAGCCGATCGACATGACCTGCCGCTCTCCCTTGAGGATCTTGAGCGGGTTCTTGAACTCGAGCGTGCAGTTCTCGAAGAACGCGCCGGACACCTGCATGCTTTTCAGGTAGATGGTCTTGTCTGTTGGCGTGAAGTCAAAGACAATCTCGCTGCTTGTCACGTTGAACTGGGAGATGCGCAGGCCGGCATCGCTGTAGGTGAAGAACTTCACCTCAGGTTGCATCTCATCGAACATGGTTCCTCCGCAATACGGGCTTGTCGTCGTGAAGATATCCTCAATAGAATCATTGCCATGCTCTTTGGGGACTTTGCAGTAATAGACAGCGCCCTGCTCAGAGGCGTTCCAGGACCGCACGATCTTCATCGTCACATAGCAGAAGTCAGCATCCTGGCCAAACCTCTCCCTGACAGATTCCATGCTGTCGATCGAGAGCTCCAATTGCCTTGCCATGCTGTCGGTATAGTTCCCTTTTGCCCAAAGGCACTGCCTGAATGCGCTCTCCATACATTCCTGCGAGACGCACTCTTCCACCTTCGGCACTTCAGGCTCATTTGTCGTGTTCTTGCTGGACGAGATGCTGAAGAGCTTGACCAATTCCTTCTCCACAGAGTCCACGCTGTCAGAGAACTCCTGCCAGGAGCAGGAGGAGAGGAGGAAGAGGAGAAAGAGGAGGATAATGAAGAAGGAGATGAGGACTACTTTTTTCATAAAAATGTCTTGGCAGAGTTTGTTTAAATATTTTTCTGCTACAAATCCAAGAATCGCAAACTATATAAAAAACGCCTAACAATACTGTTTCCCATGCCCTACAAGATACTCAGCTCAAAGGCGATCCTGAAGAACAAGTACATTGAA
>JAZDID010000055.1:0-11721 GCA_043805315.1 Nanobdellota archaeon | reverse complement strand
CCTTTCCAGCTTCTCTTCGATGCTCTTCAGTGCTGCCTCGAGCTTGTTCAGGTCTGCGATGCCTGTCCCTTCTTCTTTTTTCTGCGGTGACTGCTGCATTGATTGCAGGACTGCCTGCTGTTGGATTGGCTGCTTCTGCCCTGTTTTCTTGGACTTGGCTTGCCTGATCATGGTGAAGGCAGGCAGGTGATCCTCTTGTGGCTGTTCCTGTTTTTTCTTCTCTTGTTTGCCCGCAAGTTCCTTCTCGTATTTGATCTCCCGGTCTGGCACGAGCTTGTCGAGCTTGTCCATCAGGAACATCAGTTCTTTGATCTGCAGCTTGAGCTTGTCCGTGTACTCGAGCTTGTTCTTCCTGATGAGCAGGAGGCGCTGGTAGTCCTGCAGGTTGAGGATGATCTCTTTTGAGGACTCCAGAAGCACTTTCCTCAATAACTCGGGTTCGATGATCGAGATGAAATAGTCGGTCTCTTTCATGTTCTATTCCTTTGGTTCAAAGAGTGTCTTGCTGATGTCTTCGATGCGTCCGGTGATCTCGTCAAGGTTGCTTGTCCAGCTGTGGAGGATCTCATCCTCGCGCTGCTTGAGCTCGTTGATCGCGCTGATCGTGTCTTTGGTCTTGTCCAGGTTTCCCTTGATCACCTCAATGATGTTCAGTATCTCTTGGTAATCGTCAATCTTCACATATACTGCCCTGTTCATGGTTTCACCTATGTGCGTTCGTCAAATAATTTTTTGTCGATGAGGATCAATTTTTCCTGTACAGCATTCAAGAGCAGGTACCATTTGTCCAGCTTGGTTGTATAGTCCTGGTTCATCTTCACCAGCAGTTCTGATTTCTCGAAGACACCCGCGAGGTCATGCGCAAATTCCTTTTTCATGTTCATGAGAGTCAGGTAGTCCGCTGCACGGATATACAATGGCTCGGGATTTTCTCCTGCCTGCGTTCGGCTCGCTTGCTGCAGGTGATGGGGCGGAATCTCATCCTCAGTCACCTCTGATATTTCGGGAAGTACAAGTTCTTCTTCAAAGTCAGGCAGGACGAACTCGGCTGTTTCTTGCTGAGGCTCTTGTTCAGGAGCTTTTCGTGCTTCTGTGTCCTGTTCAGCAGGATTGAAGAGAGATTGAGGGGCCATTACTTCCATGGGCTGGCTGGCTGGCTTGATGTCCTCTTTATCAGGCTCTTCTTTGGGAAGAGGAAGCCGGATGTCAGGGAATTCAATAGCCATCGGTGCTTTTATCTGCGGAGGAGGAAGTGTGTTGGTAAATTTCTGGTCAAGTTGGCCAAGGACGATGTCTGGAACAGGCTGTATAGGCGTGCTTGGCTGTCCTAATTGTTCTGGACCGGCAAGTGGAGGTATTGGCAGGGTCTGTGGAGTTTGGTCTGCTGGCTTTTGCAGGGTGAGCATTGAGGCAGGCGGCTTGGGGATCTCCAGAGAGCTTGCTTGAGGCGGGGATTTCATTCTTTTCAGAAATTTAAACATGCATCACCTCTTGGCATTCCACCCCGAAAACAGATTTTCGATGGTAGAGACATTTTAAAGAGCGTATTAAAACTTTTCTCATTATTTCGCAATAGTGAAAAAATAATCGAGGATATTCTGGTGAAAATCACCAAAAGAAAAATGCAAGAATCATGAAAAAAAACCCGGAAAAGCATGAAGTTCCGGAGAAACAGGGCTGCAATATGCAGGTGTTTTGGATTTTCTGAATTTTCTTCATTGAGGGAGTGGAAGGCTTATGAAATCCAGGATATTTTCTCTTATGCATGAATCTAAGAAAAAGCGAGGTTTGCCTGTTGTCGTTTGCGCTCTCCTGCTTTTTCTGCATGCTCGCGAGCGTCTCAGGCCAGCTCATGATCAATGAGGTCATGTACAATCCTGCAGGCCCGGACAATAACCAAGAATTTGTGGAGATCAAAGGGACAGATAACCTGTCCAGCTATCTCCTGGGAGATCTGAGCTTCAATGACTCTCTTGAGCTTCTGCAGTATGTCCAGGGTGCAGAATATAGCCTGGTTGTGGAAGAGGGATATAATTATACAGGCCTGAACTGCTCGATATACAGTGCCGGTCCCACTATTGGTGATAACTTGGGCAATGATGGAGATGCTCTTTTCTTGATCTTCGACAACAGCATTGTTGACTCGTTACGTTATGATGATTCATTTGCTGACGGCACTGGCTATAGCCTCGAGATCTATATTTCTCCTAATGAAAGTATTCCTTTTAATGACAGCACTGGTAAGCTGCTTTTGGAATCCCGCAGGGAAGGAGGGACGCCCTGTGCACTGAACAGCGTGTATTCCAGCGCTGATGAGATTGAGAATGAGACTGAAATCCTTCCCTCTGGCTTTGATGTCAGCTTGTCTGCAGAGGTTGCAGATGTGCTCTTTCTTGGAATAACATACAGTTCATTGTTCAAGCTCAGGAACCTCGATCATGTTTCAGGAAGGGATGAAAACATCACAGTCTTTGTCCTTTACAACATCACAAGATATGAAGAGCGGGAGAACAATACTGTTGCAGTGCTTGTGGGTGAAGGCATGTTCAACAAGTCCTTCAATGCATACACGGCCAGCGATACGGGAAGATTCACTCCTGCTGCTGTTGGAAGGTTTCAGCTCTGTGGCAGGATTGTGCAGAGCTCTGCAGAAGATCCAGACCTTTCCAATAACGCGGTGTGCAAGAACTTTTCAGTCATTGACCCAGGCACAATCCCCTGCACTGTCTCTCTTGACCTTGTCCTGGACAAAACAGTGGTTGAGAACAAGGAGAGGATCGTGTTTGAGAACAGGCTTTCTGACGAGTCATTTCTGTTCACGATTTCCTATGCAATCGTTGACATCTTTGGTAAGGAGATGAAGAATGTTTCCACGAGCAATACCAACCAGAAGACCTACACGCCTGACATCGACGAGGGATTCATGGTGTTTTTCCTCAGGAACAGCCTGGACTTCATAGCCTGCAACAACTCTGCCAACAAAACCTGGAATGATGCGATGTTCATTGTCAAGAACGTGCAGGAGAGAATCCTGGTAAGCACACTCGCGTTCACAGAGGTGAATCCGAGCAAGGATGGCTATACCAGGTTTGGAGACATTGTACAGGTGACGCTTGCTGCATATAAGGGAGACACTGGCAAAAAAACAATAAAGATCTTTATCGAAAGGGACGGCGAGAAGGTTTCTGAGACGAATCAGGTGAACCTGGAAGACAAGTTCAGGAATTATGAGCTGGTTATTCCCCTGTTCATCCTGCCGAACTGCAAAGGAAAATACAAGGAAGGCTATTATGATGTTGTCGCAGAAGGCCTGGACACGACTGCACGAGCTCAGGTGTTGCTCCAGGGTCAGAACTTGGAATATTGCGCGCAGACACAGGAAGCCAAGCAATCTTCCTTGACCGGGATTTCAAGTAAAACATCCTCCTCTTCAGGCGTGAAGAAGAATAGCAGCAAGCAGGTTTTTGAGATCATTTCCTTCTACACCCGGGCAAAGAAGTTTAATGAGGATACTGGTCTGATCCGCGTGTTCTCTTCGCTGAGAGGAAAGGGCAATGTTGAGGTTATCCTTGAGAACAGGGTGAATGCTGAAGTTGTGGACAGGCAGGAACTGACAATGGAAGACCTCAAGGAGAATGAGACATCTAAGCTTGAGTTCAATATGAGTGTCAGGAAGGCAGTAAATAACCTGAGTCTCATGATGCTCATGGATCAGGAAGTTGTTGCTGAAAAATCATTTGCTGTGGATTTTACTGCGCCAGAGCTTTATCTCGAGGTCTATAATGCCAGCGCTTCTTCCAATGAATTGAAAAGCAAGGCAGTTGATGGTTCTGAAAGCCTTGACTCTGTAACCTCGTATGCGGTATTGGATGGCCAGACCGTCTATGAGTCCAAGGGTGCGAGAGTAAAAAAGTATTTAAACTACGCTGTTGTCTTGCCTCTCATCATCGGAGCTGCCATTTTTGTGGCTCATAAGAGGAAGAAGGCGCATGCACAAAGAAGAGATAAAGGAAAAGGTCAGCCAAGGCTACATCAGAGCAAACGTCATGTTTGAAGTTCTTGGCAATCCGCGTGAGCATATAGAAAAGGCAATCAGGCTCTATCTTGCAGACATCAAGAAGGAAGGCAGCATCATTATTCTCAAGGAAGAGTATGCGCAGCCTATAGAGAAAGACGGCCTCTGGAGCACGTTCTGCGAGTCTGAGATGCTTATCAGAGGCCTGGAAAAGCTGAGCTGGCTCTGCATCAACTTCACCCCTGCCTCTATCGAGATCTTAGAGCCAGAGCTGCTCACCTATCGGAACAAGGACATCACATTATGGATCAATGATCTCTTGTCACGGCTGCATGAGATAGGCATTGTCACCAAAGCAGTGAACTCCAAGAATCAGCTTTTGGAGAGGAACATCAGCATGATCACGAGAAATTGCATCATGGCTCTGCTGGAGAAGGAGACAAGCCCGGGAGAGCTGGGAAAGCAGATCGGCCTCTCGCAAGGGACAGTCCTTGCGTTTCTTGATGCGCTCGAGCGTGAGGGACAGATATCAAGAAAAGGGGAAAAGTATATAAAAATAAAGCAGCCGAAGAAAAAAAGATAAAGCAGTTATTGAGAAATAAGATGGTCCAGTACACAAACGAGGTTGAGGCATTGCTGTTCTCTGCAGGCAAGAACCTGACAGTGGATGCCATCGCAGGCATTCTGGGTATTGAGCGAAGACTAGTACTTGCAGCCTTGAAAGAGCTCAAGCAGCAGTATGAGCAGCGGGACTCTGCCTTGATGATTATTGACGAGGGTGAAAGCTGGAAGATTCATGTCAAGGAAAAATTTCTCGGTCTGGTCAGGAAGATCGTGGCTGATACTGAGCTGCCGAAATCTGTCTTGGAGACATTGGCAGTCATTGCCTACAAGAGCCCTGTCCTGCAGTCCAGCATCATCGAGACACGATCGACAGCAGCTTACGAGCATATCGGCATATTGCTCGAGATGGGATTCCTCACCAGGGAGAAGAAAGGACGGAGCTTTGCATTGAAGGTGACTGAGAAGTTCTTTGACTATTTTGACGTGGAAGGAGGCAAGAGCCTGAAGGAATTGTTCAAGGATATCAAGAAGCCAGAGCCGAAGCCTGTGCAAGAGCCAATGCAGGCCACATTGACACAGCCATCGCAGGAACAGGCTTTGCAAAAACTGCAGCCAGAGCAAGCAGCTCGACCTGAAATCATGCTTGAGAAAAAGCAGAGGATTGTCGAACTGCCGAGGTCAGGGACTGCAGATCCAGACAGACTCCAATTGGCTGCGCAAAATCAAGAGAAAAAACCCCCTGAAGAAGAGGAAGAGACTGAAGAAGGGGAAGATGTGGATTCTGACAAGAAAAAGGAGGATGATGAGTGGGATTTTGACCGCAAGGAAGAGCAGGAGGAAAAACCTGTTCCCACAAAAAAGCTCCTTGACCGCATAGACGAGGAAATCGACAATCTTGACAAGCAGAAGAAGGACAAACATGCTTAAGCTCAGATGCCCCCGGTGCAAGCAGGACATGCTCTATGATCCGAAAGCAGGATCGATCACCTCCAAGGTGAAGCGGTGCGTGTACTGCGGCCATTCTTTCAAAGTGCATACGAGCCCGGAGAAGAGCAGGATTGTGCAGGAAATTAAGAAGAGATAATTTACTCTTTCCCGTTCCATTCCCTATAGAATCTATCCAGGTATTCTTCCATATATCGATGCCGCTCTTCAGCCATCCTTCTGCCAGTCTCTGTGTTCATTAGATCTTTGAGGAGGAGCAGTTTTTCGTAGAAATGGTTTATGGTGGAACCTGTCCCTTTCTTGTATTGCTCGAATGTTTCGTGTCTCTCAGGTTTTATGTTTGGATTGTATATCTCTCTTCTTTTGTAGCCGCCATAGGCAAAGGCTCTCGCGATGCCAATCGCGCCTAAGGCGTCAAGCCGGTCAGCGTCTTGCACGATTTTCCCTTCTAGGGTTGAGATATTCGATGTTACTCCTGCGCCTTTGAAAGAAATATCTTGGACAATCTGGCAGACAGAGGATATGACTTCTTTCTCGACATGTAATGATGCTAACCATTTCCTCGTGACTTGAGCACCAGCAGCCTCATCGTTGAATTTCCAGTCCGCGATGTCATGCAATAAAGCGCCGAGCTGGACAATGAAGAGATCAGCGTGCTCTTCTTTTGCAATGTAGGTCGAGGTTCTCCAGACACGGTACACATGCCACCAATCATGGCCAGTTCCTTCACCTTCCATTTCTTTCCTGACATACTCTGCAGTATTCCTGATGACTGATTCTTTGTCCATGATCTTGGAAAAGGAAAATATATTATAAATTTAGCGTTTCAAATGAGAAAAGGAAGAAATCACCAGACCGACAAGGCAGATCCTGAGCATAGCCAAATGAATGATTTTCTTGTTTAAATGGGTTGCGCTTTTCAGAAGAGGATGATCAGCACCACACCTGCCAGGAGGATGAGTGCAGCAAGTAGTCGTTTTGTAATGTCTTTCTCCTTGAACAGGAGCCAGCCGTAAAGCACACTGAACACGATACTTGTCCGCTTTATCGAGATTACGTACGGAACGATCTGCTGGGTGTAGGCAAGGTTGATGGTAATAGCGATCAAGGACAAGACGCTTGCAGTCAAGAGGAAAACTGGAAAGTTCTTGACATAGGCATGTGCCAGTCCTTGTACCTTTACGAGAGCAATGAATGTGAATGAGATGAACAGGAACAGATACACGATAGCTGAGCCGAAGTAGGCGTCAGAGTTCTTCACCACGAGCTTGTCAAAGTTCGCAGAGATGCTGTAGAGGAATGCGACGATCAACATGTACAATACCCCCTTGTTCTTGTACATCTGCCTGAACGGGTCAAGAATGTTCTTGCTCTTTCTTGCCATGTTGAGGAAGTACGAGCCAATGACAATCAAGACCATGCCGATTATTCCTGGAATGGTCGGCAATTCATGCAAGATAATGAATGAGGTGAAGATCAAGAATAAGGGAGTGAATGAGATCATGGGCATGGTCAATGAAAGGTCGCTTGTCTTGAACGCCGCATAGTACAGGATGGTCGCAACCAGGTTCAGGACGCTGGTAACAAGGACAGCAAGGAAAAATCCTTTTCCAAGCACAGGAATGCCTCTTATGAGAGAAACCAAGAAGAGGATGAGGAATGCCATGAAGAACACGCCGCTGCCAAGGATAGCATAATGCACTTGTCTCAGAAATCTCTTGATAAGAGCATAATAGGTCGCGTCAAAAAATGCGCCCAGCAGGCTAAGGAGATACCAGACCATATGTCAGCAAGGGTGCTCAGAGTATAAAAATATATGCCCAAACCTTTACTCTCCCTAAACAATCTCACATACACAACTTTTCAAACCCCTGAATTCTTCACTTACAGCCCGTATAAACGCATTTAAAACCAAAAGGTATTTAAATGGATTTCAGTTCTGAATTCTTAGCTTTTTCGACGGGAAAAAACCTGTTTATTGTAAAATAACAGCAGGGCATTCTGGCCATGGCAGACGAATCCACAGAAAAAATCCTTCCTCAAGTGATTGAGGATGAGATGAAATCAGCCTATCTCGACTATGCCATGTCTGTCATCATCGGCAGGGCATTACCGGATGTGAGGGACGGGCTCAAGCCAGTCCACCGTCGCATCTTATTTGCCATGAACGAGCTGGGGAACACGCATGACAAGCCGACAAAGAAATGCGCGAGAATCGTGGGAGAATGCTTTGTGAAAGGAACAGTAGTTCTTACAGAGCAAGGGCTCGTGCCTATCGAAGAAGTGGAAAAGGGAGATACAGTATATAGCCAGGAAGGAAAGAGAAGGGTGCGAGCGCTGTATGAGATGCCTAAGAGGGAGTTGAGGAAGATTACGCTTGAAAATGGCATTTCAGTGACTGCCACCGCTTCCCAGAAATTCAAAGTGTTGAGCAAGAAGCTTGCGTACGAATGGAAAAAGGCAGATGAACTCGATGGAAATGACCACCTTGTCATAAAGGCGGAGTACCCGGAAATAAAGGAATACGCGTACCTGGGAGAGCTTGGCGGCAGGATGGTATACCTTGATGAGGATGTCGGTTATCTTCTGGGTCAGCTGCTCTCTGACGGCTGGGTGGAGAAAGGGTGCAGGAGAGGGTATCCGTTCAGATGCGGTTTTTGCTCGAGTTCACAACCAGTGATGGAAAGAATATCCAGGGTGCTTGCTGATATATTCGATTACCATGCAGCCATAGAAGAAAGGAATTATGAGTATGAAACGGGTGACGGACAGCTCCTGCTCAAAACAATGCATACGGTGCGGATAAACAGCAGCGTGATCAATGAACTTCTGGTGAGTGCATTCTCATTACAGGGAGCGTATGCTGAAACAAAGGAGATACCTCCGCAGGTTCTCCGCTCACCCAAGAGTGTGGTATACGCATTCATCAGCGGTCTCGTGGATGGTGACGGCAGCATTCATGCTGACAGGAACTCCATCCATTACGGTTCAGTTTCAGAGAAGATGATCGACACGCTGCAGATTCTTCTGCAGCATCTGGGCATCATGAGCACGAGATACGTGGAAATGAAGCATCATGAGCGCGAGGTGAACGGACGGCGTTTTTGCGGAAACTACCCGTTCCATTATCTCGAGGTCCGGAGCAGGTTTGCGCGGCTGCTCGTTGAACGGCTGCAGCTGTCTGATGAACGCAAGTCTGCACGCACACAAGAGCAAAAAGATAGTGTGAAGGTGAGTCGTTTCGACGAGATTCCGTATGCCGGTGAAGTCATTTTCAGTGAACTGAGCAGAACGCACCTTGGCAGCGGATGGTATCAGGATGCAAATGGGAATAAATTCAGGAAAGGTGTAAAGTACAAAGGAGGCACCAAAATCAGGTACTCCTGCAATCTGAAGGCACTACCTCTCGGAAGATCCCAGATCGAGGAGTGGGGGATAGCCGAGAAATTGGACAAGATAGGCTCGCCCCTTTCCGAATTCGTGAATGGAGTGCTGCAGAACGGAATCTATTTCCTTAAGATAGAAAAGGTTGAAACTGCCGCTCCCGAGAAAACGTACGACATTAGAGTGGAAGGCGAGCATGAGTTCATAGCAAACGGAATCGTGTCGCACAACTGCCTTGGTAAGTTCCATCCGCATGGTGATACGGCTGTCTACGACGCGCTCGTCAGGATGGCACAGGATTTCTCGTTGCGGTACCCGCTCATCGAAGGCCAAGGGAATTTCGGTTCAATCGATGCGGACGCAGCGGCCGCGATGCGCTATACAGAAGCCAGATTGGCCAAGATCTCTGACCAGATGCTCCAGGACATTGACAAGGAGACTGTCAAGTTCACAGATAATTTCGACGGCACATTGAAAGAGCCATCAGTCCTGCCTGCAAAGATTCCGAACCTGCTCATCAACGGCTCTTCAGGCATCGCAGTAGGCATGGCAACCAATATCCCTCCGCACAACCTGAAAGAGGTCTGTACAGCAGTCATTAGGCTGATCGAGAATCCAGCTATCGAGCTGGAAGAGCTCATGACCATCATCAAGGGACCTGACTTTCCCACAGGAGCCATTATTTCCGGAAGAGCAGGCATCAAGGAAGCATACAGCACAGGCAGAGGCAAGATCATTGTCACAAGCAAGATTGAGGAGGAACGGAAAAAAGACAAGGTCGCATTGGTCATCAAGGAGATTCCCTACCAGACCAACAAATCCCAGCTTGTCGAGGAGATCGCTGATAATGTCCGTGAAAAGAAGATAGAGGGAGTCTCTGATCTCCGGGACGAGTCTGACCGGGAAGGACTCCGGATTGTTTTAGATTTGAAGCAGGGAGCGAATGTCGAGATTGTCAAGAACCAGCTCTTGAAGAACACCAGAGCAAAGGACACGTTCGGCATCATCTTCCTCTGTATTATTGACAATGAGCCAAAAGTATTACCCTTGAAAAGCCTGTTGCATGAATTCCTGCATTTCCGCCAGCAGGTTGTCCGGAAGAGGACTGAGTATGATTTGAAAAAGGCAGAGGAAAAAGCGCACGTCCTTGAAGGCCTCATCATCTGCATTGACAATATTGACGCGGTCATCGACTTGCTGAAAAAGGCAAAGACCCCTGGAGAAGCCAAATTAGGATTGATGCAAAAGTACAAGCTCACAGAAATCCAGAGCCAGGCAATCCTTGACATGCGCTTGGCACGCTTGACAGGGCTTGAGCGTGAGAAGATCAAGAGCGAGCATAAAGAGATTTTAGAGCTCATCAAGAGGCTGAAAGAGATCCTTGCAGACGAGCAGAAAATCCTGGGCATCATCAAGCAGGAGATGAAAGAGCTTATCGAAAAGTTCGGGGATAATCGCAAGACAGTGATTGGCGAGGAAAAGGCAGCGTTGGAGATCGAGGACCTAATCGTCTCTGAAGACCAGGTCATCACCCTCAGCAATCTCGGCTACATAAAAAGGATGCCGATCCAATCGTACAGGGTGCAGTCAAGAGGAGGGAAGGGCATCATCGGGACCACGCCTGATGAGAATGATTTCATCGAGCGTGTCTTTATCGGAAACACGCATTCCTATCTCTTATGCTTCACTGACCAGGGCATGGTGTACTGGCTCAAGGTGTACAAGATTCCAGAGGCTTCCCGCTACTCAAAAGGAAAGGCCATCGTCAACCTTGTGGAGCTGGATGAAGGCGAGAAGATCAGCTCAGTGATTGCAGTCAAGGAGTTCAAAGAAGGAAATTACCTGGTCATGGCGACTAGAAAAGGCATTTTCAAGAAGACAGACATCACTGCCTACTCGAATCCACGGGCAGGAGGCATCAAGGCCATCACCTTAGACATCCATGATTCCTTGATCGACGTCGAGCTCACAGACAATTCAAAGTACATTGTTCTCGGGACAAAGAAAGGCTTGGCTGTCAAGTTCCCGGACAAGAAGGTCAGGCCGATCGGCAGGACCTCCAAGGGAGTCATCGGCGTCAGGCTGGACAAAGAAGATGAAGTCATCGGCATGATGAACGCCTCTGATGAAGAGAAGATCCTGACTGTGACAGAAAACGGCTATGGCAAGAAGACAGAGCTGAAAGAGTACCGGCTGACCAACCGCGGCGGGAAAGGAGTGATCAACATCCAATGCTCAGAGCGGAACGGCACTGTTGTCGCGATCATGCCAGTCACAGACACTGACGAGATCATCTGCATGAGCAAGAACGGCATCGCCATCAGGATTCCCAGTGCAGGCATCAGCACGATCGGCAGGAACACCCAGGGAGTCAGGATCATGAAGCTTGATGAAAGCGACAAGGTGGTGAGTGTGGCGAAGATCGCGAGTGAGAATGGAAAGGTTTGAGAAGTCGCCTTTTCGTGGTAATTCCAGCAGTATTCTGTTTATAGATATTGTGCCAGCAGAGGTTTTACTGTCGGGAATTGCTTTTCTGAGCCAAGCTTGTCTTTAACTATAGTACCGAAACCGTAATAGATATGTACTTTAAATGCACATGGCTTGAGTTTTTCAACAAGCTCAGGAAACCTGCTTGTGATGTCCTTTGGCTCTTCAATTGCAAGATAGCCGTGGTCGTCGGAGATGTCTTTCGTTTCACCGCCGAATTGCCTTCCTCTTCCAGTGCCCATTTCAAGAATGAGACCGAGCTTATCAGGTGCTGGAATGTGGTTGGGATCCTTAGTTGCTGAACTTGGTTCAAGAGAGATGATTTT
>JAZDID010000054.1:0-4971 GCA_043805315.1 Nanobdellota archaeon | reverse complement strand
GATCCTTCCCTTCTCTTGCTATAATTTCTTTTTTTAAACCGATTAGCTCATCAACCAACACGCCCATGCAGAGGAGTTGGCGGGGAGAGAACATGTCGGCCCATTTGGTTAAACCATAGACGTAAGATCTATCACAATCTCCTTTGTATCTATTCTCAGTGGGAATGATGTTTGTGTTTTCCCATCCCAGCCTTAATCGCTTTAGTTCAGTTTCCGCTTCTTTTATCGCACCAAGGTCAACCTCTTCCGGAGGATGGAACTCAAGCCCTTTGTTCGTCTTAAAGGCAACGGCATAGAGGGCACTCTTCATTTCTCCTGCCTGTGCTTTTGCCTTGATATAATCGCCTGGAATCTGTAGGTCGGTGAAAAGAGAAATTCCCTTACCGTCACTGTATGCCGGCTTTGGAGGCTCCCGGAGTTGCCCCGCTCCAGTGCCTAGCTCACGAATCTTAACCTTCCACGTGCCTTTCTTCTTATCCACGACTGGCTCGGCAGCAAAACGACGTCCTGTCTTCGGCTTTAGCAAATGCCAGTCCGGTACCAGAGGCGTGTGATGCTGTGTATCAGGACAAGGAACAGTGCGGGCAAAGATGTAACAGTGCAGGGGGAAAAAACCATTTTGGGGAAAGTATTTCTCGACGCGCTTATTGAACCGCTTTCGTAGCTCCATACCCCATTTTCTACCCTTATCAGCCAAATCTCTTCCATGGCGGAAGGGATAATCAAGTGTTGCTTCAAGTATGGAGCAGGCAACCGGATTATATTCATTTGCAATTGTCTGAAAGCCCAGACGCACCGACTCCAAGGGTATCGATCCACCACCTGACATAGGATCAATCACAGAAATTTCGCTGCCCCACAACTTTCTCGCTGCTTCATGAGCCTTTATATAATTATTTTCTCTGATGAGGTTTTTGAAGGCCCTCTCTCCGTGTGGATTCTCGACTTTTATGCCCGATTCTTTTGCCCGTTCAAGAAGTTTCTGACCGTGCACAATATCCTGTGAACTGCCCCAAAACCCCAATAGTTTCTCAAATAAGTCCCTCGAAAAATCAGCCGGCAGAAGAGAGCCAAGCACAGCAGCCCGTGAAGCAGTTAATGGACGACGTGCCCACCATACGTGGAACCTTTTATCTGGCGGCTGCTGCCCGGTAGACCTTTCTCGGGTGCATTCCACGCCAATCGCTGCAGCAGGTAGCCACTCTTCGATGAGAAGCCGAGGAGCCTTGCCCTTCATTTCACAGCCTCAATAAGAATGCGGAGAGCCCTGAGGGATCGTAATCCATTCGGCCTCATCATGAGTCCAAGCCACCACGCAGCCTCTGTGCCGTCTGCATGCTGAAGGTTTGTTGCAGCTTTGTGCAGACGGCCAGCGTCTCTGAGCCCAGATGCCACCTTTCCATAGCAGCCAACTCGTGCGCCCCAGTCGCCATCGAGCGGATAGAAGGGGCCGCTTGCAAGCTTCGATGTATTACTGCCCGAGCCGCGAACAGCTGCCCTCAGCAAGCCACTGCCTGCGCTGAAGGCGAGAGGCGACATCTGAGCTATTCGGTCGAGCCGTTCCTTGCCGGACTGGGTAAGTCTCCGCCTGTAAAGAATTGCTGCATCACCACCCCTGCGGTGTACGACACGGAGAGCAAATGATGCCTCACGTACCTTCATGCAGCACCTTCTGGTTTATCGAATAAGGCCTTAGGTGATATATCTTCGGGCGCGTTCTCTGAAATATCCTTCAACTGCGTCTCAATGCCCGTCCGCCCTGTTGTTCCAAAACTCGCTGTTATCGTTGCATCGTATGCTCCGCCCTCTGCAAGGGCGTTAAAGATTGTTTGGGCGATGTGGAGAGGCTTCGTGGGATGGTTCAACTTAAATCCGCTTGCTGCAAAGTCGACTCGACCCTCATCCTTAAAGTCTCCTCCCACGTTAACAGATAGAGACAAACACTCAGCCCCGAGAGGCTGGAGAAGAGCGGCAAGGGCCGCGGCGGAAGCAGGGGTGCCTGTCGTGAGTTGAATCTCAAGCAGGGGTCTTTCGGCTGCATACTTGAGGACTTCTTCCCATGTGGTTGCAGTGAGACGTGATAGTACTGGCGGTGGAGGCGGCGTGGGGCCGGGTCCTGCACCAGGCCCACTTGGACCAAGCTTTGTATCCTCCTTTGTCCAAAAGTCAGCCTCTGGAGAACCAGAAGTAGTAATCACCACGGCTTCATCAAGCGAAAGTGTCGTGAGCGTACCGGGAATCCTCCGTCTGCGTCCTTCGGGACCTTCGATACATCCCCTGGCGTCATAGGCACGTCCGTCAGGGAGCTTCACTACGACCTTCTTATCTGTAATCGCTTTCAACACTGTCTGGCGAACGATGCTCCCATCAGGAATTAACCTAAGCCCAGGAGCTGCAAGGAAGCGTTCATGAACGGCCTTTGCGGTATAAACTTGGGGCTTGTCGGAGATGGGTGTTGTGCCCGGCAAGATATCCTTTATAAAGCGTGCTGTGTCGAGTGCATCACCGGGCTGATAGATAAGACCCTTGGCATCGAGAAATTTCCTAAGGCTCGCCTGGCCATGGGCCTTTTGCAGAATTTGCTCGTCAGGCACCTGGAACTGTTCCTCCATCTGATAAGACGTTCCACCGGCAAGAACTACCCTGTCGAAGGAACGACAGGTCTGAACTCGGAATCTCTTCTGGAGATCCGGCAGAATACGCTTGAGCTGCTCGCGGACAAGCTTGCCCGTTTCGCCTGTTTTGTGCTCACGCTCGATCGCCTCTGCGGCGAGGAGCCTCTGGGCACAATCTACCGCCACATTCATTGCAGCGGTTGTTGCAGTGACAGCGAGGATAGCATTCCTGAAGCGCCGTGGGATGGCGGCATTCTGGTCAGTATCATCGGAAAACATGCAGACGGCATTTGCGATCTTCTCATCCTCGCAAAGGGCAAGTTGCAGATCAGATGCTTCTTGCACCTGCCGCGCTCTTGTCGGCCATGCTGCAACCTTAAATGCCGGGCCTGAGAAATACCCCTGAGCCTCCGAGAGAACACGGCCCCTGGCATCCTCAAGCGGGATATCGGTCATCCGCTCCTCGATCTGCTTAATAATGTTAGGTTCGTACCGGAATTGCCAGCCCCTGCCTCCAGGCATAGGATAGGTGTGCCAGCAGACGCCCACAAGCCGGTCAATGGCCTCTGACGGTTCATGACCCGCTTCATCAGGCCTTAACACAGCCAGTGTAAGGTCTGACGGATCGAGTCCACTATTGGACTGCATGGGAATACTTTCCAAGAGGAGTGCTGAGGCTACTCGAACATGGATGCCTCTTTGCGTACCACCATCAAGCTCTTTCGCGTGCTTTTCTATATCGGATGAAACCGCAGACTTAAAGTTATCTCGGTTTAGTCGCTGAAGAAGATCAGCCTGAATTCTATCGCTCGACCAATCAATATCGCCTGCAGTAATAAGATCGAGATCACGACCCGCTTCCCAGATAGTTCTTAATATTCTTGCGAAGAGACGAAGAGTGCCTCTGCTCTTCTGGAAATCCTGAAGTGCTACGAATCGTCCTTGAGCTGTTTCCAGTAGACGTGGATGAAACGGATAACATTCGACAATCTTTTTGGAATACTCAGCCGTAGCCGATCCCGGAGGTATAGCGCCTGGGGAATCAAGGGTTACTCGCTCATAGAGAGCATGATATGCTTGTGATGCCGCCTGGGTTGCTGCAGGGTCGACGTTCTCGAAAAGCCTGCGGACAATAACACGAGCCGATTCATCGCCGATGGGATCGAAATCAGACATCTTCCTTCCGAAGAGTTCATCAAGTTTCTTGCCAGAAGACGAAAGTTCCGCTCCGATCTTGACAGACTCTTTAGCATACACCCACTGATCTGCCGGGTCTGTGACCACGAGGACGGCCTGTTTACGACTTCCTACGACTTCTGCAAGTCTTTTAAGAAATCCTATAAGACTTCCTTGTCCCCGCTCAGACAACTGCGCCATGTATACGACAAGCTCATCGAGTAGGATTAATACAGGCTCCTTCGGAAACGCTGCCTTGATCTGTAAATCACTGGGTGACCCATCTGGGCCGTCAGCCTTGCCGAGATCTTTGAGTGACTTATCGCCTCCAAGCTGATAGAAAATCTCCCCCCAAAGACTATGAATTTTCGTCTTTCCGTGCGCTGTAAATTCAGGCACTCCAGCTTTGCCCGCATCAACTGCTATAACTTTAACTGATTTAGGGCGTCCTGCTGCCGGTAGAAGATCGGTTCCTAAAGCAGGGTTTCCAATGTTATTTGCCAAATGCCAAAGCGCCATAAGTGTGTGGGTTTTTCCGCCTCCGAAGCCAGTACTAAGCCGAATGGTTGTCCCAGCCTCCTTTGCATCTGCAAGCCTTCCAAAGACTGCTTCGACGACTTTGCAAAGTGGCTTTGCTGGATGAGTATTTTGAAAGAATATCTTCGGATTCCTGTAAACTTCAGGAGCATCGCCTGAAATGAGGTTGCCAAAATCAGCAGCAAAAATCGCATCGTCGAGATCTCCCTTTAAGACTTCTTTACGCGGCTTACAGCCTTTTAAAATACCCATGATCTAATCCTCCAACACAATGGCTTATTTAGTAAGCTCATATTATATTCTTCCTTCCAACATCTATATTTTTATACTCTTCCCGACTATATCAAGCATGAAACTCAACTTATTTTCGATGTCGAAATGTATGATACTCTTTTGACATACATATTTGTACCAGTAATCATCAATAAATTCAATATATTTGGGTTGCGGAGTAGCAGGTGTTATTCGCATCCTTTTAAAATGGTCTGCTGCGTGTATTTGATGAAGAAGTTGAGAATCTGAAATAAACCTTCACAACATACTCTAACCATTTTATACTGGGGGAGCGATTGTTACTATTACCCTCATATCACTTATTGCTAAAATTCCATGTGGCTCACGTATATCTGAAATTAAAACATCG